>URBM01000047.1 GCA_900545995.1 uncultured Collinsella sp. | reverse complement strand
CGGCCGCGCAGCTGGTTGTCGATACGGCGGGACTCGTGGCGCTCGGTGCCGATGACGGTCAGGCCGCCGGCGGCAAGCACGCGCTCGCGCTCGGCCTTGCAAGTCTCCTTGGCCTCGGCGTTAAACTGCTCGAGCTGCTCGGGCGTCACATCCTCCATGGTCAGACCCTCGTACTCCAGGCGCTCGCGCACCAGCTCGTCGGGGTTGCCGCCCAGCAGGATGTCGGTACCACGACCGGCCATGTTAGTAGCGATGGTCACGGCGCCGTAGCGTCCGGCCTGGGCAACGATGTGGGCCTCGCGTTCATGGTGCTTGGCGTTGAGGACCTCGTGTGCGATGCCGCGCTTGGTAAGGGCGGCGGACAGCTTCTCGGAACTCTCGATGGAGACGGTGCCCACCAGGACCGGCTGGCCCTTGGCGTGACGTCGCTCGACATCGTCGGCGACGGCGTTGTACTTGGCCTGAATGGTGCGGTACACCAGGTCCTCGTGATCCACGCGCTGCACGGGCTTGTTGGAAGGGATGACTTCGACGGGCAGCTTGTAGATCTCGCGGAACTCGGCATCCTCGGTAAGTGCCGTGCCGGTCATGCCGGAGAGCTTGTCATACAGACGGAAGTAGTTCTGCAGGGTGATGGTGGCGAGTGTCTGGTTCTCCTCGCGTACGAGCACGCCCTCTTTGGCCTCGATGGCCTGGTGCAGGCCCTCAGAATAGCGGCGGCCTTCCATAATGCGGCCGGTGAACTCGTCGACGATCTTGACCTCGCCGTTGGTGACCACGTACTGCTTATCGCGGTGGAACATGTACTGGGCCTTCAGCGCCTGCTGCAGGTGGTTGACCAGCTGGCCGGAGAGATCGGCATAGATGTCATCGATACCCAGGCGGCGCTCGATTTTCTTAAGGCCGCGCTCGGTGGCGGCGATGGTGTGCTTGGCCTCGTCCATGACGTAGTCGCCCGTGGGCTCGACGTCCTCGGTGGCGGTGAGCATGTCGTGCGAGACGTCCTCGCCGCGCTCCAGGCCGCGCACGGCACGCGCGAAGTCCTTGTAGGTGCTGGCGGACTTGGTGCCAGCGCCCGAGATGATCAGCGGGGTGCGGGCCTCATCGATCAGGATGGAGTCAACCTCGTCGACGATGGCGTAGTTGTGACCGCGCTGCACGCGCTGCTCGGGACGGGTAACCATGTTGTCGCGCAGGTAATCAAAGCCGAACTCGGAGTTGGTGCCGTAGGTGACGTCGGCCTGGTAGGCCGGGCGCTTGAGCTCGAGCGGCATGTTGTTCTGGAGCAGACCGACGGTCATGCCCAGGTACTTATAGATGCGGCCCATCCACTCGGAGTCGCGCTTGGCAAGGTAATCGTTGACAGTAACGACGTGCACGCCCTTGCCGGCAATAGCGTTGAGATAGCCGGCCAACGTGGAGACGAGGGTCTTACCTTCGCCGGTCTTCATCTCGGCGATGTGGCCCTCGTGCAGCGCCATAGCGCCAATGAGCTGCACGTCAAAGTGGCGCATACCCATGGTGCGCTTGGAAGCCTCACGCACGGTGGCAAAGGCCTCGGGGAGCATGTCGTCGAGCGACTCGCCGTTGGCGTAACGCTCGCGGAACTTATCGGTCTGGCCGCGGAGTTCCTCCTCGGTCATCTTCTCAAACTGGGGCTCAAGACCGTTGATCTGGTCGACGATCTTGTAGTAGCGCTTAAGGTCCTTATCGGATCCAAAGGACAGCAGCTTTGACATGAATCCCATGTGGTTTTCCTTTTTGGCCATCGCCCACGCCGTGCAGCTGCGGGCGAGTTAAACACAGATAATTGTACTTTAGCCAAACAAGGCGCGCCCCATACGGTCGACCTCAACCGCCACGTAATAACTACGACCAACCTGCCAAAAAGGGACAGGTTTATTTTGGCAGGTTTTATCTGGGCAAACGCCGCCTCTCTGTCATTTGGTGCAAACCAACCTGTCCCCTTCGCACCAATCTGGTGCAATGGGGACAGGTTGGTTTGCACCAATAAAAAGAAAAGGGCCGCGCACCTAAATGGATGCACGGCCCTCATGCCATGAATGCGAGTGATTCCGCGGCGAGCTATTTACTCAGCAGCCTCGGTAGTATCGGCCTCGGCAGCGGCCTCCTCGACGGGAGCCTCTGCGGGAGCCTCGGCGGCCTGCTTGGCAGCCTCCTCGGCAAACTTAGCGGCACGCTTAGCCTTCTCGGCGGCCTTAGCCTCAGCGGCGGCCTTGCGAGCGGCCTCGGCCTCAGCAGCCTTGGCGGCCTTGGCAGCCTTGGCCTCCTCAGCCTTCTTGAGCTGGGCGGCAGCGGCGCCACCGAACTTGTCGGCGAAGCGCTGGACGCGTCCACCGGTGTCGACGAACTTCTGCTGGCCAGTGTAGAACGGGTGGCACTCGTTGCAAAGCTCGACCTTCATCTCGGACACGGTAGCGTGCGTCTTGAAGGTGTTGCCGCAGGAGCACGTCACCGTGCACTCGACATACTGGGGATGGATACCCTGCTTCATGGTAGGACTCCTTATTAGTCAGGCGCTGGTTACCGATCAGCGCATAAGGCGTCTTGGTTTCCGACCAAGACAACAAACTCGGCTATGGTACCACGGCGCCGCGTGTCCCACAAAAGGTTCACGGTCTTTTCGGAACGACACGAATCTGACCCATCGAAACACATCTCCACCGTTCCTTCAACTGGGAAAATGCCGTCCCCGGGGCCTGAGAAGGGCCCCGGGGACGTTCGACTGACTGCGGGAACGGCCTTTCCGCTCAATGTGTTCGGCTGAGATCGGAAATCAACCAAACTGAACTAGGTTCAGTTGACATGGTTAAAAACGAGGGGCGACGCTTTTGCGTCACCCCTCGTCCCGGCCGGTTGCTTTAGTTGTACACACGGTAGTTACACTTGAACTGGGTTATGTGTCCATAGCTGGAGCGGTACCAACCCGACGTATAGCTGATTGCCTCTGCGCCTAGATAGTCGTAGCCCTTGTTGTAGCGAAGCTGACGGTAGGTCGTGTCGTACTCTGCTACGTAAAACGTGTCTCCAGAGAAGGCTTTGTACCGGTCCTTAACCGTCGAAGCCATGTACGCGGGTTCGACATCGCCTTTCTCCCCGTTGAGCGCATAGACGGGTGCCGCGATTCCGCATAAAGCCGTTGCCACGAGGATGGCGTAGACAGCCATGCGCGACGCATTGGACTTCAGCTGTTCAAATAGTTTCATGTCATTCACCTCGCTCGTATGTATCGAGGTATTCCTGCTTGAGCGTCTGCGAGGACGACTCGATCTTTTCCACGAGCGTGCCGGCTTCGATGAAGTAGAACGAGTTGGTGAGGTCTGCCAGGTCGTCGAGTAGATGGCTTGAAATGAGCACGCTGCGTCCCCGCGCCACTTCGCTGCGCATCGCGTCGCAGGAGGTTTTCCGTTTTCCCGGATCGAGGCCGTTCAGCGGTTCATCGAGGATGAGGTACGGGCAATCGGTCGCTATCGCCATGGCAAGCTTTACCTGCTGCTTCATTCCTGTCGAGAGTTTACGGGTCGGCTTGTCGAGATATGGGGAGATTCCGAGGGAGCTGCAGAGCGAGTCGATGTCGGCGGCCGATTTCCACGCCTCCCTAACGAAAGCAAGGTGCTCGATGGCCGATAGCGTGGGATAGAGATCCGTACCGCCCGAAGAGCTCAGGTAGACGAGTTCTGCAAATTCGGCTGATCGACGTTGGCAGATTCCGTCTGCCGCCAGGCTTCCCGAGCGGATGCGGGTGGGAAATTGGCCCGACAGCGCTTCAAGTAAGGTGGTTTTCCCCGAGCCGTTGGGAGCAACGAGGCCCGCCGCCGTTCCCGGGCCCAGGAAAAGCGACCCGATTGAAAGTATCGTCGTGCTCCCGTATCCCACGCTCGCGTCCAGAAGCTCGAGCCCATGGTGCTTTTTCGCGGGTCCAGGCTGTTTGGGCGAACGTGCCGCAACGGCGCCGACCGCAAAAAAGACCGCGACGTATGCCAGGGCCACGGCAAGCATCGATGCGCCGCCTGAACCGGAGCCAATGAATTCTGTCGGGAAGCATCCCACGTAACCCGTTGCCTCGATAGGCGAGAATACGGCCAGCGGCAGGAGCCCGAGCACGGCGTTATGCTCCAGCGCCGAATCGGACAGTAACGGGAATACCGGGGCCGCGACAAGCAACGCGGAGGTAAGGGGGCCCGCGAAGACGCGCCTCGTTGCGGTCGATAGGACGACGGAACAAACGGATATCAAGGTTCCACCCGCGAGCAGCGCGAGAAGTATGGTCGTGAAGACGTTTCCCGCGGTCGTGGTAGTGAGCGCGCCGTCATGGAAGAAGGCGATCGGGTACCCGATCTGCCCGAAGCCGTTTAGGACCAAGGTGTAAATGCCCCCGGGTGCGAGGCCGGCGAGGAGCATCGCGGTCCCCGCGACGATTATCGAAAACACGATCTGGATAAGGCGCCGGAATTTGGGCACGGGCGCCTTCGCCGCCAGGGTCCCGGGCCTTGTGGCGCCGAGCACGAGTATCGACGAGAGAAGGAAGGGGATGAAGGGAAGGAAGGACGGCGCCTGGGCAATGGCGTAGGGCAGGAAGGAGAGGAACGGCAGGTCGCTTGCGGAGGCCGGGATATCCGTGATGCCGGAGCTGCTCAGAGCGCGGCAATACGCGAGCGCCGCGTCATTGGTCTCTCGGTCTCCCACGATGGACCCGGATTGGAAGCCTTCGCCCATGAGCGCGTAGTAGCTCTCGGCAGAATCGAGAAAGGCGGCGTCGGTTTGAGCGGCGAGGGCGGCGTTCGCGTATCTTGCAAGCTCAGCGTCAGCTTGCTGCTCTGGCGATAGGTCTGTGCCGCTGGCCTGGGGCGCGCGCGTATTGAATGCGTCGACAAAGCCCTGCATGCCCTGCTTCATAAAGAAGGGCCCGTAGATGGGTGAATTGAACGCAATGGGGATGGAGAAGGCTGCAGCGAGAACGAGCGTACAAATCCATACGGCCCTGTCTCTTAGGATTAGTTTGAGAAGAAGTCGACAGTACATTCAGAAGCACCTGCATTCCTCAAAGAATCGTTAGATTAAAAGTAACAGACCGGATGAAGGTACGTGCGACGGGGGCGAGGCGAATGGCTGAGCGGTATCGATATGCGGGTTCAACGGTATCACATTGGCCACATAGATTATTAACTTGCATTTCTACCCGCCCTTTTCGTAGAGTCGCCGATACGTGCTTAGCGCACCCTCGGCGCGTCCGGCAGGCTTTGCGAAATGGGATCCAGGAGACTTCGGCGCAGCATCATCTTGCGGAATGCTTCTAATGAGCCTCCCATCCTTCAAAAACAGAATCTCATCGCACAGCCTATCGACCGAATCCAAGATGTGGGATGACATGATGATGCACGTACCAGAATCGGCCAGCTTCCTGAGAATCTCGGAATGCAAGTCCACCCTGCTGGGGTCGAGCGCGTTCATGGGCTCATCTAATAGAAGGTACCGCGCGCCCGTCGCATACGCAATCGCCAGGGTAAGCTGCTGCTTCATGCCCTGGCTCAGAGTGCGGATCCTCATCTTCGCGAACTCGCCTATCTGCGTTTGTTCCACTATCTCTTCGATATCGCGAGCATGCGGCCACATATCGCAAACCATCTTGAGGTGATCTTCCGCACGCAATCCGGGATACAGCAGCGTCCCCTCACCAGGTGCATAGAAGATCATAGAACGGACCTCTCTCGCACCCGTACCCTGCACCTCATCCAGAACGATGCTCCCGTCCACGCGAGGACCCGGCAAACCTGCCATCGCACGCAGCAACGTCGTCTTTCCATGCCCGTTCGGAGCGACGAGACCGTAGACCGTACCCGGGGCAAACTCAGCGTTCACCGAATCTACGAGCACCTTCTTTCCATAAGAGATCGTCAGCGTTTGAAGGTCAATCATCGAGATCATCCCCTTTCGATCTTTGGAACACTCAGGCGCACCATCAACGGAGATACGGCGCCCAAGACCACCAGCAGAGCGCCCGATGCGCCGACGACCTCTCCAAAAGGCATCGCGTTCGTCCCTCGCCCAAGGAACCCAATCGTCCCCACCTGGGAAGCGGGATCAAACGAGGCGAATGGAGCCAGCAGCGCGACGCCCATGCCCACGCTTTCAACATGAGCGCTCAACGAACCCAACACCAAGAGAACCGCGCAAACCATTCCGGTGACAACGGGGTTGCGGCTAATCGCTGCTGCCAACGCAGCGACGACGGAAATCACGCCGTATGCCATGACCAGCAACGGAATACTGCACAACACCGCCTCCCCCACCATGGACGTTGTCGAAGCTCCCGCCCGAATGAGAGCGACGGGATACTCCGATCCACCCGCACCGTTCTTAATCACGGACACAACGACAGCGGGAACCATCGACACCAAAAGCAGCACCAAGCCAAGCAGGAGAGCCAGCGCAACAGCCGTCAGAAAACGCACATGCGCTGTTGCGGGGATCTGGAGAACCAGAAGGGAACGACACTGCAGGTGGGTGCACGCGAGCGATGTGACAACCACGGGCAACAGCAAAAATAAGGAGGGAAGCGCTGCCTGGAGATACGAAAGGAGGATTAATGGGGGCATCTTCGTACTTAACTCGTAAACCTTGGGGTCCGGCAAGCTCGCGATCGACTCAAGCAGAAGGGCGCGCGCCTCCGCACGAGAAGGAGTCTCCGGCTCGATTCCGATCGATTGCAGGAGAGTCGCATCTGCCGCGCCCAGCTCACCTCGAGCGCGCTCGTACGTCGCAAGGCTTCGAAACCCCTCCGCAGGCATAGGCGCGTACACAAAACCCGAAAGAGCATCCCGCATGTCTTCCAGGGCCGCTTTGCCCTCGACGTCCATATTCGCAGCGTTCTGCTCTAGATACCGATCTATTGAACGGAGCTCCCCATCCCTATACCGAACAGCGGAAACGTTATCAGCGTCAGGAAACATCTCGACCAGAGCCGGGGCCAGCATCGTCGTCGACATTGCAATCGCGCATACGGCGAGGGTAGGAGAACGCAGGAGCAGTTTCCCCATCGTTCTTACGTATGCAACGGCGGAGGCACAAGCGCTCGAACGAGTTGCCGTTCTCGATGCAGTGAAGGAACCTCTCTCAAGACAAATCGGGGATATCGGGCACGCGCAGCCGCTCTTTCCAGCAACGCAAAGCAGGCTAATTGCCAGCACCTCGATCCCGATTGCGCATACGAGGGCAATCGCGCCACGCTCGAAGCAAAGTCCAGGCAGATTCACTATCTGCGTTGTCGGGTACGGGCTATAGGCGCCGACGGTCAACTCAGTGTTCGCATACGTAAGGGGATTCAACAGGGCGAACTCACGTAAAGCGATGGATCTTCCGTAATACCCGGGAACCATCGTCACCCCCATCAGGGCACATACGAACACGATTCCAAGCGTAGGGTTATTGGCAATCTTCACGGCAAGGTGAACGACAAGCGAGATGAACGCTGCCACCAAGAATTGCAAGATGGCCGTCTGCGCGAACACCAGCCAAGCCGGTTTGATAACCGGAGTCGCATATTGAATGTAGCCTATCGGATAGAACGGCGAGCCCGGGCCATTCTTCACAAGCGCGGCGATTATCCCTGGAAGATTGATGGCGAGGACGGCAAGCATTGCAAAAACACTCGCCCATACGCTCGATGCAACAAGTCTACCCAGCTCGCCCATCGGTGCCTGGATGATGAGCTTTTCACGTTTGTTAAGACGCGCGGCAAGGAACGAGACGGCAACGGCCGTTGCGACCCATAGCAAGTACTCCTTCGATCCGTCATAATAGGTGTACTCTCCATCCGATATCTGCAGAAACGGAAGTAGGGGAGAGAGCGGTGCCAAGATAAGACGTCCCGCGGCAAGAGGGTGCAGAAGCGCGGGCATGCTTGATGAAGAGGTATAGACACCGTCCTCCCCCGCATTCACAAGCGCATCCGCATAGGATGCTGACAATTCCTGCTCAACACGGGTTATTCCCGACTCGAGGTATTCGACCCGTCCGTCGATGCCAGCCGCGCTCCTGAAGACGGGCAGAGCACAAAGAACCATCAACGCAACAACGACAACACAGAGCGACCTGGAGGAGAGAAGCGACCTAAAGATCGCCTTCGAGATTTTGAGCATATTCATCGCCAACCTTAACCTCATCCAGTCGGAACAGAGGGGCCGAACAAAATGCTCGGCCCTTATTACTTGTCGGCAAAGTCAATTTAACATAAACTGTTAAAAAGTAACCTGAGTTTTTTAAATTCTTCGGAGGTTATTATGAGTTCCGACAATCGCACTCCCCGGCTTCATTCCTTCCGCATCGCATGTGCGATAGCCTCTGCGGCCCTTTGCGTCACCGCCATCGCACAAGTGGCGTTCTCCTTAAAGCCAGCAATCGAAGTGCTCGACAACCCTGTGATTGCAGACTCCCCCGCGTATCCAGCCCTTGCGATCTCGACATTGGCCCCTGCCGTCATCGGTATCGCTACGACCATCCTCAGCGCCGTTCTCGTGTGGACGATCAAGAGCGCAGACCCCTTCAAGAAAGGGTCTGCGACATGCTTGAAGGTGCTCGGCATTCTCTTCATTGTTCAAGCTGCCACCAGCCTCTACGCCGGCTCACTCGAAGCCTCCGTCTCGATGTTTGGCGGCGAGGGGGCCGTCGGCACCCAAGAGATCGCTTCATCATTCGACTGGACCTCTCTGGTTCTCGGTATCGTCTTGTTCATGCTTTCCCAGCTCTTCCTGTACGCTCGAGAGCTGTACCTCGACTCCGACGAGATTGCGTAAGGAAACGCCATGCCCGTAATTGTTCGCCTCGACAAGATCATGGCCGAGCGAAAGATTTCCTCGAACGAACTTGCCGAAAGGATTGGAACCACGCCCGTGAACCTGTCCCGTATTAAAAAAGGGCATATTCGCGGCATTCGCTTCAACACGCTCGAGCAGCTATGCCTCGCCCTTCGTTGTCAACCCGGAGACCTTCTCGAAGTCATGAGCGAAGAGGATGCCCGAAAGGAGTTCGGACTCAATTGGTCCGCCGAGGATTAGAGGGCGATCGTGCTCGCCCTGCACACGGGTATGCGAATCGGCGAGGTCTGCGGCCTTCGGTGGTGCGATGTGGATTTCGAGACGGGCCTGATCTCGATCAGACACTCGGTGGCGTACGCGAAGGGAATGGGTTCGTTCATCAAGGACGCCATGGCGACGCTCAACGTCTACGCCGACATCGAGCCCATCTCCAAAATCCATAACATGCTGCGCGCCACGCCGTGCCTTTGGCGCGGGCACCTCGGGCCGAGGGTCGATCCGGGTCCCATGTTCCAACAGAGGATCCAGGAGTCCATCGAGACGCTCCAGGCGTTCGGCTACGGCATCACCGAGCCGGACGACCGAAATATCGCCATACGCGACGTGAAGACGAACAGTTGGCTCTAGCTCACCGAGTACGCGGCAGTGCTGGGCCCATCCCAACTGAGGTCACGGTGGTCCGATAGGGGCGCCGCCCGCGGCATGCGCCGCGGAGCGGTATCCCCTACCGAAGGGCGGGGATGCCCTCCGCTTCCAGTTCGGAATCAGCCGTCGGAGGCGTTCGGCTGACTGCGGGAACGGCCTGTCCGCTCAATGTGTTCGGCTGAGATCGGAAATCAACCCAACACGAGCCGGACACGCGCCAGACGGCTCTTCCCCGTACGGCCTTCCCCCTTACGCTCATGTTGCAGGCATGTAACGCCGCAGCGAGCGCGCCTTTTTTGCGCCAGACAGGTACAATGATGAACACTGTACCGTAGCGGAGCGCCCCGCGCGCGCCGCAATCACGCGAAAGGGTTTCCCATGGCCGAGATCTCGTCCTCCCGTATCGTCATCACCGTCCTTGGCAAGAACCGCCCCGGCATCGTCGCCGGCGTCACCCGTGTCCTAGGCGAGGCCAACGTCGACATCCGCGACATCACGCAGTCCATTATCGAGGACATCTTCACCATGACCATGCTGGCCGATACCGCCGAGTCCAAGCTCGACTTCGCCGAGCTGCAGAAGGCGCTGGCCGAGGCCGGCGAGCTTTCGGGCGTCAACGTGTCCATCCAGCGCGAGGACGTCTTCAACTTTATGTACCGCCTGTAGCGAGCAAGCCGCTGGGGATAGCCTGACGCGCGCATGCCCATGCAAGTCACCCCGATGCGGCCCGGAGAGGAGCGCGCATGGCCTACGACGCCAAGAAAATCTATTACCGCTTCGATGACCACTTGAGCCGCCTGGTTCTGGATTACGAAGCAAGCCGCCAGATTTCGCCTGAGAGCGAAAGCCTCTACCACGGCCTGCCGACCGACCCTTATGACGAGGGCCTGTTTGTTGAGCACAATGTCAAGCGCGGCCTGCGCAATGCCGACGGCTCGGGCGTGGTCGCGGGCCTCACTCGCATCTCGGATGTGCACGGCTACAACAAGGTCGACGGAAAGGTCGTGCCCGATCAGGGCAAGCTCACGCTTCGCGGCTACAGCATCGAGGATCTGGTCAACAATGCCCAGGCCGAGAATCGCTACGGCTACGAGGAAGTCGCCTATCTGCTTATCACGGGTTCGCTGCCCAACAAGGAAGAGCTCGACGGCTTTTGCGAGCGCCTGGGCGCCTTTAGACATCTGAGCGACGAGTACGTCAAAGAGTTCCCTATGACCACGGTGTCGTCGAGCATCATGAACGTGCTCCAGCGCGCCGTGCTGCTGCTCTACGCCTTCGATGCCGAACCAGACGTGATCACGCCCGAGCATGAGATCGACGTGGCTATTTCCATGCTCGCACGTCTCCCGCGCATCGCCGCCTTCGCACACATGGCCTCGATCGCCAAGCTTCGCGGCTCCGAGGTTCACGTGCCGCACCCCACGCCCGGCCTCTCCACCGCCGAGACCATCCTACAGGTGCTCCGCGGCGGTATGGCGTTCACCCGCGATGAGGCCATGCTGCTCGACGTGATGCTCATGCTGCATGCAGAGCACGGCGGCGGCAACAACTCCACGTTTGCCTGCCGCGTGCTGTCCTCCTCGGCCACCGACCCGTATTCCGCCTACGCCGCGGCCATCGGCTCGCTCAAGGGCCCGCGCCACGGCGGCGCCAACGCCAAGGTCGTGTCCATGCACGAGGACATCCGTGCGCATGTCTCCAACTGGGAGGACGAGGACGAGGTCGCAGCCTACCTGAGCAAGATTCTCGATAAGCAGGCCTTCGACGGCACGGGCCTCATCTACGGCATGGGCCACGCCGTCTACACGCTGAGCGACCCGCGCGCCGAGGTCTGCCGCCGTTACGCGCGCTCGCTTGCCGCCAAGAAGGACTTGGGCGAGGAGTTCGCGCTCATCGAGCGCATCGAGCGCCTGGCCCCGCAGGTGATGCGCGACCACGGCATGACCAAGCCCATCTGCGCCAACATCGACCTGTACACGGGCTTTATTTACAAAATGCTCGGCGTGCCCGAGACGCTCTTTACACCGCTGTTCGCCGTCGCCCGCATGGCCGGCTGGTCGGCGCACCGCATGGAAGAGCTCTTCTGCGCGCACCGCATCATCCGTCCCGCGTATCGCCCGGTTATCGAGCCGCTGGAATACAAGCCGCTCGCCGATCGCTAGGACGCGGACCGTTATAGAACCCGAGCGTGGCCAGGGCATCACCGCCCTCGGCCACGCTTTTTATGCCAGTAGAAAGGATCGCAGCGAATGATTGTGTTTTCCGATATGGATGGAACGCTGCTGACGAGTGATAAGCAGATGAGCGACGCCGCCTGGGCGATGCTCGACGAGCTTGCGCGACGCGGTATTGAGTTTGTGCCCTGCACGGGACGTCCGCTGTCGGGCATCTTTGAGCCCATCCTCGCCCATCCCGCCGTGCACTATGCCGTCTGCGCCAATGGCGCCAGCGTCTGGCAGCTCGACGACGACGTGCCCACCGATGCCTCACGCGCCACGTGCATATTGAGCCGACCGCTCGACCGCGCCATCGCCCACCGCGTCCATAGCATTGCCGTCGGCCATGACGTCACCTTCGATATCTTCGCAGATGGGCAGTGCTTCCTCCCCCGCTCGCTCTACACGCGCCTGGACGAATTCTGCGGCGGCGACCCCCACATCGCGGCTTCGCTCAAGCGCACACGAACACCGATCGACATGGATATCGACAGCAAGATCGACGAGGTCGAGACGCTCGAACGCATCGCCATGTACTGGCACGACCCGGCCGATCGCGACGCCATCGCGGCGGCGCTCGACACGCTCGAAGGCATTGAGGTCACGCGTTCGTACGCCATGAATATCGAGGTCATGGGCGAGGGCGCCACCAAGGGAACGGCCCTCACGTGGCTCTGCGAGCACCTGGGCGAGCGTCTCGCCGACGCATGGGCGTTCGGCGACAACATCAACGACATTCCCATGCTGCAGGCAGCAGGCCACGGCATGGCCATGATCAACGCCGAGCCCGAGGACCGCGACGCCGCCGACGCCATCACCGAGTTCGACAACGACCACGACGGCGTCGCCCGCACCATCATGGCCGCCCTCGCCTAGTCATTGGCCAGTCACTGGGGACGTTCTTGAATGACTAGTCGTTGGGGACAGTCTTCGCGAAAAAGCTGCAAGGGCTGTCCCCCACTGCCGGCAGAAAAGGAAGATCCCCAGCTGCCGGATTAAGCGAGACTCTCCAGCACGCGACGAAGCTCCTGTTGAACGGCGTGGTCGCGGTTGCAGCCAACGACGCGATCGGCAACCGCTTTGAGCGCGGGGCGCGCGTTTTCCATCGCGCAACCCGTGCCGACAAAGCGAATGATCTCGTAGTCGTTCATAGAGTCGCCAAATGCCATGACCTCGTCGCGACCAATGCCGTAATGCTCCGCGAGCTGCGCGATACCCGAGGCCTTCGACACACCGGGCTGCATGGCATCGATCCACGCGTTGCCCGAAGGCGCAAAAGTAAAGAGCTGACCAAGTTCGCGCTGTAGCACGTACGCGCTGTCCATAACCGCACTGTCGTCGCAAAAGATACTCGCTTTGATGATATTTACGCTGGGATCGGGCAGCTCCCAAA
>URBM01000046.1 GCA_900545995.1 uncultured Collinsella sp. | reverse complement strand
TTGGTGGAGCCGTTGCCGCCCAGCATAAACAGGCAGTCGAGCTGCAGCTTATGATAGGTGTGGACCATCGCCGGCACCTTCTCGACGCCATCGGCCTCGGGAGTATCCAGGCGCTTGAACGGCGTGCGGCTCGTGCCCAAAATGGTGCCGCCGCGGGTGAGGATGCCGCTAAAATCGGCGGGCGTCATGACGCGGAACCTGCTGTAGATAAGGCCCTGGTAGCCGTCCTCAAAACCGTAGATCTCGATAGGCTCTTCGCTATTGGTCATAAGCGTTTTGACGATGCCGCGCATGGTGGCGTTGAGCGCCTGGCAGTCGCCGCCACTGGTAAGAAGACCAATCCTAAGCATGATGAATCCTTCCGGGCAAGTTATAACATGCGCATAAGTTTACCCCCGCACACTGTTGATGCGGGGGTAAAACGTGTTAGCTCAAGTGTATGGAAATGTAAACAACGCTAGGCGAGCGTAAGGTCGACGGGCCTGGCTCCTTACAGTGCGAAGGCGTCGACGTCGCCCCAGTGGCGGCGCAGCGTAATAGCGGCGGCGGGTTCGGTATTGTCAAAGACGACCGACCATTGCGTATTGCTGGTGATGTCTTCTGGATTGGGCTCTTGCGCTGCGGCACGCAGGGCCTTCCAAGCGACTGCCTCGTCCTGGGCACCGACATGGGCGTCGAGGACATCGGCGATTGCGACGGCGCGCTCTTTACCATGGCCCAGCTCGTCATTCTTTTGGTTGGGCAGCACTTCGTCGCCATAGCAGGCGTAGAAGTTCGTAACCTGGCGTACAGGAGTCGCTTTGAAAGCGCGGTCCGGATCGCGCGGATCCCACTCTACTACGCGCGCGTCACCGGCGGCGTCGTTGATAAAGAAGTGGTAATCGCGTCCTGCCATGGCGTGCATGTCGTAGGCGGAAAGTAGGTCGACAGCTTCTTGCGTGGTGGCGGCACGGTCGAGCACCAGACGGATGGCGAGCGAGGTATTGATGACGGGGCGTTGCGTGTCCTGGTCACAGGGCTTGGAATCCAGGGTGAGTACGGCAATGGACACGCCACATTCGTTAACACCGTCGAGCTGGGCAAACGGGCCCATGAGTGCGGCGGCGCGTCCGGCGACGGAGTCAAGCGGAGTGTTATCGCCCAGGTTGTTAAGGGCGGCAAGCCCGATTGAGGCATAGCCGCCGTGTGGGTGATTGCGTACCAGCAGCGCCGAGGTGTCGTCCTTAAAGTCGTAATTGCGACCGGTGCGCACACGGCCTTCGGCATCTACGGCGACAAAAGCGCTGCAGGCAAACTGGGGCGCCTGGACATGCGCCGGCACACCGGGCAGCACCTGCGCCACCACGGCATCGATGTAGGCCTGGTCGTCGCGCACGCCAGCGGCGATGATGCGATCAAGATCGTAGTCGTAGGCTATGTCGATCGCATACAGGTCATAGCCATTCGCGTAGCCGGTCAAGCGTTTGAGCGACGCGGCGGACTTGATTTGCTTGCGGTAAACGATGCCGGTGGCAGCGGCAAGGCCGACGGCGACTCCCGCGACACCGCAGGCGATGGCAATGTTACGTGGCTTCATGACGACTCCTCTCGTCCTGTTAGCGTAATTGTCGCAAAAGGTGCACGGGCATGATGGCTCAACTTGGTGAGTGGCGCGGAATTAAGCACGGAATGAAGAGTGCGGCACTGGCGTGGCGGGGTATGCTGGAGGGGACCATCAACCCAGCGAAAGGGGAGAGCATGACGGATCAGGAAACGCTCGAGCGCGCACATGTGACGGCCGACGATATCGAGGCCGCCAACGACCTTATCGACTTTATCGAGGCATGCCCCAGCATGTTCCATACGGCGGCGACCATTATGGCCGAGCTCGACGAGGCGGGCTTTACCTACCTGCCCGAGAACGCGGCGTGGGACATCGAGCCGGGCGGGCGTTATTACACGCAGCGCAACACCTCGAGCGTTGTTGCCTTTAAGGTGGGCGAGGACCTGGCCGCGACGTGGGGCGAGGACGGCGTTGCCGGTGACTATCATTTTCAGCTCACGGCGTCGCACAGCGATTCTCCGACGTTTAAGGTCAAGGCCGTGCCCGAGCTCGACGGCGCAGGCGAGACGCTGCGCCTGAACACCGAGGCCTACGGCGGCATGATTGACTACACCTGGTTCGACCGTCCGCTGGCGCTCGCGGGTCGCGTGCTGGTGCGCGAAGGCGACCGTATTGAGAGCCGTCTGCTTGCCACCGAGCGCGAGGTCGCTATCATTCCGAGCCTTGCCATCCACATGAACCGCGGCGTTAACGAGGGCTTTGCTCCCAACCGAGCCGTCGACCTGTGCCCGCTCATCAGCGCTGGCGAGCTTAAGCAGGGCGACTTTGATGCTCTGATCGCCGACGAGCTGGACGTTGAGCCCGATCAGATTCTGGGCCGCGATCTGTTCCTGGTCAATCGTCAGGATGCGTGCATTTGGGGCTGGGCCGACGAGTTTATCTCGACGCCCAAGCTCGACGACCTGGCCTGCGCCTATACCTCGCTGCAGGCATTTTTGGGTGCCGAGAACGCGCACGACGTTTCGGTCTTTTGCTGCTTTGATAATGAGGAGGTTGGCTCCGAGACCAAGCAGGGCGCCATGTCGACGTTCTTGGCCGACGCGCTGCGCCGCATTAACGGATCGCTGGGCTTTGACGACGAGTCGTATCATCGCGCCCTTGCCGCATCGATGCTCGTGAGCTGCGACAACGCGCATGCCGTGCACCCCAACCACGCCGAGAAGTGCGACGCCCGCAGCCAGGTGGTGCTCAACGGCGGTATCGTCATCAAGGAGGCAGCCAACCAGCACTATTGTACCGATGCCTTTAGCCGCGCGGTGTTCCAAGCTATTTGCGATGACGCCGACGTGCCCACGCAGGCCTTCGCCAACAAGAGCGATATGGCCGGCGGATCCACGCTCGGCAATCTGTCCAATATGCAGGCGAGCATGCATGCCGTGGACGTGGGCCTGCCGCAGCTGGCCATGCACTCGAGCTACGAGACCGGCGGCGTGCGCGACGTGATGTACGCCATCCGCGCCCTCACGGCTTTCTACGAGCGAAACCTAACCATCAACGGCGCCGAAAGCGTGGAGCTCTAAAACCTGCTAAAAGGGACAGGTTCATTTTGGCAGGTTTTATCTGGGAAAATGCCGCAATGCCAACAGCTGGACAGAATTGTTATGACACCGCAGGTTGAGCAAACGTCAGCGAGCGATGTCCAGAGCGAACAAGTTGCCATTCAAAAGGCAAGGCATAGACCTTCTGGTCATGCCTTGCCTTTTGAATGGCAAATTGTCGCTCTGGGCGGCGCGCAGCGTCGACCGGTCCGCCGTTCGTTAGAACGGCGGAACCCTAGTGCTCAATCCAACAGCGCAGGGTTTCGCCGACTTGCAGGTGACGCAGATTCTCCGCGGCGATGTCGACCACGTGATTGAGCGTGGCGGCCAAGTGGAACCAGCCCGAGACGTGCGGTGTGATGAGCATGTTGGGTGCATCCCACAGCGGGCTTGTCTCAGGCAGCGGCTCGGGGTCGGTGACGTCGACCGCGGCGCCGGCGAGATGCCCCGACTCCAGAGCGGCAACCAAATCGTCGGCAACCACAAGATCGCCGCGGCCGCCGTTGGCAAAGAAGGCGCCCGGTTTCATCGCGGCGAAGAACTCGGCGTTCGCCAGGCCGCGGGTCTCGGGTGTGCTGGGCATAAAGGATGCGACGATGTCAGCCTCGGCCAGGCGCTCGGACAGGGCGTCCATGCCGTCCATGTCCTCAAACACAATGGGGTAGACGAGTGGATGGCGCTTGATGCCGCGGACGTGCGCGCCCATGTTGCGGCAGAGCGTGGCGAAGTGGCCGCCGATATCGCCCGCGCCCAGCACCAGCACATTGGCGTTTTTGAGCGAGGTGACCGGCCCCAAATCCTCCCAGCGATGCTCGCGCTGCAAGTCGTGATAGCCGGGCAGGCGCTTCATCATGGAAAGGACCATGGCAAACATGTGCTCGCTTACGGCCTGGCCGTAGGCGCCCACCGAGCAAGACAATTTGGCGTCGGCCGGCACGGTGCCGGCGGCCAAGTAATCGTCATAGCCAGCGGTCTGCAATTGCAACAGCTGGAGATGTTCGCATACCGTGAGCATGTCAGGGTCGATGTTGCCCAAGATCACGTCAGCATCGGCGACCTGCTCGCGCGTGGCGGCGTCGGCGCTCGTGTAGATAAAGTCCTCGCCCGGAGCGCTCGACTCAAGAATTGCACGATGACGGTCGTTGACGGGCAGCAAAACCAGGATGTTCACAAGCAGTCCTCTCCGCTCGACCTACCAAAAGGGGCAGGTTTATTTTGGCAGGTTTTATCAGGCAAAACGTTCAAATAAAAACGCCGGATGCAAGACGAGTGTGCCCGTCAGCATCCGGCGCATCCACGGCTACCAGCTCAGCAGCTCGTAGCCGTCCTCGGTCACCACGAGCTGTACCTCGCACTGGGCCGAATCGCTGCCGTCCTTGGTGCGCACGCACCAGCCGTCACCCTTGCTGATCTTGATGTCGGGCGCTCCGGCGTTGACCATGGGCTCGATGGTAAAGACCATGCCCGGAGCCATGATGGTGTCCACATCGGGTGCCTCGGTGGTAAAGCCCACAAACGGGTCCTCGTGGAACTCCTTACCGATGCCATGTCCGCCGTACTCGCGCACCACGCTAAAGCCGGCGTCCTCGACCGTCTTTTGCACGGCCTCGGCCATAACGGACAGCGGCAGCCATGGCTTGACGGCTGCCAAGCCCGCCTCCACGCTGGCGCGGGTGACGTCGACCAGGCGCTGGCGCTCGGCCGAGACCTCGCCGATGCAGAACATGCGGCTCGAGTCGCTAAAGTAGCCGTCCAAGATCGTGGAACAATCGACGTTGATGATGTCGCCCTCGTGCAGCACGTCCGTATCGCAGGGGATGCCGTGGCAGACCACATCATTGATCGAGGTACACACGCTCTTGGGGTAGCCCTCGTAGTTGAGGTCGGCCGGCGTGCCGCCGTGCTCGACGGTGTAGTCATAGATCATCTGGTCGATCTGGTTGGTGGTCATGCCGGCGGCGATGTGTTCGCCTACGTAATCGAGCACACCCACGTTGATGGCGGCCGAGCGCTTAATGCTCTCGATATCGGCGGGCGTCTTGTAGAGCGTGCGGGGCAGAACCTCCCAGCCCTCTTCCCACAAGCGCTCGAGGCGCTCATCAAAGGCGCTATGGCATTTCTTATATTTTTTGCCGCTGCCGCACCAGCAAGCGTCGTTGCGGCCAGGTACGGGTTCTTTGTCATACATGGCTAACTTCCTTTCATCCGCAGCTAGTATAGCCCACCCACGCGTCCATAAAAGTTGCGGTGATATAGTTCCGATTTAAGCTGTTTAACAGCATAAATCGGAACTATATCACCGCAACTGATGGAGCGGGGTGGCGGGCACTAGCTGTTGCGTGGTTTTGCTAGTAGCTCACCTGGCAGGGAATGCCGAGGGCGCGCACGCGCGCGGCGATGGCGTCGAGGGCCTCGGGCGCTGCTTTGGCAAGGCCGGCGACCGGCGTCTCGCGAGCCACCGTGTAGATGGTCGCTTCTTGTGGGCGAATGCGCTCAAGTGCCGCGAGCCAGGGGGCAACGTACTCCTCGCCGGTGTTGTCGATGGGCTTGCCCAGATACTCACCGGTCAAAAAGATCGTCTGGATAATAACGTGACCGTCAAAGCTTGCGAACGTCTCAATCTGGTGCTCGACGTCGTAGGGGCCAACAGGCTGGTCGAGCAGCTGGATAAATGCCGGATCGACCGTATCGAGCTTGAGGATGTTGTCGTCGACCATCATGAGCGCATCGTGCACCTCGGGGCGGTCGGCGCGCGTACCGTTGGAGAGCACGGCGATTTTGGAGTTTGGGGCCAGCTGATCGCGCAGCGCGACGGCGCCGGCAATCGCCTGGGGAAACTCCGGTGCGGCGGTGGGCTCGCCGTTTCCTGCGAAGGTGATCACATCGGGGAGCTCGCCCTCGGCTGCCATCTCGCGCAGCTTTGCCTCGAGCGCGTCGAGTACCACGGCAGCTGTGTTGTACGGCTCATGGCAGGGGCGCTCGGCGTTGAGGCCGTTTTCGCAGTAAATGCAGTCGAACGTGCAGATTTTGCCGCTGGCCGGCATCATGTTGACGCCGAGCGAGAGACCAAGGCGACGGCTGCGAACGGGCCCAAAGATGGGGCTGGCATTCAAAAACGTAGACATAGGCATATGCTCCTCAAGACAATTGTGCCTAAGCATAGCATCGGCTCCAAAGCAAGGTGCGGGCTCTTGCTTTACAAGTTTCGTTTTTTCACGTCGCCCATTATGCCGCGCCATGAAAAGCCTCGGGTCGGGTAAAGTTAATCTGTTAACAAGGTGTAAGGCAATGTGGGTCCATCCAACCGCGCTGACGTGCAACTGGATGAGCATTGATGATGGGGGCACAACATGAATTTTACGGTCGAGAATGCGGGCACCACGATTGCCTGTCGCGAATATGCCGGCCCAGATGTGTCGCCTGATGCTCCTGCCTTGGTGTGCGTGCACGGCGCTTGTGTCGACGGCACATTTTTCGACGGTATCGCTTGTGAGCTCAGCCGCAACTACCGCGTAATTGCCTACGACCGCCGCGGCTGCGGTGGCAGCAGCGATGCGGCAGACGGCAGCTATGATCTTGCCGCTCAGGCCGCCGACCTGCAAGCCGTGATCGAACACGTTGGCGCTCCGACAAATGTGCTTGCGCATAGCGCCGGTACGTTGGTGGCGCTGGAGCTTCTTCGCGCCGAACCCCATCTCGTCGCCCGTGCGATTCTGCATGAGCCGGCTGTGTCGGCCGAAGGCGTCGGCATGGGCGCAGCTCCGATTTTGCTCGATATGATTGCGGCTGGAAAGGTTTCAAGGGCGCTTCGGCTTTTCTTGGGAGCTCTCGGCGACTTGGACCCCGAGGCTCCTGGGACGACCGAAGCGGAAGCCAAGCATGCCCTGCGCAATGGTCGTTGCTTTATGGCTAATGAATACGGAACAAATATGACATATGCTCCCGACTGGGAGCGCGCCCGCGAATCAAAGGCGGTGTCGGCTGTGTTTTTGGGCGAGCTTTCGGTCGGTACGCCCCGCGAGGCTGGTACGCGAGCGGCTGCCGAATATCTCGATTGCCCCCTTGTGACGATCCCGGGCGCGCATAACGGTTTGCGCGATCGCCCCGTTACGGCGGCAAACGCCGTTCGCGATGTCTTGGAGCGTTAGCACGCTCGATGACCTGCGGGGAGGGGGACTGTTAGCGTTTCGTCATTGTTAACGAATGCGCCAATAACCACGCGCCCGCGGCTCCATTACCACCGTTTGCCAGGTCATAAAAATGTAACAGCATTCATGTGCTTACCTGCATCGGCAAGGTGTTACCCTTGTAGCATTTGGAACCCACCGCTACCATGCGAAACTATCGAAAGGGCCCCATATGCTCAATAATCACGAGGTCAATCTAACCGACGAGGAGGCTGCCGCCGAGGTCGCCCGCGTCGCGAAGACCTACCCCGTGGTGCGTTTGTTGTCGGCCGATCAGATTAAGAGCGAGCCTAACTGCTTGCTCGCCGGCGATCGCTGCCCTTGTCTGCGTCAGTCGAGTCTTGAGGCCTTGGCAGGTTCCGATGATGTATCGGAGCAGCTGCTCAATGATGGTACCGAGTACCGCGCTCGCCTGCGCCCTCTGAAGGTCGAGGGCGAGCCTCACGTCCTGCTGATGGTGCGTCCGATCGATGAGCAAGAGGCTGCAGAAGAGGACCTCGTCTACACCGACGTGCTGACGAGTGTGCGCAATCGCCGATATTACGAGGAAAAGCTCCGTAGCGCCCGCATGAATGCCGGCGTTGCGGTGATCGACCTTGATGATTTTAGGGTCTTCAACGATACGTGTGGCCGTCATGCCGGCGACCTTGCGCTCGGTGCTGTGGCGACAGCCATACGCAGCGGAATTCGTTCGACTGACGAGCTTGTACGCTATGGCTGCGACAAGTTTGTGGTCGTCATGCCCAATATTCCCTCCGATGACTTCACCCGTCGCCTGCATCAGGTGTCCGATGCCGTTCATGCCACGATTGTTCCGGGCCATGAGTACGTGAGCTTGACGGCATGTGTTGGCGGTGTTCGCATTCATGGCGAGACGGTCGATGAAGGAGTTGGCCGCGCTGTCCAGTTATTGAGCCGCGCTAAGGCAAAAGCCGGTACGGTCGTGACCGATGCCGATTCCATCGAAGCCTTCCAAAGCGAAAAGCCTTTGGTGCTTATTGTCGATGACTCCGAGATGAACCGAGCCATTCTCAACGAGATGCTCAAGGACGAGTATTGCATCCTCGAGGCCGACAACGGTCGTACGGCGCTCGACATGGTCGACCGCTATGGCGATGAGTTGTCGCTCGTGCTGCTGGATATTGTCATGCCGGGCATAAGCGGCTTTGAGGTGCTGGCCGATCTGTCGCGCCGATCGGGTATCGACAATCTGCCTTTCATCATGATTTCGAGCGAAGATTCCGATGATATGGTTCTGCGCGCGTACGAGCTGGGCGCCTCGGACTATATCAACCGCCCGTTTGACTCCCGTGTCGTGCGCCGGCGTGTAAGCAACACCATCCGCCTATACGCCAAACAGCGCCGCCTGACGAGTTTGCTGTCCCAGCAGTACAACGAGCGCGTCAAGAACAGTTGCATGCTCATCGACATCATGGCCGGCGTTATGGAGCTTCGCAATGGCGAGAGCGGCAGGCACGTTACGAACATCGAGAAGCTGACCGAGCTGCTGCTTGGCTGTCTGGTCCAGCGTAGCGGCACGATCTCCCTCGACAATGAGGAACGCTCTACGATTGCCCTGGCTTCGGCGCTGCACGATATCGGCAAGATGTCGATTGACGATGCAATTCTCAACAAACCCGGGCGCCTTACGCCCGAGGAGTTCGAGATTATGAAGACGCATACCACGATGGGCGCCGACATGTTGCTTGAGCTGGGCCGCCATCACGTCGGCAATGCGCTTATGGAATATGCGTACCAGATTGCGCGTTGGCATCACGAGCGCTGGGACGGCAAGGGCTATCCCGATGGCCTTAAGGGCGACGAGATTCCCATTGCCGCGCAGGTGGTCTCGGTGGCCGACGTGTATGATGCTCTGACGAGCGTGCGTGTGTACAAGGACGCTATTCCGCACAAGGAGGCGATCCAGATGATCCTGGACGGTAAGTGCGGCACCTTTAACCCGCTGTTGCTCGACTGTCTGCTCGAGGTGCAAGACCGTATTGCCGAGACGTTGGCACGCCCCGCCGACGTTGTCGCGTTTCCCACGATTTAGTTTGACCTAAGGAGTTTTAATCCATGATTTCCATGCGTGAGGCGTATGAGAAGATCGGCGCTAATTATGATGACGCGTGCGCTCGGCTGATGGGCGAGGAAATGCTTGCCCGCTTTGCCCTCAAGTTTTTGGATGACGAGAGCATGGACAAGCTGGAGGCCGCCATGGCGGCAGGAGACGCCGAAGGTGCGTTTATGGCAGCGCACACACTCAAGGGCGTGAGCCAGAACCTGGGATTCGATAATCTGTACGAGCCGGCGGTCGTGGTGACCGAAGCACTGCGCGGCGCCGATGCCGTTGACGGCGCTCGCGAGGGAATGCATGCGTTGCAGCAGCAATATGCGGCAACGATGTCGGCCTTGCGCGAGGCGGCCGAGTAAGAGCTCGCGAGCTTTGATGACTATGAGAGTTGATAATCTCCCGTTTTAGGCCCGGTGGCGGCCTCAAAGTGGGAGATTGTCCACTCTCGTTCGATACATGTCCAAAAATCCACTCTCACCCCTTCTGATTAGTGAATGGCCCATGCGCACTGGCGGGGCTTTCCGCATGCAATCCATATCGTTGTTCGATAAACTGTTCGAATAACGATAGAGTCGATGAGGGTGAGTGTATGTCCAACAGCGTTCAGCGTATGGCCAAGGCGGGCGAAAATATCAGGAAGCTTGGTTTTTGCATGGCAGCCGTTTTTGCAGGGATGCTCGTCGCTTTTGCCGCGTTGGTTGTTTACGTGATCTGGTATGCGGTTGCAAACGTTGTTTCTGTCGATTCTTTCGGTGTCGTGACGCTTCTCGATGGCGGGAGCATCGTTATCCCAAGCGGGCTGTGCCTGGCACTCGTCGTGGGTGTTTCGCTTGTCGTTTTGTGCGGAATCAGCCATAACATCTCTCGGGGCGTCTCGCCCTTTACCAAGGCGCATGTGCGGCTTATCCGTGTTCTCGCGCTTGCCTTTGCTGTTAACGCCGCGGTTTCGCTTGTTGGTGCCTATGGATCGGTCAATCTCACCATTGGCGGACTGGAGCTTTACATCGTGCCTCATTCCTTCGTTATTGAGATTTGCCAAGGCGCTACCTTTGATGCGGGGTCGTTTATCGGCGCAGTTGTCTGTTTGTTTATCTCGGCGATCTGGAGTTATGCCTCGCTGCTCCAAGAGCAGTCTGACGAGCTTGTGTAGGAGGAAACATGAGCTATCTCATCATCGAGCTTGAGACGCAGCTGCTTAAGACCGGAAAGACCAGCGCTGATCTGATTCGGGCGACGGGGCATACTCCGGCTAATATTTCAAAGCTTAGAAACGGAAAGATAAAAGCTATTCGCCTAAAGACGCTTCTCGATATCTGTGATGAGCTTGATTGTCAACCGGGAGATATTATTCAGCGCGTGAGCGAGAAAGAGCTTGAGGAGCTTATTGTCGAGCGCGCAAAAAATGTCGTGAGACAGATGCGGGACGGCGGAGGCAATGAGGCGTCGCTTCCGACATCAGTCTTTGCTGTCGATTTGAGTGACGAGTAGCTTAAGGCGAACAACTAAAACGAAGTATCAGCGTGAAGGGACCCGTGTCTAACACGGGTCCCTTCTTTTAGATTATCTTGACAAATATGAGTTATCGAAAAACAATAACAACTATGGAAAACGATAAAGGAAAGAAGGAACGATATGAGCGGTTTTCCTATCAAGCAGAACAGGAGGACAATGAACGCATCAGCGATAAAGCTATCAAAGCTGTCAAAGCGCTATGGGAAACGGCGCGTTTTGCATGACGTTTCCTTCGAGGTGCATCAGTCTGAGCTCTGTGCCCTTGTCGGCGCAAACGGTGCGGGCAAAAGCACGCTTATTAAAATCGTCTTGGGTCTCTGTGAGCCATCGTCGGGGAGCGTGGAGCTCTTTGGAGGCAAATCAAAAAGAGAGCTTGGCCTGATGCGGACGCGTATCGGCTATGTGCCAGATTCCAGCGGAGCATACCAATCCCTCAGTGTGGTTGAGAATCTCCAAATCCGATGTTCGGAATGGGGGCTTGATGCGAATCGTGAGATTCCTCGCGTTTTGAGCCTAGTCGGGCTGGACGTCGAAGAGAAAAAGAGCGTGAGCAGTTTTTCTCTGGGAATGAAACGACGGCTGGATATAGCTACGGCTTTGTTGGGTGACACTGATCTGCTTATTTTTGATGAGCCAGCAAACGGGTTGGACCCGCTGGGCATCGAGAGTATATGGGCCCTTATCGGTCGATTGAATCGAGAACAGGGTAAGACCATGCTCATCTCTAGCCATGATTTGGATGAGTTGGCATCAGTTGCAACAAGTTGCGTGTTTATTCATGACGGCGAACTGCTAAAAAAGGAATCGATGGACGTCATAAGGGATGAGGCGTCGTCCCTAAAAGAGTATTACAGGCGCTTGATGAAGGCGGTCTCGCTATGAAGCGGGCGATCCATCCCATAAAGGCAGATATGATGCGTTTGCACAGGATATTTCCGGCGAAGTTTGGTCTTGCGCTTATGCTGGCGTTCGGCCTTCTCTTCGGCATCTTTCTAAAAAACGGAACAACGTTGCTCGCCTTTGGCAATAGCGTTTTTGGGGAGGATATTGGCTTCTGCTGGAATGTAATCGATCCTTCTGCACCCGATGAGTCCCTTGTGCGTAGCGCCTTTGCCGGTACATCCCTGTTCGTCCCACTCATTGTTTGTCTGGTGCTTTTACAGGAGCGTGGCTATGAAGAGGGATGCCGAATTTCTATGGCAAGAGGTCTCGCCCGCTTTAATGGTGCACTAGCACATGCATTTTCGTCTGCTTTAATCATTGGCGCAGCATATAGTGCGCTTTGCCTTCTTCTTTTTGCAATAGCCATAATACGTGGAGGGCATAACTACTCGCACGACATGCTAACTGCATTTTTGCCTGCAATGATGATCAACGCCGTATTGGTGATATCGGTTGCGCTGGAGACGGTGACCATCTATCGGATCACAGGCAGCGCTGTATTGAGCGGGGCTGTGCTAATAGTTGGATTTGTCATGAGCTTGACGCTCTACGGGACTTCCCTCCAGGCGCCCATACCATCCTTGCGATGGATCTTCCTCCTTCCAGGGCCGTACCTTGGAGTCGGATGTGCCCTTGGGTATAGCGATATGGGTCAGCTGACACTTCTGGAATATGGCGTGGCAGCCAGCTGTCTATCGGTATTGATTTACGCTCTCGTGAGCTTTCGCGCTGGGGGGTGTGCTCAATGGCTCGTCAGATTAAAAGACTTCTCCAGTCAGAATTGAAGCATGTGAGCAAATGGGCGTACGCCTTAATCCTGGTAGTTTATGCGTACATGGTGGTATTGCAGCTTGATTCTTTCCCGATGTGGTTCTGTAGCCTCCGTGAGAACAGTTTCTTGGGCTTTTTCCCAGACCCGACGCTTCGGTTATCGGCGGAGGATGTCCTTCTATTTGGTAATGCAGAGGTTTTTCGCGGTCTGCTGTTCAACGTAGCCCCGTTGGCTCATGCATTGTTCTTTCCGTTCATCGCGGCTTGCATTGTTCCGTGCTTTGTCAGTTCGGGCTTTGTCGAGGAGCCGTGGGGGTTGTCGGAGGCTCGGGGAGAGAAGCGTGTGTGCGCTATCGTTGCGCGAGTGGTGCTGTCTTCTTTTGCCCTTTTGGGCGCGTTTATCCTGACGAGTGTCGTTTTGTACTGTCTTAACTGCGCGATCGTTTTGGATGCTCAGCAGTATTTCAACCTGTCTCTTATACACATCTGACGCTGCCGACGATAAGGCTCGTGT
>URBM01000045.1 GCA_900545995.1 uncultured Collinsella sp. | reverse complement strand
GCCTTATCGTCGGCAGCGTCAGATGTGTATAAGAGACAGGTGTCGAGGAGGGCATGGGCGGTGTTGGCGGCGCAGTCGCGTGAGTCGATGATGTAGTCGGCCCAGGCGCGGTAGCGCGGCATACGCTGCTCGGCCAGCTTGTCGATGCCGTCGCGCGCGGTGATGGGGCGGCCCTTGTGGGCGAGCTCGTCGAGCTTGCGGTTGAGCATCACGATTTGGCTGTTTTGGTGCAGCAGAGGGTAGTTCTCGTCGCGCGTAACCACGCCGCCGCCGGTGGAGAGCACCAAGCCGCTGCGCTTGGAGATGTCGGCCAGCGCTGCCGTCTCCTGCTCGCGGAAGGCCGCCTCGCCGCACTTGATGATAAAGTCGGCGCAGGGCATGCCCAGGCGCTCCTCGAGGGCGCGATCGAGATCGATGTGCTCGCGGCCCGTGAGCTGGGCGATCTGCTCGCCCACGCGGGTCTTGCCCGAGCCCGGCATGCCGATCAGCGCGATGTTCTGTTCGCGGCGTGACAGGCGCTCCGTTACGTCCAGGATCCTCTCGCGCGGGGTGGCTTTGCCGGTATAGCGCTCGACAGCTTGTGCCGCCTGGGCAACAAGCATAAGCAGGCCGCCGATGCAGGGGATGCCGCGGCGCTCGGCCTCGAGCATCAGGCCCGTGCGGGCGGGGTTGTAGACAATGTCGATGACGCCCTCGAGCGCATCGAGGCCTTCGAGCGTGCAAGGCGCGTCGGGGCAATGGGGGAACATGCCGGCGGGCGTGCAGTTGACGAGTAGGGAGGCGTCGGACTGCTGCGCGATATTGTCGTAGTTGACCTCGCTCGTGCGACCCACGGGTACGACGATGGCGCCCATGTCTCCCAGCACCATACTTGCCGTGGTGCCGGCGCCGCCGGTGGCACCGAGCACGAGGGCCTTCTTGCCGGCAACCTCAACGCCCAACTCCTCGACCAGGCACTGGAAACCGAAGTAGTCAGTATTATCGCCGTGCAGGCGGCCGTCGGGCAGGCGCGTGATGGTGTTGACGTTGCCCATGCGCTCGGCGAGCGGGCTCAGCTCGTCCAGGTATTCCATGACGGCGCGCTTGTAGGGGATGGTCACGTTGGTGCCCTCCCATTCGTCGCCCGTCATAAAATCCTCAAGATCCTCGGGCTCGCGCTCAAAACGCACGTACTCAAGCCCCGCCAGCTCCTTGTAGATGGTCGGGGTGTAGCTGTGGCCCAGCACGCGGCCCAGCACGCCGTAGGGGCGGGTTGCGGCGGTATCGGTCATCTAGAGCACCTCCGTGTAGCTGCCAAAGTAGGTGAAGCTCTCGCATACGTCGTCGATCGAATCGAGCAGGTCGTCGAGGGCCTTGCTGCCAAAGGGACAGTCCAGATCAAAGTAGAACATAAACTCAAAGTTGTGGCCGGGGATGGGGCGGCTCTCGAGTTTGATGAGGTTGATGTTGAGCGCGTAGAAGCGCTCGAGCACGCGATAGAGGGCACCCGGCTCATTGGCCGTGGTGATCATGAGCGAGGTACGGTTGGCACCGGGATAGACGCGTGGCTCGCGGCTGATGACGACAAAGCGTGTGTAGTTGTTGTCCGAGTCCTGGATGTTGGACTCCAGCACCTCCAGGCCATAGAGTGTCGCGCAGCTGCGCGATGCGATGGCGGCAACATCGGTGCGCCCGGAGCTGGCGACCATCTCGGCCGACATGGCGGTGTTGGGGTACTTGGTGGCGTGCAGGTCGTGGGACTCGATAAAGCCGGCACACTGGGCAATGGCTTGGCCGTGGCTGTAGACCTCGCGCACGTCGGCGAGCTTAGTGCCGGGCTTGACGAGCAAGTTGTGGTCGATCTTGAGGCGAAGCGAGCGCACGATGTGGAAGTCGAACTGGGCGAGCAGGTCGTAGACGGCGTTGACCGAGCCGGCGGTGGAGTTCTCGATGGGCAGCACGCCAAACTCGCAGAAGCCGTCGCGCACAGCGCGCATAACGCCTTCGAAGGTCTCGAAAAACGCGATGTCGGGCACGTCGAAGAGTTTGCACGCGGCGATTTGGCTGTAGGCACCTTCGACGCCCTGGCAGGCGACGGTTGCCGTCTGGGGGAAGGGTGTGTCAAAGGCTGCGGCCATGGCATGGGCCTTTTGCGACACCGTGATGCCCTTGAGCTCGTTGATGTAGCGCTGCTGCTCGGCCTTGCTCATGCTCATGAGGAGACGGAACAGGGTGATGGTCTGCGCCTTGTAGCGCTCGGGCGCGCGGCTGGCGAGGTTGTTGAGCTTGGAGCGCTCACGGGCGGGGTCGAAGACGGCCTTGCCCATCTCGATTTTTGACTTGGCTACCTCGGTGGCAATGTCCATTCGCTCGACAAAGCTGTTGAGGAGCGTGGTGTCGATGCCATCGATGGCCTGGCGGATGTCAGCAAGGTCCATGGAGGCCCCTTTCACGTAATGGCTGAGTTGGCAGGCAACCCAGGTGAGTCGGGTTAGAGCTGGGCGGCGTCCTCGAGGAGAGCGTCCCAGATGGCGAGGGCGGCGGCTGCTTCGGCTACGGGGACGGCTCGGGGGACGATGCAGGGATCGTGGCGGCCGTGGATCGAGAGCTCGGCATTTTCCATGGCGTCCATGTCTACGGTCTGCTGCTCGCGGCCAATCGAGGGCGTTGGCTTTACGGCCATGCGCCACATGACGGGCGCGCCGGTCGAAATACCGCCCAGGATGCCGCCGGCGTTGTTGGACTCAACCTCGATCTCGCCGGTCTCGGCGTCGATGCGATACGGATCGTTGTTCTCGCTGCCGCGCATGGCGGCCACGGCAAAGCCCATGCCAAACTCCACGCCCTTTACGGCGGGAATGCCAAACGCGATTTGCGCGATGCGGTTCTCGATGCCGTCGAACATGGGGTCGCCGATGCCCGCGGGAAGCCCGTAAATGCCGCACTCCACGATGCCGCCGATGCTGTCGAGCTCGTCGCGCGCGGCAAGAATCTCCTCGCGCATGCGGCCGGCTGCGGCGGCGTCAATGCACGGCAGATCGTTCGTAAGGATTGCCTTGCGGTCGGCCTCGCGATAGACCATATCGTCCATCGGCAGGTCGGAGATGCCGCCGATCTGCGCGACGTGCGCCATGACCTGAATGCCGCGGGCCTCAAGTGCCTGCAGCGCAATGCCGCCGGCGATGCATAAGGGGGCCGTTAGGCGGCCGGAAAAATGCCCGCCACCAGCGACATCGTGCATGTTGTGATACTTCACGCGCGCAGGGAAGTCCGCATGTCCGGGACGGGGCTTGCGGCGCAGCTCGGTGTAATCATTGGAGCGCGTGTTGGTGTTCTCGATAATCGCGGCGATGGGCGCGCCGGTGGTATGTCCATCGATCACACCGGCGATGATATGCGCTGCGTCGGCCTCGCGGCGTTTGGTTGCGGTCTCGTCGCGGCCGGGGGCGCGACGGTCGAGGAAGGCCTGCAGCTTCTCCTGGTCCACGGCGATGCCCGCCGGGATGCCATCGAGCGAGCAGCCGATAGCGGGGGAGTGCGATTGGCCGAAGATGCTTAAGTGCAAGACGTTGCCAAAGGTCGAGGACATGCTATTCCTCCTCGAGTGTGACCTTGCCGCCCAGCAGGCGGTAGTGGTCGAAAAAATCGGGATAGGACTTGTTGACGGCCTCGGCGCCGTGGATCACGACCTCGCCGGTGGCACGGCTCGCGGCGATGGCGGCCATCATGGCGATGCGGTGGTCGTTGTGCGAATCGACCTCGCCGCCGGTAAAGGCATCGACGCCCTTGATGATGAGGTCGTCGCCGGCAATACGCACCTGCGCGCCCAGCGCGGTGAGCTCGCGGGTGGTGGTGGCCAGGCGGTCGGATTCCTTGATACGCAGGCGGGCGCAATCGCGGATAAAGGTGCGGCCCTGTGCCAGCGAGGCCACGGCCGAGATAACGGGCACCAGGTCGGGAATGTCGTGGGCGCTCATCTCAAAGCCGGCGAGCTTGTCGGACTGCACGGTGGCGGCGTTGGTGGAGCGCACGATGCGGGCGCCAAAGCGCGAAAGCGCGGCAAGCACGTTGCGGTCGCCCTGTGCGGAGCTCAGGGACACGCCCTCGACGGTGATGGGGTCGGTGCCGATAGCGCCGGCACACAGCCAAAAGGCAGCGTTGGACCAGTCGCCCTCGACGGCCACGCTGCCGGGCGTGCGGTACGAGCCGCTGCTCACGCGGAAGTTCGTGACCTCGGGCTGGCCGTCCTTGGCCGGAATGCGCTCGACGTTGACCTCAACGCCAAAGGCCTTCATGGCCTGGATCGTTAGGTTGATGTAGGGGCGGCTCTCGATGAGGCCGGTCACCTGCACACAGGAGGGCTGGGCGAGTAACGGGGCTGCCAGCAGCAGGCCCGAGATGTACTGGGAGCTCACGTTGCCCGGCAGCACAAAGGTGCCCGGGCGCATGCGTCCGCTCGTCTTGAGCGGAAAACCGCCCAGGCCCTGCAGGTCGCAGCCGGCGGCGATAATCTCGTCCGAGAGCGGGGACAGCGGGCGGGCGCCTAAGCGTCCCTGACCCACAAAAGTTGCTTCTGCGCCCAGCGCGCAGGCGACGGGCAACATAAAGCGCAGCGTGGAGCCACTCTCGCCGCAGTCGAGCGTGCCGCCGGCAAGTGCTTTGAGCAGGCCAAACTCAATACTCTTCATGGTGGGGTGGACCTGGAAGCCGTCCTCGACGGTCTCAATGCGAGCACCCAGGGCCGTAAGGCAACGCATCGTAGCCTCGATGTCGGCGCAGGTGGTGTTACAGGTGACGTGTGTCTCGCCGTTGGCAAGCGCAGCGCAGATGATCAGGCGATGCGCCATCGACTTGGACGCGATGGCGGGAACGGTGCCCTTGAGCGGGGACGGGGTGATGCGGGCTAGCATGCGGATGCGTCTCCCTTCTGGCCGAGGCCCTCGGCAATGAGTTCGTGGAAAGTGGAAAGCGGCGTGCGGTCGATGCTGCAACGGCCAATGTCGTGCGGAATTACCAGGTCGATAGTGTCACCGGCGCGCTTTTTGTCGTGGAGTGCCTCGGCAAAGACGGCGTCGGCCGAAAGCTCGCAGCGGGTCTTGAGGCCGTGGCGCGCGCAGAGCTCCTCGATGCGAGCGGGAAGTTCGGCGTCGCAAATGCTGTGCAAGGCCGCGGCGCGCGTGATGATGCCCATACCGATTGACACGCAGTTGCCGTGCCCCAGCTCAAAGTTCTCGCAGGCCTCGACGGCATGTCCGGCGCTGTGTCCAAAGTTGAGGAGCTTTCGCTGGTTGGTTTCGCGCTCGTCGGCAACGACCACGGCGCGCTTGATGTCGATGTTGCGGGCGATGATAAGCGCCACGCGGGCCACATCCTGGTTGAGCAGCTCCAGCGTGAGCGGGGTCTTCTCCAGCTCGACGAAAAGCTCCGGATCGGCAATCACGGCATGCTTGACGACCTCGCCGCAGCCGTCAGCGAACTGCTCGGGCGTGAGGGTGGCCAGGCACCCCACGTCGGCGATAACCACGCTCGGCTGCCAAAAGGCGCCGGCCAAGTTCTTGCCGGCAGCCAGGTCGATGGCCGTCTTGCCGCCCACCGACGAATCCACCATGGCGAGCAGACTCGTGGGGATCTGCACAAACTTGCAGCCGCGCATGTAGGTGGCGGCCACAAAGCCCGCCACGTCGCCCACGACGCCGCCGCCGAGTGCTACGATCACGTCGGAGCGCGAAAGCTCGTGCTCGGCCACAAACTCCAAAATAGCAACATAGGTCTCGGCGCGCTTATGGGCCTCGCCGGCCTCGAAGGTGCAGATGCTCACCTCGTAGCCTGATGCCTCCAGACTCTGCTTAACTGGCATTTGGTAGAGCGGGCCCACGTTGGTGTCCGTCACGATGACGGCCTTGGTGCCGCCGGCAGTGGCGCGCACGAGCGGTCCCGCCTGCTCCAGCAAAAACGTGCCAACATGCACCTGGTAGGGGCGTGCAGTGTCGATATCGATGGTAATCGCCATAAGCTTCGGTCCTTTCGACCTGGCGTGATAGGTGGTCTAGTGGGAGGCCTCGTCGTCGATCGCGCGCTTGATGCGGTCGCCCTCGGCAAGGAGATTCTCCAGATAGCGCTGGTCGCGGTCCTTAAGGGCGCGGCTGTAGGCGCCGAGCGATTCGATAAGATGGTCGATCTCGAAGGCGAGCGCATCGGCGTCGTCGATCATAAGCTCGGACCACATCTGAGGATTGAGGTGCGCCACGCGGGTGAGATCGCGGTAGCTACCGGCCGAAAAGCCGTGGTGGACCTGGGCGGTGGGGCTCTTGACGTAGGCGTTGGATACCACATGCGCAAGCTGGCTCGTGAAGGCGATGACGCGGTCGTGCTCGGCGGCGCTGGTCACGCTGAACTTGCCAAAGCCCAGGGGGCGCACCATCTCGCGCACCTGGCCCAAAAGCTCCAGCTTGAGCGCATCGTCCACCGCGGGTGGCACGAGCACGAGCGGGGCGCCCTGGAACAGGTCGGCGCGGGAGTGCGCGTAGCCCGAGAACTGGGTGCCCGCCATGGGGTGCGCACCCACAAAGTAAAAGCCGTGCTCGCGGGCAAGCTCAAAGGCGCGCTCGCACACGATGCCCTTGACGCCCACCGTGTCGATCACCACGGGGCCCATGATGGCCTCGGTGTCGGTGGCGTCGGCGAGTGCCCGGGCATGCGCCTCGAGCCACTCGATGCAGGCCTCGGGGTAGCAGGCAAGGACGATGATGTCGCATTCGCCGAGTGTCTCGTCGTTGAGCTCTCCGGCGACAGTGCCCATGCTGGCGGCCGTCATGACATCATCATCGGGGTCCCAGGCCAGCACGCGGACGCCCGTCTGCGCATAGCCGCGGGCAAAGCTGCCGCCGATGAGGCCCAGGCCCACGATGCCCGCGCATTTGGGACCGCCCTGGTTAACGCGCGCGTTTCTCACCGTACCCATGGGCTACTCCATGGTCTCTTGGCAGACGACCTCGCGGATGGCGCGAATGCGGCGCATGGCGTCGTCGAACTGGTCGGGGGTGAGGGCCTGAGCGCCGTCGGACCATGCGCGGCTGGGCTCGTCGTGGACCTCGATCTCCAGGCCGTTGGCGCCGCAGGCGGTCGCGGCGAGCGCCATGGGCTCAACGTAGCGGGTGTAGCCGGTGGCGTGGCTGGGGTCGGCGACGACGGGCAGGTGCGACAGGTGGTGCAGCACCGGCACGGCGTTGAGGTCGAAGGTGTTGCGGGTGCGGGTCTCGAAGGTGCGGATGCCGCGCTCGCACAGGATAACGTTGTCGTTGCCCTCGCTCATGATGTACTCGGCGGCCATGAGCAGCTCGTCGATCGTGCCGGACATGCCGCGCTTGAGCAGAATCGGGGTCTGGGTCTTGCCGACCTCCTTGAGCAGGGGGAAGTTCTGGGCGTTGCGGGCGCCGATTTGCATGACGTCAATCTTCTTGTCAAGGAAGACCTGCACGTCGCGTGGGTCCATGATCTCGGTGACGATCGGCATGTCGAGCTCGGCGGATGCCTCGCACAGCAGGTCCAGGCCGGCGGGACCCATGCCCTGGTAGGCGTACGGGGAGGTGCGGGGCTTGTAGGCACCGCCGCGCAGCATCGTGGCGCCGGCGGTCTTCACGCGGCGGGCGATGCGGATGAGGTTCTCGCCCTCGACGGAGCAGGGGCCGGCGATGACCTGGAACTGGTCACCGCCGATTTTGACGCCGTGGCCGCAGTCGATGACGGAGTCCTCGGGGTGGAACTTGCGGTTGGCACGCTTGAACGGCTCGGAGACGCGCTGCACGCGCTCGACGACGTCCATGGACTCGAGCAGGAACGGGTCGATCTTGGTCGTGTCGCCCACCAGGCCGATGATGGTCTCATTCTCGCCGCGCGAGACATCGGTCTTCAGGCCCTTTTTCTCAATCCAGCTGACGATATGGCCGACGGCCTCGTCGCTGGCGCTCTGCTTTAAAATTGCAATCATGGTGTGCCTCTCACCTCGATGGATAACTTTTGCAAAAACGGCCCGCATCGCGAGCCGTGTATATGGTGCATGTGAGTTTATACTATCTGACTCGCTTTTGCCTTCTAAAGTGGGCCGTTGCGCCTCGTCTCCCACGGAATTGCAAAGCTTTTTCTTTTATTTTGATAGCCCGTGGCGCACTTGGGTATAATGCCAAACGTTGGCCCTATTAGCTCAGGGGATTAGAGCGTCTGCCTCCGGAGCAGAAGGCCGTTGGTTCGAATCCAACATGGGGCACCATCGAACGTAAGACCGTCCGAACCTCGCATGGTCCGGGCGGTTTTTCTTATACCGACGCGACGTGATGGGACGTGGTATGGCAGCAACGGATATCGAGCGCGGACTCTCGACCGCCGAGGTCGAGGAGCGCATCGCCGCCGGTAAGATCAACCGCAACATGGAGCTCAAGACCAAGTCGGTCAAAGAGCTCATCATCGAGAACCTCTGCACGCTGTTCAATTTGATCAACGTGATCTTGGCGTTCCTGGTCATTTTGACCGGTTCGTTTAAGAATCTGACGTTCCTGTTCGTGGTGTTCCTCAATACCGCCATTGGCGTCATTCAGTCCATGCGTTCCAAGAAGATGGTTGATAAGCTCACGCTGCTGACCTCCAAGAAGGCCATCGCGGTGCGCGACGGCGCCGAGGTGGAGCTCGACCTGGACCAGATCGTGCTCGACGACATCATTCGCCTGGGGCGCGGCGACCAGATTCCCGCCGACGCCGTGGTGGTTTCGGGCGAGGCGCTCGTGAACGAGAGTCTGCTGACGGGCGAGAGCGACCTTATTAAGAAACAGCCCGGTTCCGAGCTCATGAGCGGCAGCTTTATCGACTCGGGCCTGCTGCGCGCCCGTGTGATCCATGTCGGCGCCGACAACTACGTGGCCAAAATTAATAACGAGGCCAAGTACGTCAAAAAGGTTAATTCCGAGATCATGAATGCGCTTAATGCCATTGTGCGCTTTGTGAGCATCATCATGATCCCGCTCGGTTTAGCGTTGTTTGCCTCGAGCGTGAGCGAGCTGTGGGATGCCGCGGGAACCCCGGGCGATAGCGCGCTTTCGTGGTGCTTCTCCGAGCTGTTGGCTGGTCATGTGCCTTCGTCGGCGCTGCTGTCCACGGTGGGCGCCCTGCTGGGCATGATCCCCCAAGGCCTGGTACTGCTGACCTCGTCGGTGCTCGCCATCGCCACGGTGCGTCTGGCCCGCCGCAAGGTGCTGGCACATCAGCTCTACTGCATCGAGACGCTCGCTCGCGTCGACGTGCTGTGCCTGGACAAGACGGGCACCATCACGTCGGGCCGTATGGAGGTCGAGGGCACGTATCCGCTGCCTGTTGAGGGTGTTGGCTTTGGCGTGGACTCGGACGAGGCGGCTGTTCCCGTCGATACCACAGTGCTCGATTTTGCGCTGGCTAACGTCGCGCGTGCGACTTCGGCCGATGCCAACGAGACCTGCCAGGCGCTGCTCAACTATTACGCCGATCGCCCGGTCGAGGTGTCTGAGCCGCTGTCGGTCATTCCGTTCTCGTCGTCTAAAAAATGGAGTGGCGCTTCTTTTGCGCAGGGCTCATATGTGATGGGTGCCGCGCAGTTTGTGCTCTCTGATCGTGTGTTTTCGCAGGTCGAGAACCGTGTCGCCGAGCTTGCCGATACCTGCCGCGTGCTCGTGGTGGCGCGCGTGGACGGCTTTACGCCCGATGGGGATATGGTGGGCGAGGCCGAACCCGTGGGCTTTGTGACCATCCGCGACGAGATTCGTACCTCGGCGGCCGAGACCATCGGCTACTTTAACGAGCAGGGCGTGACCCTCAACGTGATCAGTGGCGACGACCCGCGTACGGTGTCGTCGATCGCGCGCGTGGTGGGCGTGCCGGGGGCGGACGCTTATGTGGACGCCACGACGCTCGATACACCGGCCAAGCTTGATGCCGCAGTGGACCGCTACCATGTCTTTGGTCGTGTGACCCCGCAGCAGAAGCGCGAGCTCGTGCAGGCGCTCAAGCGCCGCGAGCACACCGTGGCCATGACGGGCGACGGCGTCAACGACGTGCTGGCGCTCAAGGAGGCCGACTGCTCCGTGGCCATGGCGGCCGGCTCCGATGCCGCGCGTAACGTGGCCGAGATCGTACTCGTCGACAACGACTTTGCCTCGATGCCCGCCGTGGTGGCCGAGGGCCGTCGCTCCATCAACAACCTGCAGCGTTCGGCCTCACTGTTCCTGACCAAGACGCTGTTCTCGATGGGCCTGGCGGCGCTGTGTATCGCGCTGCCGCCGTACCCCTTCGAGCCCATCCAGATGACGCTCATTAACTTCTTCTGCATCGGCGCGCCGGGCTTTGTGTTGGGCCTGGAGCCCAACAATGCTCGTGTGAAGGGTGCGTTTTTGAGCAACGTACTCAAGCGTGCACTGCCGGCGTCGATTGCGGTCATTTTGGCTGCGGCGCTCGATATCTTTGTGGCGCGCGTGTTTGGCTTTAGCCAGCTCACGCTGTCTACGATGTGCCTGCTTACGTCGTGCGCGGCGAGCGTCAGCCTAATCTGGCGCATCTCGCAGCCTCTCACGCCCTTACGTGTGGTGCTCTTTGTGTTTGTAGTCGCCGGCATCCTGGTGGGCGTTATCGGATTCCCGGAGCTGCTGTCTATTGCCAACCTGTCGATGGGCCAGATGGTTATCTTGGCTGTTATCGTGGTCTTTACCTGCTCGGTGTTCTTTAAGCTCGCCACGATGATGGATTCGCTCAAGCCGCGTCGTCGTCATGCCGCAACTGGTTTTGGCCGCGGTGTGCGCGTCCGCCTGGGTCGCGGTGGCGGCAAGGTGAGCTCGACGGGCTCGACGGCCGAACGTTTTGCCAAGCGCGTCGCCGCCGACATGGCGCAGCGCCGCGAAGATCGCACCGCTCGCGAGGCCGAGGCCCGCGCACTCGAGGGCGTGGCCCAGGCCCAGCCCAAGAAAAAGAAGAGTACCGGAGCTAAGCGCTCTCGTGTGACCAAGTCCGCCCAAGGCATCAAAGTCTCGATGCCAAGCAAAAAGAAGAAGTAGCTACGCGCCCTGGCGATGTTGAATTGGTGCCTTGTTCCTGTGGGGCCGTGGCGATGTTATGCTCTAACCTCGATTGTTTGAATTGCTTCGAAAAGAGGATGCCGTGATCTGCCCGCATTGCCTTAAGACTATCGAGGACGGCGCCTCGTTCTGCCCCTACTGCAACGCCTATGTGGGTCCGGGCGATGGTCCCGAGCACACCGAGTTCGTGTTCTGTGAGGGCTGCGGTGCCCGTCTTTCTCCGCATGATCGCACGTGCCCAAAATGCGGACGCCCTGCTCCGGGTATCCTCTCCGAGGACGCGGCCGCATCCGACCTGGCAGCGGGCCGCACGGCGGGCTTTCCGCGCCTAACGCAAGAGCAGATCGATACCGAGGTGCCTCATGCGCCCGCCTCGGCTGCCGCGGTTCTTTCGGACGCCGCCGATCCTAACGAGACCTGCGTGCTGCCGGCTTTCGATAAGGATTTCGGTATCCCCAAGGTCGATATTCCCACGCCCGTTTCCCTGCATGACGATGCTCAAAAACCCAAGCGCAAGGTGCATCCCGACGAGGACGCCTATCACAAGCACAAGCGTCATATCCCCAAGCCGCTCATCGTCATCGCGGTCCTTGCCGTCGTTTGCGGCGGTGCCTATTGGTTCGTGACGGCCGATCCCATGGGTGTCATGCCTGCCTTCTACGATCAGTTTGGCCAGGCTGCGCAGACGACCTTCCCCACGCGCCAAAAGGGCGAGGCGACTGAGGACGATACCAAGCAGGACGGTTCTGCCGAGGTGGTCCAGGAAGAAACCGTGCTCACCGATGATCAGCTCTATACCAGACTCGACGGTCTGTATCAGACCATCGTGTCCTACGGTGATGAGGACCAGATCGGCGAGGTCATCGATTCCTTTAACAACGGCTATCTCCGAACGCCGCTGTCCACCCGCCAGGAGCTGTCGCAGAGTGCCTACGCCCTGCGCGACCAGATCAAAAAGACGCAAGATGAGCTTAACAACCTTAAGTATCAGGACGATACGGTCTATGCGGACGACATCGCCCACTTAAAGCAGCTTGCCGAGTGGATGTACGAGCGTGTCGACGTGATCTGCCAGAGCTGGGATATCTCGCTGGCCATTCCCGATGGCGAGTCGATGAGTTCCCACCAAAGCGAGATCCTGGCGCCCATCGCACAGGGCGGCAACAGCGCGCTGAACCAGTACGACGCCAATGTGGGCTCCTGGAAGCCGCAGCAGCGTTCCCAAAATTAGTTCGCCATAGTCGGCATAACCTACGTGCGCAATTGATGTAAGCGCATGCTTATTGCTACAATTCGTACAAATATGCTTTAAACGCACGAGGAAGGAACCACATGTTTGGTTTTAAGAAAGAGCTCTACACGCCCGAGTATCAGCTTGCCGGCGACGAGTGCGCCGTTATCGAGACGTCGAAGGGTACCATCAAGGTCAAGTTTGACGGCGAGGGCGCTCCCATTCATGTCGCGAACTTCTGCGAGCTTTCCACGATGGGTTTCTATGATGGCCTTAAGTTCCATCGCTATGTGCCCGGTTTTGTCATCCAGGGCGGCGACCCCAATACCCGCGATATGTCCGGCGCCGACGTCGCCGCTGGTCTTGAGGGCCCCGACGGCATGCCCGGTACCGGTGGCCCCGGCTACTGCATCAAGGGCGAGTTTGCCACCAATCCGCGCAACAGCCATGTCGATGGTGCCCTTGCCATGGCACGCTCCATGGACCCCGATTCCGCGGGTTCGCAGTTCTACTTCTGCCTGGGCGCCCAGCATAACCTCGATTCCGGTTACACCGTCTTTGGTACCACGGTCGAGGGTCTCGATGTGATTTCGCAGCTGCGTGCCGGCGACGAGATCGTCCATGTCGAGATCGTTCACGAGTAAAGGGGACTTCCTTGAATAGCCAGCTGATCCAACAGGGCCGCGCCGCTTACCGCGCGGGTGATTTTTCCGCTGCAGCCCAGATGCTTGGGGCGGCAAAGACTCCCGATGAGATTATGGGCGAGGCCGATCACCTTCGTGGCAACGCCTTGATGCACCTGGGCATGTATGCCGAGGCCGCCGAGGCTTATGCTGCCGCCCTCAACGACGGCACCTACGGCAAGCGCGGCGCGCTGCTCACCAACCGCGGCAAGGCGCTCGCCGCCGTGGGCGACTACACGAC
>URBM01000044.1 GCA_900545995.1 uncultured Collinsella sp. | reverse complement strand
GTCTCGTGGGCTCTGAGATGTGTATAAGAGACAGCGATGACGCCATAGCGCTCACCGGTGATGATGGACTCGGCATCGTCGTCGCAGTCCTGCTCGCACTGGGCGACCAGCTCCTCCACGCGAGCGGCCTTCTCCTTGGTGAGGTTGATGAGCTTGCAGGCGTCTGCATCACGCTCGAACAGCTTGACGGCGTAATAGCGACGCTTGTTAGCGGGAACGCTCGCCGGAAGGTTATTCTCGATGTGCGTCAGAACGTCCTCGATGGAGGAATCGAACTTGTGCTCCGGCACCTGGCCCTTGGAAGCAGCAGACTTCTTAACCTGCTCGAACAGCTCCTTGATGCCCTTGTTCTTAAGGGCCGAGATCATCATGACCGGGCAGCCGAGCTTTTTGGAGAGCTTGGCGGCATCGATCTTGTCGCCGTTCTTCTCGACCAAGTCGGCCATGTTGAGGGCAACGACCACGGGCAGGCCGGTCTCGATAACCTGAAGCGCCAGGTACAGGTTGCGCTCGAGGTTGGTGGCATCGACAACCTGGACGACCACATCGGGCTCGCCGCTCATGAGGTAATCGCGCGAGCATTGCTCCTCGGGGCTGTAGGGGGAAAGCGAGTAGATGCCGGGGAGGTCCGTGATGGTAACGTTCTTGTCGCTCAGAAGCTTGGCTTCCTTTTTCTCAACCGTGACGCCGGGCCAGTTGCCAACGTAGCCGTTGGCACCGGTAATCAGGTTGAAAAGCGTGGTCTTGCCGCAGTTGGGGTTACCCGCCAGCGCGACATGGATCTGAGAATCCGCCATTCAATCCTTCTTCCTTGTGCGTCCGCGCTGCTTTCTCCGCGCGGGCTGGATAATGTGCTTCAAAGTTGCTGCATTAAGTTAGAAAAACCTAACTTTATCTGCAGAAATATACGCCGCGAGCCCTTACTGGACCTCGACGACAGCCGCCTCCTCCTTGCGGATGGAAAGCTCGTAGCCGCGCACGTTGATCTCGACCGGATCACCGAGCGGTGCAACCTTCACGACCTTGAACGAAGTGCCCTTGATGAGCCCCAGGTCCATAAGGTGGCGGCGAAGCGCACCCTCACCGTGAAGCTTGACGATGGTGGAGCTCTCGCCCACCTTAACGTCACCCAACGTCTTCATCCTCTTGTCCCCCTTTCGGTTTTTATGAAATGCTGCAGACTAACCGACGGTCATGATGTGCATTGCAACCTTGGAATCGATGCCAAAACGTGCGCCCAGCACCGTGACGATGATATTGGCACCACTCGAACTCACCACGTGGATTTCGTTGCCCTCGACAAAGCCGAGGTCCTTGAGGTGGTGTTTCATGTCCTCATTGCCCTTTACACGAGACACGCGCACGGTTTCGCCCGCTTTTACCATCGAAAGCGGCATGGCCGGCATCTGCGGTCCGCAAGACATGAGTTGCTCCTAACGTCAGTTCGTCCTCGACATCGACGCGATAAAAGTTAACCACGTCTATGTTCGCTTTAGTAAACTAGCACGTGGTTAACTTTTTTGAAAGGGTCCTGTTCAGTTTTTCGAAAAAGTTTCCTATACGAAACAAAAAGGCGCGGCAAAGGACCATCCTTTACCGCGCCCTATCATGCTTAGAGCGAGAGATTTCTGATCGATGTGACACAGGAGGCCTCATCCACGCCCGAAACGCGGAACACGATGTCCTCGCCACATTCGCCACAGAGTGCCATGAGCCCTATAACGTCGCGGCCATCGACATGACGATTGCCAATCGAAACCGACACGTCACTACGATGCTTGGCGATAATGTCATAAAGCAGCGCAACCGGGCGGGCATGCAATCCCAACGGATCTTTAATCGTCTTTGTAAACTCGACCATGTCCCCTCCCACGACATCGCACATTCGGCCGGCAAACCCAGCCACGTGGTAGCTATTGTAGCGTTAGATGCTTGTCGAGAGCTCCTCTGAACACCTCGTGGGCAAAAAGTGGCAAATATGAGTACTGCCACCAATTTAGTAGCAGCAAAATCGAGAGCAAATTGCCTACTTTGAGCGATTCGAAGAGGTTGAAAGCCGTCAAACGCCCTTTAAAGGGGGTTAGATAAATTGATTTTGAGCCCATTTTCGCTCAGAGCAGGCCGAAAAATATGACACCTCTTTTGCAACAGTACTCATATTTGGCATTTTTTGCCCACAGGGTCCAAAACCATGCCCCAAAACACAAAAGGAGAGGCCTCGTAAGGCCCCTCCCTAGGAAAGGGGATCGATTTATTCCACAGCCGCAGATTAATCCTAGCCGCTACTCCATCATATCGAGGACGGAAGGGCGAAGCTCGTTCTCGGCGGCCTCGGGATCGGTCTCGCGCAGGCGGTTGATGTAGCGGTTGTACCACATCACGGCAAGGCCCAGGAAGACAACCACGCCGCCAACGTTGTAGACCAGCGTCAGCCACAGCGGCTGATCGAGCGGAATGGTGCCGCAGATAAGCACGAAGCAGAAGACCACAAGCAGGAATGCGGCAACGACCAGGCCAAAGCTGCGCGAGCCCATGCGGAAGCCACGGGGAGCAGCATCGAAGTTCTTGCGCAGCATAAAGTAGGCAAGCAGAATCAGCAGCGGCGGGAGCAGAGCGGTGGCAGCCGTCATGTTGGTGACAATCATGAGCAGGTCGTCGAGGTTACCGGAGCCCAGGGCCGGGATGATCAGGATGGGGACGACGATGGCGAACTGCAGCCAAGCGGCGCGGGCAGGAATGCCATGCTCGTTGAGCTCGACGATCTTGCTACCAAAGACGCCCTTGGGGATCTCGGTGAAGAAGACCTTGATGGGAGCGGAGGTCCACATCATGAGGGAACCCAGCGTAGCGGCGAGAAGGATCAAGCCGATGACGCGCGTGGACACTTCCATAGGAATGCCAAAGTGGGCAAAGACAGCGCCGAACACGTCGAAGATGCCGGTGGAGATGGCAACGCTGCCCTCGGGGATGAACAGGTTAACCAGCAGCGAAGCGCCTGCATACAGAAGGCCGATGGTCAGGCCGGCGATAACGACGGTGCGCACGAAGGCCTTGACGCCACCCTTAAGGTCGTTAAGGAACACGCCGACAGACTCAGCGCCGCCAACGCCCTGGATGATCCAGGCAAGCGTACCGAAGAAGCCCCACGCAGTTGCGAAGTTGCTCATGTCGGGAGCCATGTTAGCGGGAGTAGGAGCCGTAGCGAACTCAACGCCGCCAAAGGCAGCAGCCAGGGACAGCAGGATGAACACGGCGGTCAGGCCGAGAGCCGCGGTCGAACCGAAGGAGGAAATGGAGCCGATCCACTTAGCGCCCTTGGTCGAAACCCACGTGGCGATAGCAAAGACGACGATCTCGATAATGGTGATCCACAGCTGCGAAAGCTCGGCGTTGGCACCAAAGAACACGTAGCTCGCGTAGATGATGACATTGGGCAGGACGGACGCAAAGAAGAACAGGTTAACGAACCAGTAGCTAAATGCCGTCAGGAACGCCCAGCGACCACCCATCGAGGTCTTAACCCATGCGTACACGCCCGACTCGGAGTCCTTGTTGAGGCCGACGAACTCGGCGGTAACCAGGGTATAGGGGACAAAGTACAAAAGCGTGGCGAAGAAGAACGACGGCGCAGCTGCCAAGCCGATGGCCGCGTTGTTGTTGATGATGTTCTTGATACCGAACACGGCGGCGACCGTCATGCCCAGCAGAGCGAACGAACCGATCGTTCCTCGTTTTTCAGAGCTCATAAGCCCTCCCAATCATCTATTAAATGTCATCCAAAACCGTCCGAGCTGCAAGTGCAATCGCGGACGGCGCACCTGCTAAGGGGAATGGGGAAAAGGGAGTCAACAAAGCCATCCCCCTTAACGGCGCGAAGCAAACGTCCAAACGGACGAATACTACTTGTTGGGGAAGGAATAACCTTCGACCGTCACGTGCAGTACCACGACGCGGGGATCCGAAGCCTCGGCGATAACACGGTAAGCCTCGTCAATTTCGACGACGGCAACGCCGCCGGCGGGAATCGTCACGGTCTCCCCCGCCCCCTCAAAGCGCTCGCGATCATCGATATCGCTGTAAGCGCGGGTGCAGGTGAGGCCTGCCTTGGGGGCAACCTCGACAGTCAGGTCGCCGTCGAGCGGGGCGAGCACGGCATGGTAGCGACGGTGACCGACCAGATCGGCAGTAGCCGCCTCGTGGGCGTTCACCCACCAATACACCAGCGAGTCGCCGATAGAGTACGCCACATCGTGCTGCAGTTCAGAAACGCCGTCGAGTGCCTGACCGGTACGCATCCACTTCTTGACGGACTTCATCTGGGCGTCGAAATCGGCACGCGAGTTAAAGATATGCATGGCTTATGCCTCCTTAATGGGTGCCAGCGCCTGAGCCAGATCGGCAGACGTCAGCGGTCGCAGGGACACCTCAAAGCTGAAGCTCTCAAAACGGGTGCGATAGGAATCGAGCACCTCGGAACCCCAAGAGTTCGAGCCAAGGCCGAGCAACTGGTCGTTGATGTTGACCGTGACCGTATCGCCCTTGACAAGATCGTAGACATGCTTGGCGTTATCGATAGCCTCGCAGCTATAGGGCCATGCGGAGAACGAGAACGGATTGGAAGCGGCGTCGCTCGGACGCGTCACGACCAGACCGTCACCGTGGCTGGAGCGCAGGGCGACCCAGCGGGTACCCTCGCGGTTGGCGCAGTCCTGGGGCATAACGTAGGGCGTGAACATGTCGTCGACCGTAGTGCGGTAATGACCGACCGGGTTGGCGCGCAGCGAGTCCGGATAGTTCTCGCCCGGGCCGTGGCCATACCACTCGACGGCGCGATCGCAACCGGGAACCTCGAAGGAGATGCCGATGCGCGGGATAATGTCCGAATAGTCGCCGTAGGGCTCGCCGGAAACCTTGAGGTCGACGCGGCCACTCGGAAGCACGGTATAGACGAGCTCGACGCGCATGCCGAACGCGCGGACGGGAGGAGCAATACGCTGGCTCACGGTAACGACGACCGCATTGCCGTCCTGCTTCCAAGTAACCTTGCGGGTAGACGTCTGCATCACATCGATGAAGTTGTCCTTCCACAGGGAGTCATACTCTTGGGCGTGGTTGTCGACGAGCGGATGCCAAAAACCAACCTGGGGACCAGAGGCCATGACGTCGCGGCCGGATGCCTTCCACTCGCTCACGGTACCGTTGACCTTGCTGAAGGTCAGCTCGCCGTTGAGGGAGTGAATGTGGATCTCCTGCTCGGTCTCCTCGACCGTAAGCTCAGGACGAGCGGGGGCAGCGATGGCCGGCGCCGGATGGTTGGCGATGGCAAACTGGCTAGCACCCAACTGGAACATCGGCTCGCACCAGACGTGAGCGGCCATGGTGTAGGCGCGCACGGTCAGCAGGGTCTCGCCTACCGCGGCCTCGTGAATCACTAGCGGAAGCTGGACGGACTCGCCGGGGGCAACCGCACCGGGCATGAGCGTCTTGCGGCAGACCACGTCGCCGTCCACCAGGGTCTCCGCCGACAGGCAGACATCCTCAAGGGTGGTAAACCAACGGTTGTTGGTGACGGTCAGCTCGCCCGCCTCGTCGTCGTAAGCCATGCGAACCGGGCAGATGACCTGACCATACTCAGTGAGGCCCGGGCTCGGCTGCTGCCAAGGGAACACCATGCCATCGATGCAGAAGTTGCTGTTGTTGGGGTAATCGCCGTTGTCGCCACCATACATATCGTAGGCAACGCCGTCCTCGGTCACAGCAGCCAAACCGTGGTCGCACCATTCCCAGATAAACTGGCCTTGGATGCAATCCCAGCGATCGAAGACCTCCTGATACTCGGACAGGCCTCCGGGGCCGTTGCCCATGGAGTGACCGTACTCGCAGTTGATGCGCGGCTTGGGGAATGGATGCTCACCAAAGTCGTTCATCTGCGACACACGGGAGTACATGGTGGAGATAACGTCGACGGTATCGGCGTTGCGGTCCTCCTCGTAATGGACCGGACGACCATCGAGCTCGTGAGCCTTGGCGTACATCGCGCGGATGTTGCAGCCATAGCCGCTCTCGTTGCCCATCGACCACATAATGATGCAGGCGTGGTTGCGCTCCTGCATCACCAGGCGCTCAATGCGGTCGACGTAGGCCGGCTCCCATGCCGGGTCGTCGGTGACCAGGGCGATATTGCCGATATTCTCGAAGCCGTGGCTCTCCATATCGGTCTCGGCGACCAGCATGATGCCGTACTCGTCGCACAGCTCGTAAAAGCGCGGGTCGTTGGCGTAGTGGGACGTGCGCACCGCGTTGATGTTGTGCTGCTTCATGAGCTCCAGGTCGCGGCGCATGCGATCGAGGCCCACGGCGCGGCCCTTGTGATCGTCGTGATCGTGGCGGTTGACGCCATGCATCTTAAAGTAAGTGCCGTTGAGGTAGATATGATTGCCCTCGACCGTCACCTCGGCAAGACCCTGGCGATGCGGGACGTACTCGCTGACCTGGTCACCGTCGTAGACCTCAAACGTAAGGTCATAGAGGAAGGGATCCTCGGGATTCCAGAAGTGGGCATCGGTCACGCTGCACTCGGCATGGCCGTCGACGCACTCACCCGTAGCCACCACGTTCTCGCCATCACTGAGCGTAAACACAACGCGGGTAGCTCCCTCGGCAACCGTATCGAGCGTGATCAGAGCGGCATCGCCCTCGCGGTGCGTGCGGAACCTAAAGTCGACCAGGTGTGCGGCGGGACGCTGCATAAGATACACATCGCGGAAGATGCCCGAGGCCCACCACATGTCCTGATCCTCGATATAGCTGCCATCGCTGTACTGCAGGACCTTGACCGCAAACAGGTTGTCGCCCTCGACGAGCGCGTCGGTCACGTCGAACTCGGCAGACAGGCGCGAACCCTTGGTCATGCCGATAAACTGACCGTTGACGTACAGCTCGCCATAGCTCTCGATGCCGTCAAAGCGAATGATCTCGCGAGCGCCGGCAGGAACGGCGGGAAGGTTGACGATGCGCTGGTACACGCCCGTGGGATCGTCAGAGGGAACGAACGGCTGATCCACCGGGAACGGAAAACCCTCGTCGGTGTAGGCAAGGTTGCCATAGCCGTCCACCTGCCACAGGTGCGGAACCTCCACGTGATCCCACTCGGGCTCGTACGTGGAAAGCTCCTCGTTAGAGACGGCAGCGGGGCCCTCAAAGAGGCGGAACTGCCACGAGCCGGACAGCTGGACAAACCCGCGCGACAGCTCGCGGCTGTACGTTGCAGCGAGATCGGCGGTCTCATAACCCATAAAGTACGCATGGGGTGCCAGGCGGTTCCTATGGGTGAGCGCTTGGTTTTCCCAATCGTTAATGGTGTCCATGGTGATGCTCCTTCGTCATCGTAGTGATTCTTGTGCAACCGGTTGTTCTTATCTTACGGGCGATGCAAAAAACTGTGCAACCGGTTGTCCGCTGAACGGTCGATTTGCTCGGGTTAACGGTGCAACCGGTTGTACAACCGCGACACTTATGTCACCCTGAGTATCGAAACTCAGCGCAAGACATCGTTCTTAAGCTCGTAGGCAACCGCCACGCCCGCTGATATCTCACCCATACGAGACGTATTCGATTGCGGCTTGGTTGCAAAACGACACCGGTCACCGGATATCATGAACGCTGTTCAGGCGCACTATAGTAAGCTGTATCCGCACCAGCCCGTATCAGCGACAACATCGACCGCATTCTCCAGGAGACGCCATGACCCAACCAGTTCGCACCGCACCTACGCTTGCCGAGGTTGCCGCAGCTGCCGGCGTGTCGCGCTCCACAGCATCGCGCGCTCTCAACGATTCGCCCCGCATTAGCGAGGAAACCAAAAGGCGCGTCCGCGCGGCGGCCAAGGAAGTCAATTTTGTCCCCAACGCTCGTGGCCGAGCGCTCGCTGTCGGGCGCACGGAAATCATCGCCGTGCTCGTGACCGAGCCCCTGAGTGAGCTCTTCAGCGACCCCACCTATAGCGAGTTTTTGAGCGGCATTACCGAGGAACTGTCGGAGTCGTCCTATCTGCCCGTTATCTTGCAGGCGTCTTCTACGCATGAGCGCAACCGCGCACGCGAGCACTTTGAGCGCCGCTCGTTCGACGCCGTGATCGACGTCTCCCCCTACAAGGGCAGCGAGCTGCTCGAGGTGCTGCGCGAGCTGGGCGTACCTACCGTGTTGTGCGGCCAGCTCGAGGGCCACCCCTATCGCGATGTGTTCTCGACGGTCTACTCTGACGACGAAGAGGGCGGACGCTTTGCAGCGCTCGCTATGAAGGAGCGAGGGCGCAAAGATATCGTCGCCGTGTTGGGACCGCAAGACAACCCCGCTGTTGTCGACCGCCTGCGCGGCTACCGTGCCGTCTTGGGCGAAGACCTCCCAGACGCAAACGTTATCTATACCGGCTGGAACAACGGAGACGGCTATCAGGCCATGCACCAGATCCTCGCGCGCGAGATTGCTTTCGATGGCGTGCTCTGCGGATCGGACCGTATCGCGGCTGGCGTCATCACCGCACTCAACGAGGCAGGCCTATCCGTTCCGGTGGACGTTTCTGTCGTCGGCTTCGACGATCACGAGATTGCGACGCGCTGCGTCCCCGCGCTCACGACCGTCCGCCAGCCCCTGCGCGAAGAAGGCCACATGGCCGCCAACATTGCGCTCGACATGATCAAGGGTGCCGAGCCCACCACCTCCGTGATGCACATGCAGCTGATCCAGAGAGACTCGCTATAAGAAACTGGGGCAGGCTTTCCGCCAGACAGTTGTTGCGGAAAGCCTGCCCCGTTTTGAGCGCTCATTCTGGGGCACAGTTTCCGTTAGACGGCTCAACCGGAAACTGTGCCCCATTATTTTGCCGAATTCTGGGTCGCGCTTTCCCAGAGGACCCCCTTTGGGAAAGCGTGACCCGTTCTGGACACAGATTCCGGGACGCACTTTCCGCGACGCCCGATCATCCCAAGCCCTCACAATCTCGGCGCATAAAAAACGAGGGAAGGCACACGTCCTTCCCTCGTTGCAAGCAATATGTAGCCGCTTGCCTACATCAGGCGCAGGCTGACGTCCTTGAGCTGGGCGCCGCTAACGGCACTCGGAGCGCCCGACATGAGGTCGGAGCCGCTGGCCGTCTTGGGGAACGCCATGACGTCGCGGATGGAGTCGGAACCGGTGAGCAGCATGCACACGCGGTCCAGGCCCAGAGCGAAACCGCCCATCGGGGGCGCACCAAACTTGAGAGCCTCCATGAGGAAGCCAAACTGAGACTCGGCACGCTCCTCGGTAAAGCCCAGGAGCTTGAGCATGGACATCTGCATCTCGGCGTTGTGGATACGCATACCGCCACCACCGGCCTCAAAGCCGTCCATGACAAAGTCGTAGGTGCAAGAACCGGCTGCCAGCGGATCTGCCTCGATCTTGGCGATGTCGGTCTCGGTCGGCAGGGTGAACGGCTGGTGCTCGGCTGCATAGGCCTTGCGGTCCTCGTCCCAGTGGAACAGCGGGAAGTTAACGACCCACAGGAAGTCGTGACCCTCGCGCTTGATCTCGAGCGCATTGGCCATGTGAGAACGCATGCCGCCCAGGATCTCGTCAGAGAGCAGGCGCGAGCCGGCGGCGAACATCACGAGGTCGCCGGACTCGACGTCCATGCGCTCACGCAGAGCCGCCATCTCCTCGTCCGAGAAGAACTTGACGATGGGGCTGTTGATGGAACCGTCCTCGCGGAATGCGATCCAGGCCAGGCCCTTGGCGCCAAACGTGGAAGCCACGCCGGCAAGCTTATCGATCTTGGCACGTGCCCAGGCACCGGCGCCCTTGGCGTTGATGGCCTTGACGACAGAGCCCTCCTCGTTTGCGGCAGTCGCAAAGACCTTGAACTTGGAGTTGGCAAAGATGTCGGTCAGGTCGACCAGGTGCATGCCATAGCGGGTATCGGGCTTGTCGGAGCCATAGGTGTCCATGGCCTCCCAGTAGTCCATGCGACGCAGCGGCGTGGGCATCTCGACGCCCATGCGGCCGAAGGCGTCGGCCAGGACCTCTTCGAGCGCGCTCATGACATCGTTCTGGTCCACGAAGGACATCTCGATATCGACCTGGGTGAACTCGGGCTGGCGGTCGGCGCGCAGGTCCTCGTCGCGGAAGCACTTGGCAACCTGATAGTAGCGCTCGACGCCACCGACCATGAGCAGCTGCTTTAGGAGCTGCGGGGACTGCGGCAGGGCGTAGAAGTTGCCCGGCTGAATACGGCTGGGAACGATGAAGTCGCGGGCGCCCTCGGGCGTGGACTTAAACAGGGAGGGCGTCTCGACCTCCATGAACTCACGGTTGTGCAGCGCCTCGCGAATGGCAAAGGTAAAGTCGGAGCGCAGCTTGAGGTTGGCCATCATCTCGGGACGACGGAGGTCCAGATAGCGATAGCGTAGACGGGTGTCCTCGCTGGTCTCGATGCCGTCCTCGATCTGGAACGGCGGGGTGACGGACGTGTTGAGCACCTCGGCGTGGTCGGTCAGGACCTCGATCTCGCCGGTCGCGAGCTTGGCGTTGGTGGTCTCCTCGCCACGGGAACGCACGACGCCGTGGATCTTGATGGGCCACTCGGGACGCATGGTCTCGGCGATCTTAAAGGCATCGCCGTCGGAGTGCTCGGGGTCGAAGGTGAGCTGCGTGATGCCCTCGCGATCGCGAAGGTCGCAGAAAATAAGGCCGCCGTGATCGCGGCGACGGCTCACCCAACCGGTGAGGGTGACCTCTTCGCCCACGTTCTCGCGGCGAAGCTCGCCGCAGGTACGGGTGTGCATGGAATGCTCGTCGATGGGACGGGTCTGGCTCATACCAGTGATCCTCCTTTATGGATCTGTGCCGCCCCGTGTCGTTCCGGGCGGCGTCGTACAGATTTGCCCAGCCTGCGTAAACCGCGCAGCCAGACATGGCGTTCTATCTTATCGCACCTGTGTCGATGTGCCGCGGAAAAGTAGCTCCTGCCCAAAGACTTGACGGAGACGAAACAATTGACGCACCGTGGCACCCGCCCGCGCTCGTCACGTGCGACAATATGCCCCAATAAAACAGCACTTGGAAAGGCCCGTCATGACTGCACGCCTCATCGTTATGGATATCGACTCCACGTTCATCAACCAGGAGGTCATCGACCTGTTGGGCGAAGAGGCCGGCGTAGGCGAACAGGTGGCACAGATCACCGAACGCGCCATGCGCGGCGAGCTGGACTTTAAGCAAGCGCTCGTGGAGCGCGTGGGGCTGCTCGCCGGCTTGGACGACAGCGTGTTCGAGCGCACCTTTGAGCGCGTGACGTTTACCCCCGGCGCGCTGGAGCTTGTGCGCTCGGCACACAGCAAGGGCTGGAAGGTCGGCGTGGTGAGCGGCGGCTTCCACGAGGTCGCCGACAAAATCGCGGCCGCCGCGGGCATCGATTTTTGCCTGGCCAACCGCCTGGAGGTCGTGGACGGCAAGCTCACCGGTAAGTTGGCTGCCGACATTGTGACCAAGGAGTCCAAGCTCATTCAGCTGCTGGATTGGTCGGTTGAGTGCGGTGTCGATATGGCCCACACCGTTGCAATCGGCGACGGGGCAAACGACATCCCCATGATCCAGGCCGCGGGCACGGGCATCGCGTTTTGCGCCAAGCCTAAGACGCACGAAGCCGCCCCGTTTGCCATCGACGAGCGCAACCTGATGCTCGCCATGGACATCATCCTGCGTGACTAGCCGATCCGTCTAACAATTGAATCAGTCTGTCCTATAGTTTCCGAACAATTTTGTCTTAGTGTTCGGAAACATACCCTTTGAGTGCTAGACTTTGCGCCGTCGAAGGGAACATATATGGATAAGCGAGATCTTGAGCAGCTGCTGAGCGGTGTTGCCGGCGGATCAGTCACCCCTGCCGATGCCCTTACGCGCATCCAGACGGCTCCGACCGCCGATTTGGGCTTTGCGCAGCTCGATCTTTCGCGCGGAGTGCGCCAGGGAGCCGGCGAGGTTGTCTACGGCGCCGGTAAAACCGCCGAGCAAATTGCCGCCATTATCAAAGCATTACTCGATGCCGGCCAGGAGCGCATCCTGGTCACGCGCCTGGATACCGAAAAAGCCGCGCGCACCGCTGAGCTTCTCGACAACGACATCGACCTGGGATATGTCCCGGACGCCCAGCTCGCCCTGGTGGGTGGCAAGCCCTCCCCCACCGGCAACGGACGCGTTGTCGTCGCCTGCGCCGGCACGAGCGACCTGCCCGTCGCCGAAGAGGCGGCACTGACGGCCGAGTTCTACGGCAACGAGGTCGATCGCCTCTACGACGTGGGTGTCGCCGGCCTGCACCGCCTGCTCGCTCATGCTGAGGAACTTGCCCAGGCGCAGGTGGTCATCGCCATCGCCGGCATGGAAGGCGCCCTGGCGAGCGTAATCGGAGGCCTTGTGAGCTGTCCGGTCATCGCCGTCCCCACCAGCGTGGGCTATGGCGCGAGCTTTGGCGGCGTGGCCGCACTGCTCGCCATGCTTAACTCCTGCGCCAGCGGCGTTTCGGTCGTCAACATCGACAACGGCTTTGGTGCCGCCTACCAGGCAAGTCTTATCAATCATCTGAGCGCCGGCACATCCCGCGCCCGCTAAGGAGCATTTCATGTCCAACCATCAGCACACGCTTATCATCGACGGCACCTCGGGCATCAGCGGCGACATGACCGTCGCGGCTCTACTCGATCTGGGCGCCAGTGAGGAGCATCTGCGCGAGCAGCTCGCCACGCTACCAGTCGACGGCTTTGAGATTGCCGTTACACGCGTAAACAAGCATGGCATCGACGCCTGCGACTTTGACGTTCAGCTGGCAGAGGAGCTCGAGAACCACGACCACGACATGGCCTGGCTCTACGGCAACGAAGCAGCTGCCGAGCACATGCACGAGCATGAGCACCACCATCATGATCATGGCGAGCACGAACACGAGCACTGCCACGAGCATGACCATGAGGGCCACGCCCATGAGCACGAGGATCATCACCACACCCACCACCATCATCACCGCTCGCTAGCCGACGTCACCGCCATCATCGATGGCTCGCAGCTAAGCGATGGCGCCAAGCGTCGCGCGCTCGCCATTTTTTCCGTACTCGCTGCTGCCGAGGCCAAGGCTCACGGCAAAACGCCCGAGACCGTCATGTTCCACGAGGTGGGCGCCGTCGATTCCATCGTCGACGTCTGCTCTGTCGCCATCTGCCTCGATGACCTGGGTATTGAGGACATCGTGGTCGAGTCGCTCTCCGAGGGCCACGGCACCATTCGCTGCGCCCACGGCCTTATGCCTGTCTCTTATACACATCTCCGAGCCCACGAGACATCTCAGGATCTC
>URBM01000043.1 GCA_900545995.1 uncultured Collinsella sp. | reverse complement strand
ATCGTCCGCAGCGTCAGATGTGTATAAGAGACAGGACTTGCTTATGCCGTTGGCGCAACCGGGCCAGCTTATTCCAGTCGACTCTGAGCACTCCGCCATCTACCAGTGCTATCTGGGGGAGAACCCACGCGAGGCTCATTGTATTTGGCTCACCTGCTCGGGCGGTCCGTTCTTTGGCCGCACCCGCGACGAGCTCGACCGCGTGACGCGTGCCGATGCCCTCGCACATCCCACGTGGGCCATGGGTGCCAAGATCACCATCGACTCCGCCACCCTCATGAACAAGGGCCTGGAGCGCATTGAGGCCATGCATCTGTTTAACTGCGACCTCGATTTCATTAACGTGGTCGTGCAGCGTCAGTCCAAGATTCACTCTATGGTCGAGTTCGCCGACGGCTCCGTGATGGCGCATCTCGGTGCTTCCGACATGCGTATTCCCATCCAGTTCGCGTTCTCGTATCCCGAGCGCTGGGATACGCCGGCACCGCGTATCGATTTTCGCGAGCTGGGTCAGCTCACCTTTGATGCTGCCGACATGGATACCTTCCGCTGTCTGGCACTGGCCGAACGTGCCGGCAAGACGGGTGGCACCATGCCGTGCGTGCTCAATGCCGCCAACGAGGTCGCCGTCGATGCCTTCCTGCACGATGGTTGCAGCTTTACCGATATCGATCGCATTGTGGAATCCTGCATGGATTCCCACGATATGCAGGCGGTCGATTCGTTTGAGCAGCTTCACGACATCGATGCATGGGCGCGTGAAAAGGCTGCGCAGGTGCTCGCCGCAACCCGTTCCTAACCCATAAGGATTGCTTTTTCGTTTTATGGATACTGTTCTGAGCGTTCTCTCATCGGTCTTTTGGGGCCTGCTGATGCTTTCCGTCCTCGTGTTTTTGCACGAGGGCGGCCACTTTTTTGCGGCGCGTGCCTGCGGCGTCCGTGTGACCGAGTTCTTTTTGGGCCTGCCTTGCCGCTTTGACATCCATTACACGTCGCGTCGCATTGGAACCAAGTTTGGCGTGACCCCGCTGCTGCTGGGTGGCTACGCTGCCATCTGCGGTATGGATCCGACCGATGTTTCGTGCGCCGATCGCGTGCTCGCGGCTATCTATCGTCATGGTCGCGTGACCGTGGCCGACCTTGCTGTCGAGCTCGAGCTTTCCGAGGAGGTTGTGCTCGAGGCATGCGCCCTTTTGCTGGGCTGGGGCTCCATCGCGCCCTGGTATGAGGAAGGGGAGAAGCCCTCGCCGAGCTACTATCCTACCAAGTACCAGACTCTGCCGCGTGACGCGGCGGGTTATACCACCTTTGACGGCCGTCGGTTCGATCGCGGGCATGCGACTGCCGAGGGCGATGTATGGGAACTGCCGTGCGACGAGGCCGAATTCCTTGCGCGCGAGCGCTCGCACACCTATTTGGGCCAGGGCTTTGTCAAGCGTGCCTTTATGCTGCTTGCGGGCATTATCGTCAATATCCTGACGGGTTTTTTGCTCCTTATGAGCATCTATTCCATCGCAGGTGTCACCGTGCCGGTGGATACCAATGTGATTGGCCAGGTTGACGAAGGCTCGATTGCCGCCTCGGCGGGAATCGAGGGCGGCGACGCGATTCTTTCGGTCGACGGAGTATCGTGCTCTACCTGGATGGACGTTTACGATGCCATCGGCAAGGCTGCCGGTAAGGACGATATCGCCATTGAGTACGAGCGTGACGGTAAGCAGCATTCGACCACGGTTGCGCTCAAAGAGGACGATCGCCTAGGTGTGTATGCCTCTACGCAGGTGGTCCGTTTAGACCCCATCACGTCGGCTCGCCTGTCGTTCTCCTATGTTGTGCAGACAGCGGAGGGCGTGATGCGCCTGCTCCAGCCGCAGCATACGATGGAGATTCTCGATCAGTCCTCTTCGATCGTGGGTATTAGCGTTATGTCCTCACAGGCTGCTGCTGCCGGCCCTGCCACGTTCCTTTCGTTTGCCGCCCTCATTTCATTCTCGCTTGGCTTTATGAACCTGCTGCCCATCCCGCCACTCGATGGCGGCAAGCTAGTCATCGAGATCATTCAGAAGATTGCGGGCCGCGAGCTTCCGCTCAAGGTCCAGACGATTGTGAGCTATGTGGGCATCGCGCTCTTTGCGCTGCTGTTTGTCTATATGCTTCGTTCCGACATCCTTCGATTTATTCTGTAGGGGAGTGTTTGGATTGTCTTTATCCCATCCTTTGCCTCGCGAGCTGACGCGCCCCGTGCATGTGGGCGGCGTGCAGATCGGTGGCGGCGCGCCGGTGGTGGTCCAATCTATGACCTGCACCGATACCGCTGATGCCCAGGCAACGCTTGCGCAAGTGTGCGCGTTGGCGCAGGCTGGCTGCGATATCGTGCGCGTGAGCGTGCCCTCCGAGGCCGCGCTTGAGGGCTTCCGCACCATCTGTGCCGAGTCTCCGGTGCCGATTGTCGCCGATATCCACTTTAACCATAAGCTCGCCATTGGTGCCGTTGAGGCCGGTGCCGCCAAGCTGCGCATCAATCCCGGCAATATCGGCGATTGGGCCAAGGTTGACGCGGTGATCGATGCTGCGGGTGCCGCGGGCTGTGCGATTCGCATTGGCGTGAACGCGGGCTCGCTTGAGCAAGATATTGCCGAGCGCGACGACCTCACGCAGCCCGAAAAGCTCGTGATGTCGAGCGAGCGCTTCGTCAAGCACTTTGAGGATCGCGGCTTTACGAACATTGTGCTTTCGGCCAAGGCCCATAGCGTGCAAACGACGCTCGATACCTATCGAGCCCTGTCACGTGAGATTCCCCACGTTCCGCTTCACCTGGGCGTGACGGAGGCGGGGACCAAGCTTCAGGGCACCATCAAGAGCTCTGTAGGCTTGGGTATCTTGCTTTCCGAAGGCATCGGCGACACCATGCGTGTGTCGCTCACGGCCGATCCGGTTGAGGAGCCGCCGGTCGCCTGGGGAATTCTACAGTCGCTGGGCCTGCGTCGCCGTGGTCCCGAGATTGTCTCGTGCCCCACGTGCGCCCGCTGCCAGGTTAACCTCATTCCCATCGCCGAGGAGGTCACCGAGCGGCTTAAGAACTATTCCGCGCCGCTTTCGATTGCCGTCATGGGATGTGCCGTTAATGGCCCCGGTGAGGCTTCTGATGCCGACCTGGGCGTTGCTTGCGGACGTGGTCAGGCCTTGCTCTTTTCGCATGGCCAGATCATTGGTAAAGTAGCTGAGGACCAAATTGTCGACGCGCTTATGGCAGAGGTCGACAAGCTTATTGAGGAGAAATAAATGACCCGAGCAATGTATATGTCTAAGCTCTATGCGCCGACGCTTAAAGAGGATCCGGCGGACGCTGAGCTCGCCAGCCACCGCCTGCTGCTCCGTGCCGGCATGATCCGCAAGGAGGCCGCCGGTCTGTATTCCTACCTGCCGCTCGCATGGCGCTCGATTCGCAAGATTGAGAACATCGTGCGCGACGAGATGGACGCCGCCGGCGCCCAGGAGCTTATGATGCCTATCATGGTCGATGCCGAGTTGTGGCGTGAGTCCGGCCGTATCGATGCCTATGGCAAGGAGCTTGTGCGCTTTGACGACCGTCATGGTCGCGAGTTCGTGCTGGGCCCCACGCACGAGGAGACCGTCACGGCCCTGGTGCGCAACGAGCTGCGCTCCTATAAGCAGCTGCCAGTGAACCTCTATCACATCCAGGATAAGTTCCGCGACGAGTTCCGTCCCCGTTTTGGCCTGATGCGCGGTCGCGAGTTCATCATGAAGGATGCCTACAGCTTCTCCGCCACGCAGGAGAGCTTGCAGGAGGAGTATGACAAGATGAAGCAGGCCTACGCTAACATTTGCGAGCGCTGCTACATCAAGGCCTTGCCCGTCGTTGCCGACTCCGGCGAGATCGGTGGCGATACCTCCGTCGAGTACATGGCTTTGGCCGACGCCGGCGAGGCTTCTCTCGTCTATTGCGATGACTGCGGTTTTGCCGCCGATGATGAGGCTGCAAGCACCAAGGTCGTCGTGACTGAGGGTCCCGGTGACGGTACGCTTACCAAGGTCGAGACTCCGGGCATGGGCACCATTGAGGCTGTTGCTAAGTTCTTTGGGTTCCCCGAGAACGGCACGCGCAAGTCCCTGGCGCTCATCGATGCCGAGGGCAAGCCCGTCGTGGCCATCGTCCCGGGCGATCATGAGCTCAACGACTGCAAGGCCGAGCATGTCTTTGGCAAGGGTTATCGCATGATGACGGACGAGGAGCTCCAGACATACGGTCTGCACAAGGGCTTTATCGGACCGGTTAACTTGCCCGAGGGCATCCGTCTGGTGTGCGACGAGAGCCTGCGCGAGTCCAAGCAGTGGGCCTGCGGTGCCAACGAGGTCGATTATCACTTTACCGGTGCCTGCCCCGAGCGCGACTTTACCGTCGATGAGTGGGCAGATCTGGTCACCGTCGTTGCCGGCGATCCCTGCCCGCACTGCGGCAAGCCGCTCTCTGCTGCTCGCGGCATCGAGGTCTCGCAGGTCTTCCAGCTGGGTACCAAGTATTCCGAGGCCATGGGCGCCACCTTTATGGACGAGGACGGCAAGGAGAAGCCGCTTATCATGGGTTGCTACGGCGTGGGCGTGTCCCGCTCGCTTGCTGCCGTCGTGGAGCAGCACAACGACGAGCACGGTATCGTCTGGCCGGTTTCCGTTGCCCCGTACGAGGTCGCTGTGATTCCGCTCGATCCCAAGAAGGAGGAGTGCGCAACCGTCTGCGACCAAATCGTCGAGGGCTTGTGCGCCGAGGGTATCGAGGTCGTCGTCGACGACCGTGACGAGCGTCCCGGCTTTAAGTTTGCCGATAACGACCTTATGGGATTCCCGTATCAGGTGGTGCTTGGCAAGCGTGGCCTTAAGAACGGCACCGTTGAGCTCAAGGACCGTGCCACGGGCGAGCGCGAGGACGTGGCGATTGACGAGGTCGTCGCCAAGGTTGCCGAGCTTGTTAAGGCGGCCCGCCGTTAATCGACGTTTCTGCTATTAGATGTAATTGCGGGACTGCTCCGTATCTCTCTTAGGAAGAGATGCGGAGCAGTCTATTTTGTTGCGTGAATAAACTCGATGGGTAAAGGAAAACCCCACAGCCCATATGAGCTGCGGGGTTTTCTTGTGCCTCCGATGCGAAATAAATCGCTCAGATATTACTGATAATCGACGACGTCGATCCAGTTCTTCAGGAACTCATCGTTCACGTTGCGCTTACGAGCGAGCTCGGAAGCGGCGACGATGCTCGTCCACTGACGCACGACCTGCATGGGCATGTCGGCGCGGTCGCAGTAGAGCTCCAGGTAGGCCTCGGCCTGATCCTTGCTGTTGAGGGCGAAGAGCAGGTAGGTGGTGGCAACGTCGGCAGCAGGGGAGCCCTGGGTGGCGTGTGCCCAGTCGCACACATAGAGCTGGCCGTCGTCGCCGACGATGACGTTGGAGGGGTTGAAGTCGCCGTGGCAGACCTTGAACTCCTTGGTCATGCCGTCCAGACGCTCCTGAAGGTTGTAGCGCGTGGTGGCATTGAGCTGATCAAGGCTGTCGATCATGCGGGCGAACTTGTCGCGCTGACGGTTGAGCAGCGGGGAGGTGTAGCCGTGGATCTCGATCTGGAGGTCGACGAACATCTCGAGATACTCACCAAAGCGCTGGGGCTCGGCAGTCATCTTCTCGGCAAGGGTGGTGCCCGGAACCTTCTCGGTCACGAGCGCCCAGCCGTTGGCGTTCTCGAGCTGGGAAACCTCGAGAGCCTTGGGGCTGCGGATGCCGCACTCATTGATGCGGGCAAGATTCAAAGCCTCGTTGAACACGTCGGAGACAGGCTTGGTCTCGTTAAAGACCTTGACGATCTTGTCGCCCAGGTCGTAAACGACCTTGTTGCCACGGCGGACGAGCTCGGTCTTGGAATCGGGTAGCAGCATGGTTGCATCCTTTCAACGATGCGATAGAAGCGACGGCGGGGGTGTGTGAAACACCCGTGCACCCCCGCCGTTAAAAACCGTGCTAAAACTAGCAGACGGCGTAGTCCTGAGGCTCGCGGCCGTAGTAGGCGTCCAGGTAGAGCTCCTTGATCTCGCTCATGAGCGGGTAGCGCGGGTTGGCGCCGGTGCACTGGTCGTTGAATGCCTGCTCGGTCATCTCGTCGAGGGTGTCGAGGAAGTACTGCTCGTCAACACCGTAGTCGGCGATGGTCTTCTTGACGCCGATGAAGTCCTTGAGCTCCTCGAGCTTCGTGATGAAGTTCTCGAAGACCTCCTTGTCGTCCTTGCCCTCGATGCCGCAGTACTTGGCCATCTCGGCGTAGTTGTGCAGCGCGTTGGGGTAAGGATACTGGGAGAACGTGCCCATCTTGACGGGAGCCTCGGCGGCGTTGTAGCGCATGACGCGGGTCAGGATGACGGCGTTTGCGAGGCCGTGGGGCAGGTGATGGAAAGCGCCGAGCTTGTGGGCCATGGAGTGGTTGAGGCCCAGGAAGGCGTTGGCGAAGGCCATGCCGGCCATGCAGGAGGCGTTGTGCATCTCCTCGCGGGCGTGCGGGTCCTTGGCGCCGTTCGTGAAGCTGGAGGGCAGGTTCTCGAAGACGAGCTTAGCAGCGCGCTCGGAGAGGCCCTTGGTGTAGTCGGAAGCCATGATGGAGACGTAGGACTCGATGGCGTGGGTCATGACGTCGATGCCGGAGGCAGCGGTCAGGCCGCGCGGGGCGGTCATGCAGTTGTCGGCGTCGACGATAGCCATGTTGGGGAGCAGCGCGTAGTCGGCGAGCGGCCACTTGATGCCGGTCTCCTTGTCGGTGATGATGGCGAACGGCGTGCACTCGGAGCCGGTACCCGAAGAGGTCGGGACGGCGACGAAGTAGGCCTTCTTGCCCATCTCGGGGAAAGTGAAGATACGCTTGCGGATGTCCATGAAGTCCATGGCCATGTCCTCAAACTTGCACTCGGGGTGCTCGTACATCATCCACATGATCTTGCCGGCGTCCATAGCGGAGCCACCGCCGACGGCGATGATCACGTCAGGCTCAAAGAGAGCCATCTGCTTGGCGCCGCGACGTGCGCACTGCAGCGACGGATCGGGCTCGACGTCGTAGAAGCAGTCGTGGGCGATGCCCATCTCGTCGAGCTTGGCCTCGATGGCGCGGGTGTTGCCATTCTTGAAGAGGAACTGGTCGGTGACGATGAAGGCGCGCTTCTTGCCCATGACGGTACCGAGCTCGTCGAGGGCGACGGGCGTGGAACCCTTCTTGAAGTAGACCTTCTCGGGAGCGCGGAACCACAGCATGTTCTCACGGCGCTCGGCCACAGTCTTAACGTTGATCAAGTGCTTCACCCCAACGTTCTCGGAGACGGAGTTGCCGCCCCAGGAGCCGCAGCCCAGGGTCAGAGACGGCTTCATGCCAAAGTTGTACAGGTCACCGATGCCGCCGTGCGAAGACGGGGTGTTGATGACGATACGGCAGGCCTTCATGACGTGCTCGAACAGGCTGATCTTCTCGGCCTGGGCGGGGTGCACGTACAGAGAGGCGGTGTGGCCCGGGCCACCGGCGAGCACCAGGTGCTCGGCCTTGTCGACGGCCTCCTGGAAGTCCTTGGCGTGGTACATGGCCAGGACCGGGGAGAGCTTCTCGTGGGAGAACTCCTCCTTGGCGGGGTCGGTGGAGGTGACCTCGGCGATCAGGATCTTGGTCTTGGCGGGAACCTCGATGCCGGCGAGCTCGGCGATCTTGGCGGCGGCCATGCCGGGGATGCGGTGATCGAGGGCGCCGTTCTTGAACATGGCGGCACGCAGGGCCTCCATCTCGGCACCCTGCTTGACGAAGTAGCAGCCGCGCTTCTGGAACTCGGCCTTAACCTGGTCATAGATGGTGTCGATGACGGTCACGGACTGCTCGGAAGCGCAGATCATGCCGTTGTCGAAGGTCTTGGAGTGGATGATGGAGTTGACGGCGAGCAGCACGTCGGCGGTGTCGTCGATGACGACCGGGGTGTTACCGGCGCCAACGCCCAGGGCGGGCTTGCCCGAGGAGTAGGCGGCCTTGACCATGCCCGGGCCACCGGTTGCGAGGATGATATCGACGTCGCGCATGACCATGTTGGTCAGCTCGATGGAGGGGACATCGACCCAGCCGATGATGCCCTCGGGAGCGCCGGCCTTGACGGCGGCGTCAAGCACGAGCTTGGCGGCGGCGATGGTGCACTTGGCGGCTGCCGGGTGCGGGGAGATGATGATGGCGTTGCGGGTCTTCAGGCTGATCAGCGTCTTGAAGATCGCGGTGGAGGTGGGGTTGGTCGTCGGGATGACGGCGCCCACGATGCCGATGGGCTCGGCGATCTTGGTGATGCCGTAAGCCTCGTCGCGCTCCAGGACACCACAGGTCTTGGTGTTCTTGTAAGCGTTGTAGATGTACTCTGCGGCGTAGTGGTTCTTGATGACCTTGTCCTCAAGAACGCCGCGGCCGGTCTCCTCGATGGCCATCTTCGCCAACGGGATACGAGCCTTGTTGGCGGCCATGGCGGCCTCATAGAAGATCTTGTCGACCTGCTCCTGCGTGTACGTAGCAAAAAGCGCCTGGGCCTCTCGCATCTGAGCGAGCTTAGCCTCAAGCGCCTCTACGTTGTCCACAATTGCGGGAGTAGTGTTTTCCGGTGACTTTTTCACCATTTGTGTCTCCTTGCGATCGGAGATTTACCCTACGCCTTGCATGATAGCAAGAAATTATTCGGCGAACGGTCAGATTCCTGTAAAAGGCACACTAAAACGCTTCAATAAACTGAAGCGTTTTAACTAAAACTATCTGCCTACTGCATTGCCCCGCTCATTGGGGACAGACTTGCATGAGTATTTCAATGGGAAAACGGGGAGAACGGGCCACCTGTTTGATAATCGCTATTCGCGGGTCGCGGTCGAGTCGGACGCGCAGGCGGTGCAGTTGCTCGATTATATCCATCTCAATCCTGTGAAAGGCGCGCTCGACTCGCTCGATGCGTACCGCTGGTCAAGCTTCAAGGCATATCAGCTGGGCTATGATTCCTTTGACATCTGCAAACACTCATGTAAGTCTGTCCCCAATGAGTGCAAAAAAGGCGCCCTCCGTGGGGGAGGACGCCTTTGGTAAGTTCTATGTGAACGCGAGGTCTTTGACCCGGAGAGTCCGAGGTACTTGTTGGTAAGACCTTATTTAGGAGCGCGCAACCTTGCCGGACTTGAGGCAGGTGGAGCAAACGTTCATCTTGCGACGGTGACCATCGACGACGACGTAGACGCGCTGGATGTTGGGGCGGAACTTACGGTTGGTGACGCGGTGAGAGTGGCTGATGGAGCGACCGGCAACGGGGTGCTTACCGCAAACTTCGCAAACTTTGGACATAACTGACCCTCCTTGGGCGACAAACGAACATGTCGCGTTAACAAACAAGCCTGAACTATAGCACAGAAGCAGCTCCCTGTGCGTAATCTACACAGAGATATTCCTCTTTTGGCGATAGTGCTCACGCCACGGCCCTGGACGTAGATCCGATTTGCGTGCAGCAGAGGGGATTATGCCAGCTCGTGCGTGCGTTTTCAAGCACGTCCCACAAATATATATAGGTTTATGGAGCATTGGGCTCCGTTTACGGATTGCTCTGTATTTATGCTCGCAATTAAGCTCGAGGTTGGCTACACTATCCCTTGACCATTAAAGGGGTACGAGATACCCACATGGAATTACATTGCTGCCAAAGAGCAGCCCTTCCTGTGGGTGTCTGGTCCGCTTTGAGCGGTCGGGCATCTATTTTTTTGACTGTGTCAGCAGCAAGACATGTGAGGAAGGAGATCGATGGGCACGACTTCCCCCAAGGCGGTCATCATGGACGAGACCGCCGTCAATCGAGCGATGACCCGCATCGCGCACGAGATTCTCGAGCGCAACGAGGGCTGTGAAGACCTCGCTCTGGTCGGCATCGTCACGCGCGGCGACCTTCTGGCAAAGAAGCTCGCCGAGGAGATCAAGGAGATCGAGGGCGTCGACGTTCCGCTCGGCAGCCTGGACATCAGCTTCTACCGCGATGACTATGCGACCAATTTCGCTCCCGCGATCCACGCTACCAACATTCCCTTCAGCGTCGACGGCAAGCGCGTCGTGCTGGTGGACGACATCCTCTATACGGGTCGTACCATCCGCGCCGCTCTCGACGCCGTCATGGACCTGGGCCGTCCGAGCCGCATTGAGCTGGCAGTCCTCGTTGACCGCGGCCACCGCGAGCTCCCCATCTCGCCGGACTTTGTCGGCAAGAACGTTCCCTCGTCGCATGAGGAGAACGTGCACCTATATATGAAGGAAGTCGACGGCCACACCGCTGTCGAGATTAACGACGTCGCGCCGGGTTCCCACGTGGGCTCCGCGCCGCTGGGAGGTGAGTAGTACCGTGCCGTTCAACCATAAGCACCTGATCGACATTACCGAGTACTCTGAAGAGGATATCAAGCTCATCCTCGAGACCGCCAAGGCGTTCTCCGAGGTCAACGAGCGTGCCATCAAGAAGGTCCCCACGCTCAAGGGCAAGACCATCGTCAACATGTTCAACGAGCCCTCGACGCGCACCCGCAGCTCCTTCGAGCTCGCCGAGAAGCGTCTTTCGGCCGACAGCCTCAACTTTGGCGGCTCCTCGACCTCCACGGTCAAGGGCGAGAGCCTCGTTGACACCGTCGAGACCCTCAACGCCTACAAGATTGACTGCATCGTCGTGCGCGACAAGCACGCCGGCGCTCCCTACATCGTCACGCAGAATTCGCCCGCGAGTGTTATCTGCGCCGGTGACGGCAAGCACAACCATCCCACGCAGGCCCTGCTCGACCTGTACACCATCTGGGAGCACAAGGGTGACTTCCACGGTCTGAAGGTCGCCGTCGTCGGCGATATCGCGCACTCCCGCGTCTGCGGCTCGCTGATCCCCGCCCTTAAGATCATGGGCTGCGAGACCTACGCCGTCGCCCCCGGCACGCTGCTGCCGCCGGCGCCCGAGGTCCTGGGCTGCGACCACGTGACGAGCGACCTCGATTCCGTCCTGCCCGAGCTGGACGTCGTCTACATGCTGCGCGTGCAGCAGGAGCGCCTCGAGGGTGCCCCGTTCCCGACCATTCGTGAGTACCACAAGCTCTTCGGCCTGACCAAGGACCGCGAGAAGCTCATGAAGCCCGATGCGATCATCTGCCACCCGGGCCCCATCAACCGCGGCGTTGAGTTCGACTCCTATATGGCCGACCACCCGCAACGCTCCGTCATCCTGGAGCAGGTCTACGCCGGTATCTGCGTGCGTATGGCTATCCTGTATCTGCTGCTTGGAGGTGCCGATAATGGCCTTGCTTCTTAAGAATGCCCACGTCGTCGATCCGTCCGTCGAGCTTGACGGTGTCGTCGACGTCCTGATCGACGGTGACAAGATCGCCGAGGTCGGCGAGAACCTCGCCGCCGAGGGAGCCGAGGTCCGCGACCTTTCCGGCAAGCATCTCGTCCCCGGCCTGGTGGATATGCACGTGCATCTGCGCGAGCCTGGCTACGAGGTCAAAGAGGACATCGAGAGCGGCACCCGCGCTGCTGCCAAGGGCGGCTTTACCGGCGTGTGCGCCATGCCCAACACCGATCCCGTCACCGATAACGGCACCGTCGTGGAGTTCGTCAAGTCCCGCGCTGCCGAGGTCGGCCACTGCCGCGTCTATCCGTCGGGCGCCATGACCCGCGGTCTTAAGGGCGAGGCCATGTCCGAGATGGGCGATATGGTCGCCCACGGCGCCGTCGCCTTCACCGACGATGGTCGCGGCGTGCAGGGCGCGGGCATGCTCCGTCGCTGCATGGACTACGGCAAGATGTTCGGCAAGGTCTTTATGAGCCACTGCCAGGACGAGGATCTGGTCGGCCACGGCCAGATCAACGAGGGCAAGGTCTCGACCCGTCTGGCCCTCGAGGGTTGGCCGGCCGCCGGCGAGGAGCTTCAGATTGCCCGCGACATCGAGATTGCCAAGCTGACCGGTGCCAAGCTGCACATCCAGCACATCTCCACCGCTCATGGCCTGGAGCTCGTGCGTGCCGGTAAGGCTGCCGGTGTCCAGGTGACCTGCGAGGCCACCCCGCACCACATGTTCCTGACCGAGAACGACCTGGACGAGACCTACAACACCTCGCTCAAGGTCAATCCGCCGCTGCGCACCGACGAGGATGCCGAGGCCATCCGTCAGGGTGTCATCGACGGTACCGTCGACGCTATCGTTACCGACCACGCTCCCCACACCCCGTGGGAGAAGGCCCGCGAGTTCGAGCTCGCGCCCTTTGGAATGATTGGCCTCGAGACTTCGCTGTCGCTCGTGCTCACTGAGCTGGTCAACACGGGCAAGATGAGCGTGAGCCGCATGGTCGAGCTCATGGCCATCAAGCCGCGTGAGATTCTGGGCCTCGATCAGGTTCAGGTCAAGGCGGCCTCTGTCGCCGACCTGACCGTGTTCGACCCCTCCGCAACCTGGACGGTTGGCGAGGACGGTTACGAGTCGCGCGCCGAGAACTCCGGTTTTGCCGGCCGCACGCTCACCGGTCGTGCCACCGATGTATTTGTCGGTGGCAAGCAGACGCTTGCCGACGGCTGCATCTGCTAGCATAGCCTTATCGCTTTTGTGCGCGGCGCCCTTGCGGTGCCGCGCTTTCTGTTCGTTTAGACCATGCAACCGCATGGGGGATTGGAGCGTCTATGCCCACACCTTCCACTGCACGCATGCACGACTTCGAGGTCGTCTCGAACCGGGAGATCGCCGACGGCATCTTCTCGCTCGTCATCTCGGCCCCCAAGCTTGCAAGTGCGCTCAAGCCCGGTCAGTTTGTGAACATCGCCGTCCCCGGCGATGCGTCTTCTCTGCTTCGTGTGCCCTTGAGTTTCTACCGCGCCGACGCCGAGGCCGGCACCGTCGAGCTGTGGTACGCCGTCGTGGGCGACGATACCCGCCGTTTGTCCCAGATGGGCCCTGGCTCCACCTCTAACCTGTTGGGCCCCGGTGGCCGTGGCTGGATGGTACCCGAGGGCACCAGGAAGGCACTGCTCGTCGCCGGTGGCATCGGCGTTCCGCCTGTGCTGTGTCTTGCCGGCATGCTTGCCGAGCAGGGTGTTGATGTGGACGTGTGCCTGGGCTTCGGTACCGCTTCCAAAGTCGTGGGTGTCGATGAGTTCCGTGCGCTGGGCGCCACGGTTAACGTGTGCACCGACGACGGTTCGCTCGGCACGCACGGTTTTTGCACCGATCCGGCAGCCGAGCTGCTTGGAGAGGGCGGCTACGACTACGTCGCCAGCTGCGGCCCCGCCGTCATGATGAAGAAGGTCGCCGCCGCTGCCGCCGAGGCCGGTGTGTACTGC
>URBM01000042.1 GCA_900545995.1 uncultured Collinsella sp. | reverse complement strand
GAGATGTCTCGTGGGCTCAGAGATGTGTATAAGAGACAGCATTCAAGTTCCTGGTGATGTCCATAATCGTTCCTTTCTATTCGTCACGGACCGTTTCCGTGATGGTTAGACGAAAGCGGCGTGGGTGCGTGTTTTCGCAACGGGTGGCAGATCTAGTCTTCGGCCTGCGCAACTCGCACCTTGATGCGCGTGGGATTGCCATGGGCGTCGTAGGTCTTGGCGTCGAGCGCTTGAATCTCGATATACGCCTCACCTTCTTTGATGTCGCCTGCGGGGCAGGTCTCAACGGTCTTGCCGGTCTCGACCACGCCCGATTCATAGATGGTCTCGTCGTTTTGGATCACGCGGAAACGCTGGGGAAACTTGTTATCTTGGACGTTTTGCACGTTGACGCGCAGCTTGCCGCCTTTTTGTAGCTGGGCGACCGGTGCGACCGAGATCGTCATCATGTTGTCGCGGACGATGGCATCGAGCTCGTCCTGGATTTCCTGGCGCGACTTACCCTCCGCCGCTGTGACCGAGGCACCTGTCTCGGCGACAGGCTTTGACTGCCAGGCGTAAAGGCCGACGGCGATAAGGGCGCAGGCGATGGCCAGGCAGACAACGCCGAGCCTTTTTCGATGTTTTGACCCTAGGGGGCTCGACTGCTTCCTTGCGCTCATGCGGCATCCTTAGTGGTATAGACGCGCGCGAACGTGGACGGATCGGCACCAAAGAGCATGTGGAGCATGAGGCGTCGCGAGTAGATGAGCTCGTCGAAGTTTGGGTCGAGTTTGATGTCGTGGATGTGGGCGATGTGGTGAGCGAGTGCCGAAAACGATTCGGGATCGCAAATCACGTCGGTGGTGACGTGATAGACAGCCGCATCGGGAAATGCCTCCTCGTCGAAGGGCAGAAGATACGGGTCGTCGTCAACTTCGATAGCGACGCCGTACTGGGGCCAGTAATATGCCATGGGAACCTCCCTGTTTTTGGGCCAAACCTTCCATTGGCTTTGGCTGTCGATGCCGACCGTATCAGCCGTAACTTGACCAATTTCTGACCAAATGCTTGACGGGTTTACATCGCCGCAGGTGAGAGACGCTAAAAAATATCTCAACTTTTTTCGAGCGCCAATTGCATGCGTGGCAGCGATGGGAAGGAGCGCGTTAAATAGAGCGCCTGCCGAGAAAACGCTGCCGCTCGCCGAATTGCGCAAACGTAAAATTCGCCAATTATGGAGACGGTCTCAGTCACGTCGACGAAACGATGCGGTAACATCTCCCTGCAAACACTGTAGTTAACTAAAGGGGGAGTTCGCGTGTCTGCAGCCATCAAACCCTTCGGCGACGAGTTCGAAGAATATGGTCGCGATGAATCTCGCACATCGGGCGAGGCGTCGAGCATCTCGTTTCCGACAACGGAGGACGAAGTCCGCGCCATTCTGCGAAAGCTCCATGCCGAGCATGTTCCGATAACGGTCCAGGGTGCTCGGACCGGTCTGGCTGCCGGTGCCGTGCCCCACGGCGGCCACATCCTCAACACTTCTCGTATGAATCGCTACCTGGGTCTTCGCCGCGACGAGCGAGGCCGTTTTCTGCTGCGCGTGGAGCCGGGCGTCGTGCTTTCGGAGTTGCGCAAGCAGCTGGGTAAGAAGGCATTGCCGACCGCTGACTGGGATCAGGTATCGCTTGAGGCCTATGAGGAGCTCCAGGCAGCTCCTGAGCAGTTCTTTCCCACCGATCCCACCGAGGCATCTGCCTGCCTGGGCGGCATGGCGGCGTGCAATGCCTCCGGTGCCCGCAGTTACGCCTACGGCCCCATGCGCCCGCACGTTACGGGGCTTCACGTGGCACTGGCGGACGGCGACCTGCTTGAGCTTCATCGAGGTCAGGCGCACGCTGACGCACGCCACTTGTCGCTCGTGACAGCGGAAGGCCGCGCGCTCGAGCTGGATCTTCCCGGCTATACCATGCCCAAGACCAAAAACGCGTCGGGTTATTTCGTTTCGGACGATATGGACGCCATCGATCTTTTCATCGGTGCGTGCGGCACACTCGGCGTCATTACCGAGCTCGAGATCGCCCTGCAGGCGGCACCTTCGGTCGTATGGGGCGTGAGCTGCTTTTTCGACAGTGAGGACAAGGCGGTGTCCTTTACCGATTCCGTGCGCCCCGTGCTGTCCCATGCCGCCGCTATTGAGTATTTCGATGCCGGCGCCTTGGATATCCTTCGCCGCCAGCGCGAGCAGTCGACCGCGTTTGCCTCGCTGCCGGCACTCGACGATGAGGCAAAGGTCTGTGTTTACGTGGAACTCGACTGCGACGACGAGGCGCAGGCGACCGAGGAGTTGTACCACTTGGGATGGGTTTTGGAGCTTGCGGGCGGCCGCGACGACGCGACTTGGGTTGCGCGCACCGAGGTCGATCGCGAATGCCAGCGGTTCTTCCGCCACGCCGTCCCCGAGAGTGTCAACATGCTCATCGACGAGCGTCGCCGCACCGACCCCACCATTACCAAGCTGGGGTCGGATATGTCGGTACCCAACGCGCGCCTGGCCGATGTCGTTGCCTTCTATCGCCGCACGTTGGCCGAAAGCGGGCTTGAGTCTGCCGCCTGGGGACATATCGGCAACAACCATCTGCATGTGAATATCCTGCCGCGCGATGCGCAGGACTACCGTCGCGGTGGTGAGCTGTTTGCCCGGTGGGCTGCGGAGGTAACGGCTATGGGCGGCGCCGTCTCTGCCGAGCACGGCGTCGGCAAGATCAAGGCGGGCTTTTTGGAGACGATGTACGGCCACGAGGCCATGGTCGAATCGGCTCGACTCAAGCTGCAGCTCGATCCTGCCGGGCAGTTGGGTCGTGGCAACCTGTTTTCGGAGAAGCTCTTGGATGAACTCGTCCAGAAAGGGGGCGCGTGAAGATGAGCGATTTCCATATGGTGGTGTGCGTCAAGGCGGTGCCGGGAAGCACCGAGGTCAAGATGGACCCCAAAACCAATACCATCGTGCGTGATGGCAAGCAGGCGGTCATTAATCCCTTCGATGCAAGTGCCCTCGAATGCGCGCTGGCGCTCAAGGACGACTTTATCGGCTTTGGCATGGATGTACGCGTGACGGTGGTGTCGATGGGTATCCCTGCAACCGAATCGCTGCTGCGCGACTGCATTGCCCGCGGCGCCGACGATGCATTGCTGCTCACCGACCGTGCTTTTGCGGGCGCGGACACGTTGGCGACCACCTATGCTCTCAAATGCGGTATCGAGGCCCTCGACGAGGACTTCGATCTGCTCATCTGCGGCAAGATGGCGGTGGATGGCGATACTGCCCAGATTGGCCCCGAGCTGGCCGGCGCCTTCGAGATTCCCTGCGTGACCGATGTGAGCTGCGTGCAGAGTGCGGGCTTTACGACGTGCGGTGCGCTGGCGCTTGTCCACGGCTGTGACGCCGGCGAGGAGACGGTCTATCTGGAGATGCCGTGCACGATGACGACCGCCAAGGAGATCGGCCAGCTGCGCATGCCGAGCATCGCCGGCATTCGCGCGGCCGAAGATGCGGATGTGCGGGTGGTCTGTACTACCGATGTGCATGCCGACCCCTCGCGTTGCGGCCTTACTGGATCACCGACGCAGGTCGTGCGCTCGTTTGTGCCCGACCGCGACCAAACGTGTGAGGCCATCGAGGGCACGCCGGTCGAGCAGGCGGCAAAGCTTGCCAGGATTATCGAGGGGATGGCATAGATGAGCGGACTGATAATCGATAGCGAGGCATGCGTTGGCTGTGGTCGCTGCGTTCGCGCCTGTGCCTCGGGTGGCATTGTGGTGGAGGGCGAGCACCCCAACCGCTGCGCCCATGTGACCGACGGCTGTATCTTGTGCGGCGGGTGCGTCGATGCTTGCCCCGTCAATGCCATTTCGATCGAGCGCGACGAGGCTGCCGGCGCGGTTGACCTCGATGCGTATCGAGACATTTGGGTATTCGTGCAGACTGACGAGCGCGATGCCGTGGCATCCGTGGCCTTCGAGCTCATGGGCAAGGGGCGCGAGCTTGCCGATGCTCGCGGTTGCCGTCTGGTAGCATTGGCCGGCATGGGCCCCGAGGGCTCGCTTAAGGACCTGCAACATCTGGTCTGCGCCGGTGCCGACGAGGTCGTGGTCTGCCGCGACGAGCGACTGCGCCAAAACGATGCGGAGGTCTATGCTCGCTTGATTTGCGATTTGGTGGCCGAGCGCAGGCCCGAGGCCATTCTGTACGGCGCGACCGCCTTTGGCCGTGAGCTGGCGCCAGGTGTGGCCGTTCGCTTGCGGACGGGCCTTACGGCCGACTGCACCGTGCTTTCGATGGATACGGAGACGGGCCTGCTGCAACAGACGCGTCCGGCGTTTGGCGGCAACTTGATGGCCACCATTATCTGCCCCAACCACCGTCCCCAGATGGCAACGGTGCGCCCCGGCATCTTTAAGGCGCCCGACTTTGACTATAGCCGCTCCGGAACGATTACCCAGGTATTACTTGCGGAAGACGCCAAGGCTCGTGTCGAGATTTCGATTCCCGCCGAGGAATGGGGCCAGCAGGCTTCGATTGCCGATGCCGAGCGTCTAGTTGTTGTGGGTCGCGGTATTGGCTCCAAGAAAAACCTACCCTTGATGCGAAAGCTCGCCGAAGCCCTGGGTGCCGAGCTCGGCTGCACGCGACCCGTCGTGGAGGCGGGCTGGCTGGAGTATCGCCACCAGATTGGCCAGACGGGCGTGTCGGTTTCACCCAAGCTCCTCGTGAGCATCGGCGTTTCGGGTGCCATCCAGCATCTTGCCGGCATCGGTGGGGCGGAGTGCATCATCGCCGTCAACGAGGACCCGGATGCTCCCATCTTTGGCGTCGCCCAGTACAAGGTCGTCGGCGACGCCGTCGAGGTCGTTGAGGAGCTGCTGGCCCAGCTTGAGTGCTAGGCACTTGCCAGCCAGCTGCGCAGCTCGTCCTTTAGGCGCTCCCAGGTCGCTTGCGTGGCGGGATCGGTGAAGGGGCGCGTGATACCAAAGGGCGCGTCGAGCAGGCGGTAGATATCGCCCTGCTCGCGCGCCAGCGCGCGGCTTGCCGGATAGACAAGCTCAAACATAAAGCAGATAAGCCCCACCAAGTAGTCCGCGGGCTCATTGCGCTCATCGCGCGTGACGCAGCGGTGCTCGTCAAAGGCGGCCAGCGTCGGTGCCGAGAAGTGGCTGGCAAGAAACGCGTCCTCATTCACTTTGAGGATGGTGTCGACGGTACTGTCGGCGATGGTGCGCATGATGTCGATCTTGTCGCCATCGCGCACGATATCGCAGAAGCGCCGCGTGCGCTCGCCGAGCTGCGCGGGCAGACGGAAATTGCTGTGATAGGCAATGCTCGCTCGAATGAGTTCGTCTTCTACCGGATCGTCGATAAAGTCGCGGATACTTGTTGCCGCGGGCGCATCTGCAGGTGTTTTGCCAAAGAGGACCTCGACGCCCAACGCCGCATGGCTCATGCTTTCGGCATCCTTAAACGTATCCCAGCGTCGCAGCTGCTCAAAGCGGCCCATATCGTGTAGCAGGCCGCAAAGCCACGCCAGGTCAATGTCCTGCGGTGACCAGCCCTGCTCGCGCGCCACGGCATCGCATGCCTCGGCAACGTGGTACGTATGCTCGATTTTGAGCGCGATACGCGGATTGGCGGCATCGTAGGCATCGGTGTAGGTCTTGAAGGCCGCGGCAGCCTGCGTTCGATCGATAGCTGTCATAATGACTTCCTAAAAAAGTTGTGTCTTTCTGTGTCTTTCGATCCGGGGGCAATTGTAGGTGAACTCGGTTACCATCGGGCGATGATTCTGCCGCGTCGTTGAATGCGGCTCGGAAATCTTGTCGGGACAAGGAACGCTATGGTGCTCAAAATCGTTAAAACCGTCTGGCCGGTGATGCTTACCTATGTTGCGATAGCCGCGCCGTGCGGAATGATTATGGCGCAGACGGGAATGGAACCCTGGATGGTTTTTGCTCTGAGCAGCACGTTCGTGACGGGCAGCGGGCAGTTTATGATCTGCAATCTGTGGCTGGCAGGTGTGCCTGCAGCATCGATCGTCGCGAGCGTCGCCGCAATCTCCTCGCGCTTTGCGCTTTACTCGGCATCGATCGCACCGCATCTGGCGGGTGCCTCGAAGCGTCAGACGCTGGCTGTTGCCGCGACACTTACCGAGGAGGCATATGGCATCTCGCTTGCCAAGCTGATTGAGGGGGAGGATTGGGGTCCACGTGAGTCCTTTGTGCTCAACGCAATCCTCATCGCAACATGGGCCGTTTCGTGTACGACGGGCGCCATCGTCGGCGCCGTTGTCGATGTTCCCACCGCTATTGCGGGTTTTGTCTGCACATCGCTCTTTATCTGCCTACTCTTTTCGCAGCGACTGTCGCGCGGCAATGTCGTAGCTGCCGGTTTGGCTGCGCTGTCCGTCGCCATATGCAAGTTCTTGGGGTGGACGAATATCGCCGTGCCGGCAAGTGTGCTCGTCGGCGTTGTCACGGCACTCGCGTGCGATGTCCTCGCCGAGGGAAGGGGCGCTCGCGATGCCCGTTAATGAGTTTTTGGTCCTATGGCTATCGTCATGGGCGGCCATCGCGTTTTTCCGCATTGCCCCGGCGTTTGCCTTGCGCGGGAGAACGCTGTCGCCCCGCGTTACCGAGGCCTTGGGTTATATTCCGTCTGCCGCCTTTGCGGCGCTGGTCGCCAACGATTTGATAAGCCCTGGCGCTTTCGACGCCGGCTTGTGGCAGGGCTTGATTCCCTGGATTGCGGCCGCCGGTGTCGTAGCGGTGGCAATCAAGACAAAGTCGATGTTGTGGTGCTGCGTCTCGGGCATCGTGTTCTATATCGTTTTGAGCTTCATATAAGAACGGGGCACGTTTAGCGTCCCGGCACAACGAATCGAATTTCTCACCGAGCCGGTCTGCTTCTTCTGGTACCATGGTCAAACTTTACTGTAGCAAAGTGTGACGTTGGCTTTTGTTCTGCGTCGGCGGAAATGGGGGTTTCATGGCACAGGAAGCGACCGCCAACGAGCAAAAGAAATTCAAAGTCCCGCGTATCCCGGGTGACATCATGATCTACCCGATGATCGTTGGCCTTTTGCTCAATACCTTCTGCCCGCAGGTCTTTGAGATCGGCGGCTTCTTTACCGCCGCCTGCCGCGGTGGTTCCAACACCATCGTTGCCGCGATCCTGCTGTTTGTGGGTGCCGGCATCAGCTTTAAGTCCACGCCGGGCGCTATCAAGACCGGCATCGTCGTGCTGATCCCCAAGCTTGTTGTTGCGGCCGCGTTGGGCCTGGGCGTCGCGTACTTCTTTAACGATAACCTTTTGGGTCTGAGCTCGGTCTCCATCATCGGCGGCATTACGTTTTGCAACATGGCGCTCTACACGGGCATCATGGGCGAGTTCGGTGACGAGTCCGAGCAGGGCGCCGTCGGTATCCTGTTCTTTACGGCCGGCCCCGCCGTCACGATGATCATCCTCGGTGTCTCGGGTCTCGCCAACATCCCCGTCGGCACCATCATCGGATCCATCCTGCCGCTTGTTATCGGCATGGTTCTGGGCAACTTGTTCCCGTTCATCAAGAACCTGCTGGTTCCCGGCGCCAATCCTGCGATTGCCGTTATCGGTTTTCAGCTCGGTGCGTCCATGAGTCTTTCGAGCTTTATCACCGGCGGCATTTCGGGCATCCTGCTGGGCCTCATCACGCTCTTTATCGTCGGTCCCATTACCTTTGCCTTCGAGCGCCTGTGCGGCGGTAACGGCAAAGCGGCCGTTGCCTGCTCCACTATCGCCGGCACGGCTATGACCACGCCGGTCGCCCTCGCCGAGGTCGCTCCGCGCTATGCCGAGCTTGCGCCCACCGCGTATGCGCAGATCGCCACCGCCGTCATCATCACGGCAATCATGGCCCCGATTCTGACCGGCTGGGTCGACAAGAAGTTCTGCCAGGGCAAGGAGGATCTGTCGGTCGAAGGCGTTGAGGCCATCGAAAAAGCCGTCGCGACCGACATCGATGGCGAGTAGCAATAGCACTCATCAATGATTCCGGCGTGCAATTCGCGCCGTTCGAGCGCCCGAACGAAAGCTGTCTTGCAGTGACGTTCGGGCGCTCTGCTATTATCCCCATTGCCCCTGCGGAATAGGGGCGTTTATTGCCCAGACACGAATCGGGCGATTCTGGCCACTTGGATATTGAAGGGATGGCGCTAGTGGTTAAGGCACTCAAGATTGAGATATTCGTGCTATGCATGATTGTTCTTATCGGGCTTGCCGTGCGAAGTCGTCGCTCCTTGTTCTCGAGCATCCAGCAGCTATTGTTTAGCATGCTTGGCTATACCTCTGCCGCGTACATATTATTCGATATGATCTGGACGCTTTCGGACGGTGTGGACGGCACGTTGGGCATTGCTGCCAACTGGATTTCCAACGCGGTTTCGTTTTCGCTCTTTGCTATCGCGTGTCTCATTTGGTTTATCTATTCCGAGACGGTGCAGGGTTCACGCCTTTTGACCTCGCGCTATAGGGTGGTGCTTGTAGCATTGCCTACGGTTCTGGTGGTCGTGCTGGCGTTTACTAGTTACTGGACGCACGCCCTGTTCTATATCGATTCGCAGGGCGTGTATCGTCGCGGCTTTGCCTATATGATCCAGCCCATCGTCAGCTACTGTTACGTTATACATACGTCCCTGCATGCGTTTGTGCAATCTCGCAGGGTCGAGAGTCTGCAGACGAAGGCCATCTATCGAACCCTGGCATTTTTTGCCATTCCGGCCCTGGTGGGCGGTACCTTTCAGGTCGTTTACTCGGTGCCCGGCCTTTGTGTCGGCATAATGATTAGCATGTTGCTGCTCTACATCATCTACCAGGAGCAGCTGATCTCGACCGACCCGTTGACTGGCCTCAACAATCGCAACCGTTTTGAGACCTATATGCTGTCGCTCTTCTCAAATGTGGACCAGGCCGAAGATGTATATCTGCTTATGATGGACGCTGACGGCTTTAAGCAGATTAACGATCGCTATGGACATGTGGAGGGCGACCATGCCCTCCAGGTCATATCCGCTGCGCTCAAAGAGGTCTGCTCGGCGTCAGGTGGCTTTATCGCGCGTTATGGCGGTGATGAGTTCGTGGTGCTTCAAAAGGTGACGACGGAGCAGGACATCGTGCGTCTGTGTGTGGCAATCAGCGACGAGCTCGCTCGTGCTGAGGTGCTGTATGCATTGCGGATGTCCATCGGTTACGCGCGGGTCGGCGATAGTGTTGATACCTGGCAAGACTTACTTCGCGCTGCCGATGCGGAGCTCTACCGCGTCAAGGCCGAGAAAAAGAAAGCCGGCGTCCAGATACGCTAGAAAAAAGGGGCGAACGCTAGTGTGCGTGGTGGCCCTCGGCTCACCGATGTACTCCATTAAGCTAAAGTATGTGAATCACCTCTGCTAAATAAGGGCAGTTCGTTAGGCCTTTTTGGGCCTGTTGACGATGATGATGCCGCTGCAGACCAAGAGCAGGGCAACAAGTACGGTAACGGGGCTCGTGCCAGCGCCCTCGCCGAGCAGCAGTGCGCTCAACAGCACGCCAAAGACCGGGTTCATAAACCCAAAGACCGAGACGCGGCTGACGGGGTTGACGGCAAGCAGACGCGACCACAGCGAGTACGCGACGGCGGAGATAAGCGCCATGTAGATGATGAGCGCGATGGCGGGGACAATCGCCGTGGGGGAGAGCGCGCCGCCCATCAAAAAGCCGATGGCGGTGAGGACAAGGCCGCCGACCAAGAACTGCCACCCGGCGAGCAAGACGCCGTCATGCTCGCGCGAGAAGATGCCAATGAGACAGGTCGATAGGGCGCCTGCAACAGTGGAAGCCAAGATAAAGCCCTCGCCGTCGAGCGTAAAGCCAAAGGTGCCGTCCGCGCCCGAAAGGTTGACGAGCGCGACGCCGGCAAAGCCCAACACACAGCCAAGCACCTTGGCCGCATCGAGCTTTTCGGTGCGAAACGCCAGGGCGGCAAAGAGGATGGCTAGGAAGTTGGCGCTGGCCTCGATGATGGAGCTCGACATGGCACTGGCGCGCGAGAGTCCCAGGTAGAAAAAGAAGTACTGCCCGATAGTCTGGAAGAGCGACAAGACAAAGATGGGCTTGATGTCGCGAGCCTGTGGAACGAGTGGACGGCGCTGGGCTGCGCTCATCCCAACGATAACCAGGGCACCGGCAAGCGTAAAGCGCAAACCTGCAAAGAGCAGCTGTGAGGCGCCATCGTGCGCGGGGATGCCAAAGAGTCCGTAACCGATCTTGATGCAGGGGAAAGCCGACCCCCAGAGCGCACAGCAGACGAGGCAACCCAGGATGAGTCCGGGCAGGGTGGCGAGATACGGCTTGCGGCTTTCCATGATGTCCTTCCTGTATGCGTGAAGCAAAAAAGAACCCGCCACCGGGTGTGCCGGTGGCGGGTGTTGTTACCCGAGGGGATTGTACCCGATGGGACGCATTAAGCGAAGTAGGCCACGCCGCTCTCAAAGATCGGCATGAACTTATCGCCAGGGACATGCTCGGGCACGTTGCGGTACAGGTTGTCGCCGCGACGCTCGGCATGGCCCATCTTGCCCAGAACGCGGCCGTCGGGGCTCGTGATGCCCTCGATGGCGAGTGCGGAGCCGTTGGGGTTGACGGAAAGATCCATGCTGGGCTTGCCGTTCTCGCCCACGTACTGCGTGGCGACCTGGCCGTTGGCGATGAGCTGGGCGAGCACCTCGTCGTTGGCGACAAAGCGACCCTCGCCGTGGCTGATGGCGACGGTGTAGGGGTCGTCCAGGCTGCACTGCGACAGCCACGGGGACAGGTTGGACGAGATACGGGTGCGCACCAGACGGCTCTGATGGCGACCGATGGTGTTGAACGTCAGCGTGGGCGCATCGGGCGTGGCGTCGACGATGTCGCCGTAGGGCACCAGACCGAGCTTGATCAGGGCCTGGAAGCCGTTGCAGATGCCCAGCATCAGGCCGTCGCGGGCCTTGAGCAGGTCGCGGACTGCCTCGGTGACCTCGGGAGCGCGGAAGAACGCCGTGATGAACTTGGCGGAGCCATCGGGCTCGTCGCCGCCCGAGAAGCCGCCGGGGATCATGACGATCTGGCTTGCACGGATGCGGCGGGCAAGCTCGTGGGTGCTTTCGGCGACGGCCTCGGGCGTGAGGTTGTTGATCACGAAGGTGTCGGCCTCGGCGCCGGCGGCGCGGAAGGCACGAGCGCTATCGTACTCGCAGTTGTTGCCGGGGAACACGGGGATTACCACGCGCGGGCGGGCGATCTTGGCGCCGCTGTACACGTGGATATCCTTGGCACGGAAGTCGATGGTCTCGACCTTGGCAGTCTCGCCGGCGCTGCGGTAGGCAAAGACGCCCTCGATGCCGCTCTCCCAGGCCTCTTGGAGCTCGGAGAGCTCGATGACCTCGGAGCCGGTATCGATGACATAACCCTCGACGGTGGTGCCCAGGGGCTCGACGACAACGCCGTCGGCGACCTCGGGCAGCTCGGCATCCTCGGCGAGCTCGACGATAAAGCTGCCATAGAGCGGGGTGAAGAGGCTCTCCACGTCCACATCCTCGGCAAGCTCGATACCGATCTGGTTGCCGACGCACATCTTAAAGAGGCTCTCGGCGCCGCAGCCGTAGCCGGGCGTGGAGACGGCCAGGGCGTCGCCGGTGGCGGTGAGTGCCTCGACGGCGTCAAACGCGGCGAGCAGCTGCTGGGCATCGGGGCGGTAGTCCTCGCCGTAGGATGCGGGGGCGATGCGGACGACGCGGTGCGTCAGGCCCTTGAACTCAGGGGAGACGGCGCGCGCCGCGCGGCCCACGGCGACGGCGAAGCTGATCAGGGTCGGCGGAACGTTGAGCTCGCCGGCCTCGTCCTCAAACGAGCCGCTCATGGAGTCCTTGCCGCCGATGGCGCCGGCGCCCAGGTCGACCTGGGCCATAAGGGCGCCCAGGACGGCTGCCATGGGCTTGCCCCAACGCTCGGCCTCGGTGCGCAGACGCTCGAAGTACTCCTGGAAGGAGAGGTAGGCGCGCTTGTGCTCAAAGCCGGCGGCAACGAGCTTGGCGATGGACTCGACCACGGACAGGTAGGCGCCCGCAAACTGGTCGGCCTCCATCAGGTAGGGGTTGAAGCCCCATGCCATAGCGCTCGCCGTGGTGGTCTCGCCGTCCACGGGGAACTTGGCGACCATGGCAGAGCTGGGGGTGAGCTGCGTCTTGCCGCCAAAGGGCATGAGCACGGTCGCGGCGCCGATGGTGGAGTCGAAGCGCTCGGAAAGGCCCTTGTTGGAGGCGACGTTGAGGTCGGTGACAAGCGAGGTCATGCGCTCGGCAAGCGTGGTACCGGCCCAGCTGGGCTGCCACACGCTGCGGGCGCACACGTGGGCGACCTGGTGCTTGGGCGCACCGTTGGAATTGAGGAACTCGCGGGACAGATCGACGATGGCGACGCCGTTCCAGGCCATGCGCATGCGCGGCTCGGCGGTAACCTCGGCGATGACGGTTGCCTCCAGGTTCTCCTCGGCGGCGTAGCGCATGAACTCCTCGACGTCACCGTCGGCGACGGCGCAGGCCATGCGCTCCTGGGACTCGGAAATGGCGAGCTCGGTGCCGTCCAAGCCGTCGTACTTCTTGGTCACGGTATCAAGGTCGACATACAGGCCGTCGGCAAGCTCGCCCACGGCGACCGAGACGCCGCCGGCGCCAAAGTCGTTGCAGCGCTTGATCAGACGGCAGGCATCGCCGCGGCGGAACAGACGCTGCAGTTTGCGCTCGACCGGGGCGTTGCCCTTCTGGACTTCGGCACCCGAGGTCTCGATGGACTCGGTGTTCTGGGTCTTGGAGGAACCGGTGGCGCCACCGATGCCGTCACGGCCGGTGCGGCCACCCAGCAGGATGATCTTGTCGGTGGGGGCGGGGCACTCGCGACGAACGTGGTTTGCCGGGGTGGCGCCCACGACAGCGCCAACCTCCATGCGCTTGGCCACGTAACCGGGGTGATAGAGCTCGTTGACCTGGCCGGTGGCAAGACCGATCTGGTTGCCGTAGCTGGAGTAGCCGGCGGCTGCAGTGGTCACGAGTTTGCGCTGCGGCAGCTTGCCCTCGAGCGTCTCGGAAACCGGGACGGTGGGGTCGCCGGCGCCGGTGACGCGCATAGCTTGGTACACATAGCTGCGGCCCGAGAGCGGGTCGCGGATGGCGCCGCCCACGCAGGTGGCGGCACCGCCGAAGGGCTCGATCTCGGTCGGGTGGTTGTGAGTCTCGTTCTTAAAGAGGAACAGCCAGTCCTGGTCCTCACCATCGACATCGACCTTTACCTTGACGGTGCAGGCGTTGATCTCCTCGGACTCTGTCTCTTATACACATCTCCGAGCCCACGAGACATCTCAGG
>URBM01000041.1 GCA_900545995.1 uncultured Collinsella sp. | reverse complement strand
GTGGCGGCTAGGGGCTCAGCGGCGGTGGCGGGCTCGCTAGCGACGGACGTCTCCCCTGCCGCGTTCTTGGCATCGGCAACTGCCTCAGCAACTTTCTCGGCAGCCGCGGCCGCGGCCTTCTGCGCGGCGTCCACCACGGCGGGTGCAGCCTCGCGTGCGGCAGCGACCATGCGGTCCTTGATGCCCTCGACGAGTTTGCTCATTGTCTCTCCTCTTAGTTGTTGGACTCGACGGTTGCGGCGGTGTCGGCCGCGTCCTCGAGCTGCAGGTTCAATAGCTTCATGCCGTATTCCGGCACGTTGATATCGATGGGTTGGCCATACAGGTCACCAGGGCGCACAAAAGCGAGCACCGTCATAATGCGCGCCATGGCCTCGGGCGATTCGGTGAGCCCACGCTCAAACCAGCGCTGAATCATGCCGACCTCGGCGCTCACGACGTAGGTGACGTAGTAGTCAAAGAACGTGCCCAGCGCCAGGCCCAAAATGCCCGTCTGCGCACGCGGCACCACGGCCTCACGAGCGGTGTCGATGATCCTTTTAATGAAGGCCTGGTCGCCGCCCGGACCCAGCAGCGCACCGATTAAGTCGCGGTTGGCCGCAAGATAACGCAGCAGCTCAACCGAACCGGGCGCCGGCTCGAGCTCATCGATGTTGTGATAGAGGTCGGGCAGCTGAGCTGCGGTGATGAGCTCAATGCGCTCACGGATCTCGGCCAGCAAGCCATCCTCGATTTGATTGATAAAGTCGGGAATATCGCGGTAGTGCGAATAGAACGTGCGGCGCGTAAGGCCGGCGCGCTCGGTGAGCGACGCGACATTAATGCGCGAAAGGTCGCCGCTTTCGGCAAGCTCGCTGGCAAGTGCCTGGCGAAGGGCACGCTGCGAGCGAAGGGACCGGCGATCGCATTTCTCGAGCTGGGACAAGCGTCCTCCTTGTTACTCAACCTGTGCGCTATTGCACAGTGCGAGTATTATTGCACACCGTGTGCATCAACACGTAAAGGCAATATTTTGGATGTGACAAAGGGACAGTCCCTTTGTCACAACCCACCTGGCTTTTGGAGCGGCATTACCGATTGTCCAAAATGTCATTCGTGGGTAGAATAATGTCGACGGCAGCCCAAGTTCTGCAAAGCTGGGCAGCGCCGTTGTTTGCATTAGGGGGTCAACGCCTTAGCGGCGGCGACCCCTTCTGTTGCGCTTCGAACGCTGCTTGAGTGCCTCGGAAAGGCCGACAAGCGCCGTGAAGAACGAGACCAAAGTGGTCAGAAGTCTCACGAAATCAATCAAATCGGTCATGGGCATCACCTCCCATCGGATGGAGGGCGCTGCCCGGCACATGGAACTGCCGTCAACAGTATCAATTCTATCAAAGCGCAGTTAGATATGCGAATGTTTGTTCGCATTTCAGAAGATCGGAGCTCAGGTATGGCGAAGGAACAGTTCCTTTGCCATACCCGAGCTTGTCGCCGAACTGCCGCCTACATTTTTCGAGTTATTCGGCCACGCTACTGGTTCTGTATAAATGCACCGCCGGGATTATCTGAGGGTTTTTGTCCTTATTTGAGCGTATACATGCCCATTTGCGCACTTACGTCACCGAATCAAACACCATTAGAGGCATGAATGTTCCCGAGAGGGCATCTTTAGCCATTTAACGACCTCCGACAGGCCGAATAACTCGAAATTTGTTGGTGGCGAAAGCGTAACAGTCCTATACGCCAAAAGCCGGTATCTCCCATGCGGCAAAGGGACAATCCCTTTGTCACATTATTCGATGACGGTGCGGGAGTTCTGTTTGCGCATGGTGGCGAGCATGTGTTTGGGGACGGCGTGGACCATGCAGCTGCCGATGGTCGCACTCGCGGCGGCCTTAGCTGCATCACTGCCGTTTTTGGTCGCGTAGCTGTGGCGGAAACGCTTGAGCATGGCGATGTCGTTGCCGCCGTCTCCATAGACCGCGACCTCGTCCTCGGCAATACCGTAGTAGCCCGCCAGCCAGGCCACGCTCTCGCCCTTGTTGCACGCCACGTCCGTGATTTCGAACATCACCGGATCGAACGGCGCGTTGACCACGCGGTCCGAGCGCTCGGCCAGATACGCCTTAAGGTCGCGCTCCAGCTCGGGCGAGGTCACGCGACAATTGATCTTGCATACATCGTGACGCAAGATATCGCCGATCGACTGATCGAAATACTGCTCCTCGTGATACCCGCCACGCGCACGCATGCCGCGCATCACGATGCGCTTGATAGGGCTGTCCTTTTTAAAGCCCGCCTGGTGCATCTCGAACGATCCGCTCGAAAACATGCCGTCGGGCGTGGAGCAGTCAAAACAGATATCCGGAAACTCCTTGAGCAGCTCCTCGGTGATCTGTGGGTCGATGGTCCAGGTCTTGAGCACCTCGCCATGGCTGTCGCGCACGATGGATCCGGTGGAGCAGCAGGCGTCAAGCGCCAGGCCCGTAAAGCCATGCTCGCCAATCGGCAGCGTCGAGCGTCCGGTCGCGGGAACCACATGCAGGCCAGCCTTGGTCAGCTCGCGGATGGCACGGCGGATGGTCCCATCCGCCTCGTGCAGGGCGTTCAGCAGCGTTCCGTCTAAGTCACTCGCAAACATCTTGATCATGGGCATGCCTCTCCTTCGTCTGCGCGGTATTGTAGACGAGAACGGGCGCGCCCCAAGAGAGGCGCGCCCGTCAGGCGAAAGATTGTCCTACACCGCAGCGGGGCCGCGTTCGCCGGTACGGATGCGGATGACTTCCTCGACCGGCTCGACCCAGATCTTGCCATCGCCGACGGCTCCGGTGCGAGCGGCGTTGCAGATGATGTCGACAATGCCATCGACGTGCTCATCGGCGCAAATAAGGGTGAACTGTACCTTAGGGATCGTGTTGACAAGTAACTCGTTGCCGCGCACGTATTCCTTCCAGCCATGCTGCGCGCCGCAGCCCTGCACTTGGTTAATAGTCATGCCACGAACATCGGCAGCAAACAGCGCGTCTTTAAGAACCTCAAGCTTTTCCTGGCGCACGATAGCCGTGATCTTTTTCATAGTGAATTCCTCTCAATAATCAACGTATCCCTTTACATGAGACGCGGGTTTCCCAGGTGCCGCAGATTGGGTTGAAAGAGGAGCGCCGCGTACTTTTGTACGCAAGCGACGGTTTGAAACCCAAGGTGCGGTGCCTGGGGAAGCCGCTAGTCAAGTCCCGAGAAGGAGGGATATGCGCTCTCGCCGTGTTGACTCGCATCCAAGCCCAGCGCCTCGTCGGCCTCGTCCACGCGCAGGCTGCCGTGGAAGAGCGCCTTGACCACCGCGGCGATCACCAGGTCGAGCACCAGCACAATGACGACCGTCACCACAATGCCCAAAATCTGCGAGACGAGCAGCGACACGTCACCCGTGTAGAACAGGCCGCCCTTGCCGGTCCACGAAAGCTCCGGCACGCAGAACAGGCCCGTGAGCACGCCACCCAAGATGCCGCCAATGCCGTGGCAGCCAAACGCGTCGAGCGCATCGTCGTAGCCGAACTTGGTCTTAAGATGACTGATGGCCAAATAGCAGACGGGCGAGACGATCAGGCCCATGACCAGCGCTGCCCACGGCTCGACAAAGCCCGCGCCGGGCGTGACCACCACAAGGCCCGCAACCAGACCAGTGCTGGCGCCCACCAGCGTGGGGCGGCCGGTATGCACGCGCTCGACGGCAAGCCACGAGACCATGCCCGCCGCGCTGGCCGTCACGGTGTTGAGGATGCCGAGTGCCGCAACGGCGTCGGCCTTAAACTCGCTGCCGCCGTTAAAGCCAAACCAGCCAAACCAAAGCAGGCCGGCGCCCAGTGCCACAAACGGCACGTTATGCGGTCGATAGCTCACCATGCCAAAACCGCGACGACGGCCAAGCATCAGGCAGAGAATCAGGCCCGTCAGACCAGACGAGATGTGCACCACGTCGCCGCCGGCAAAGTCGAGCGCGCCGATGATGTCGCCGATAAAGGAGCCCTCGCCGCCCCAGACCATATGGGCGAGCGGCGCGTAGACCACGAGCAGCCAAATGCCCAGGAAGGCCGTCATGGCACCAAACTTAACGCGGCCGGCCAGGCTGCCCGTGACGATAGCTGCCGTGATCATGGCAAATGCCATCTGGAAAGCGATGTTGATAATCTGAGGGTAGACAGCACCGTCAGTGGCATTGCCCTCGGCCGCCTGCAGCACCTGGTTGAGCACCGGAAGGCACAGTAGCTGGTCAAGGCCTCCAATAAACGGGCTGGAACCGTCGCCGCCGTAGGCCAGCGACCAGCCGGCAACAATCCACAGCACACCAACCAGGCCAATGGCGCCAAAGCACATAAGCATGGTGTTGATGACATTTTTGCGCCTAGACAGGCCGCCGTAGAAAAACGCCAGACCCGGTGTCATTAAAAACACGAGCATGGTGCAGATGAGCATAAACGTTGTCGATCCCGTATCGTACATTCGCTCCCCCTTGGTCGCATGAACGTTGTCGGCGCTCATGATGGAGCCGAGGGGCAACTGGTGTAGACCAGATACGGCGTTGTTAAACGCTGCGTTGTCGAATGGAAACGGTGCCGCAATCTTGGAAACGGCGCGGCAACGGACGCGAAACGAACGGGAAACGTGCGGGCGAGAAGGACGCGCTTGGCCCCGCCCCGGCTAGCGGCGAAACAGGTCGCGGGCGCGGTCGCGGAGATTGGTGGCTCGGATGACGCCTTCGTAGCGGTTGATGCGCAAGCGTGGGAAGGCGTTGAAAAAGCGCAGGTCACGACGGCTGAGCGACACACTCGGCACCGGACGGCTCGCGCGTTTGCCGGCACGGCGACGAGTGAGCGACGGACGTGGCATGTTCGGTGCGGCATCGGCAACGCGGCGGGCGGCAAGCGCCAGACCGCGAGCACCATCCGCGATAAACGTCGGCATCGAAGCCTTCTCGCGCAGGGCATCAAGCGCGGCGTCACCCAGCTCGGCCAGCCACGCGTTAACGGCACGGCTACGGATGTGCGTCTGTGCCACCGAGTCAATCGTAGAATCGGGAATACGTTCGAGCATTGAGTCCGAGGCATCGGCAAGCGACTCATTGATGCGGTCGGCAAGGTCGGCCCGGACGCGCTCCAGCTGATCGGACAGACGCCGCCAGCTCGCCAGCGAGCACAACGCGTCGACCATCATCGCGACCGCGACGATAAAGGCGGACAGCCGCACAATCAGCACCGGCAGATGACCAAGCAGCCCCAGCAATGCCGGCTCCACTAAACGGCAAATGCACAACGCACCCAAGCCAAACGCGCATGCCCAGTACAGGCAGATGCGTCCGTGCAAGTTAAACGGCAGGTGCGAGTAATCCCAAAAGCGAGCGCCCGTTGTTTTTTCCAACAGCACGCCTACGCTGTACTCAATCACGCTGCATACGAGCGCTGCAGCGACAAACTGGCTCGACGCGTCAGGAATTCCGCGCAACAGCAGCCAGCAGGCAATGCCGCCCGCGCCATAGATGGGGCAACACGGTCCCAGCAAAAAGCCGCTGTTGGCAAAGCGTCCGTGATTGAGCATGGCGCATACTGTCGACTCCCATGCCCAGCCGCAAAACCCGTAGAAGGCGAACGAGAGCACCAGTGCCGAAAGCGGACAGGCGGCAAGCGTCGCGCCGTCAAATGCCATGTCGATCGCGGTCCCCACCGTCTACCCTCTCCTCTTTTCACTCGAATCTTTGCTCGAGCCGTCGCTCGAGCCCTCGCTCAAATCGTTCGCGTCGTCTTTGCGCGGCAGGCGGCCGGCGACCGTCTCGCGCAGAGCACACCATTTATCCGCCAGGCACACAATCCAAGCCTCACGACACGTCGGCGGCACCGGCACCAGCGGAAACATATGCCGCACGATAATATTCCGTTCGCGCGACGTCAGCTCAAAATCTTCCTCCGCGCGCGCTAGGGCAAAAAACGGGTGGCGAAAGCCATGCAGCCGATGGCTTGGGTCGGGATCGTGCCAATCGTAGAGAAAGTAATCGTGTAACAAGGCTCCGCGCAGCAGCGAGGCACGGTCGATCGAAACACCGACGCGGCCCAGGCGCTCGGCAAAGGACAGGCTCGTCCGCGCTACCGAAGTCACATGTGCATAGACCGTCACGTCGCCATGCTGGATAAACTCGCGCGTCAGGTCCAAGCGGCCCGCCTGGGCGAGCTGGCGGGCGGCATCGTCGACCTCGTGCGCGATTTTCTCGGCACGAACGGCATCGGACATGCTGCCTCCTTCCAGCGGCTCACGGCGGCAAGCCACGGCCTGCACGTATTGAAAAAATCATCATCGAATCTATCAGTATGGCATCGGACAAAACGTTTTGCCCCACCAGTTGGCGAATTACCGCGCCGCCGTCACATATCAAACGCCAAAATGTGCGAGACTGTCTTGTGCAATTGTGTCGGCCGAGGGAGCGCCGGCACTCGATTCGCATGGAGTAACCCACAACGATGCTGCTTACGCAAACGACAACGCCCGAGGACGTCAAGGCTCTTAATCGTGCCGAGCTCCCGCAGCTCTGCGACGAGATTCGCCACGCCATCCTCGAAAGCTCCGCCGCCGTCGGCGGGCACGTTGCCCCCAACCTGGGCGTCGTTGAGCTTACGGTCGCGCTCCATCGCGTGTTTAACTCCCCTATCGACAAGATTCTCTTTGACGTTTCGCACCAGACCTACGCCCACAAGGCGCTGACTGGGCGCGCGTACACTTATATCGATCCGAAGCGCTTTGGCGAGGCCTCTGGCTTTGCCAATCCCGACGAGTCCGAGCACGACCTGTTCGCCATGGGCCATACCTCCACGTCGGTGAGCCTGGGCTGCGGCCTGGCGCACGCTCGTGACCTGGCGGGCGATGCGTACAACGTCATCACCATCATTGGCGACGGCTCGCTTTCGGGCGGCCTGGCGTTTGAGGGCTTCAACAATGCCGCCGAACTCGACAGCAACCTGATCATCATCGTCAACGATAACGACCAGTCCATCGCCGAGAACCACGGTGGCCTCTATCGCAATCTGGCCGAGCTGCGCGCCAGCAACGGCACCTGTGAGCGCAACGTTTTCCGCGCGATGGGACTCGACTACCGTTATTTGGACGCCGGCAACGACGTGTTGGCCCTAGTCGACGCGCTGCAGGAACTGCGCAATATCGATCATCCCATCGTGCTGCACGTCTCCACCGCCAAGGGCAAGGGCTTTGAGCCAGCCCAAAACGACCCCGAGCGCTGGCACCACGTGGGTCCGTTTGACATGGCGACCGGGCGCAAGCTCTGCCCGGGCCATCCGAGCGAGCCTGCGCCGCGCACCTACGCCGACATTACGGGCGAGGCGCTCAGCGCCGCCATCGAGCGCGATCCGCAGGTCGTGGGCATCACGGCCGCCACACCCTACATCATGGGCTTTACACCCGAGCTTCGCGCCGCCGCCGGCAAACAGTTCGTCGATGTGGGCATTGCCGAGGAGCACGCCGTGACCTTTGCCACCGCGCTTGCGCGCTCGGGCGCCAAGCCAGTCTTTGGTGTGTACGGCACGTTTTTGCAGCGCGCCTACGACGAGCTGTGGCACGACCTGTGCCTCAACGACGCCCCCGCAACCATTTTGGTGTTTGGTGCGTCAATCTTTGGCACCACGTCCGAGACGCACCTTTCGTTCTTTGATATTTCCATGCTGGGCGGTCTTCCCAACATGCACTACTTGGCGCCGGCCTGCATGGAGGAATATCTGTCCATGCTGAGCTGGTCGCTCGACCACCGCGAGCATCCCGTGGCAATCCGCGTACCGGGCATCGGCCTGGTAAGCCGCCCCGACCTTGCGCCCGCCGAAGACACCGACTACAGCGCCGTTCGCTACAACGTGGTGCGTCAGGGCCGCGACGTTGCCGTGCTCGCGCTTGGCGATTTCTTTGAGCTGGGTGAGCGCGTGGCAAACCGCTTGGCCGCCGAGTACGGTATCGAGGCCACGCTCGTCAACCCTCGCTTTGCAGCCGAGCTCGACCGCAAGTTCCTCGACAGCCTTGTCGCCGAGCATCGCGTTGTCGTCACCCTCGAGGACGGCATCTTGGACGGCGGCTGGGGCGAGCGCGTGGCGTGCTACCTGGCCTGCACGCCCGTGCGCACGCGCACCTTCGGCATCGCCAAGGGCTTCCCCGACCGCTACGACCCCAACGAACTGCTCGCGCAGAACGGCATGACGGTCGAGAACATGGCCGCCGAAGCCGCAAGACTACTCAACGAGTAAGAAAACCTCCGCAAGGAAAGCACCCCCTGCGGAGGTTTTTGTTTTCGCGACGCGATTATCTCAATCTGTAACATCTAGGGCCCGAATTCCCGTCTAACTGTTACAGATCGAGACATTCAAATCCCCCTAAGGAGAAAAACTCGATCTGTAACAGTTACTCGGCAAAAATGGCTGCAGATGTTACAGATCGAGACAAAGCAGCAAGGCATGTCGCCGCACCGACCATGACTTAAAACCACCACAAAGGTGCCTGTCCCTTTTTGGTAGGTAGAATTACCCATAAGGTAAGTATGTTTCTGAGTTATTTCGTGTTGACCCATTTGAGCGCGATAGGGTATAACTCTACTCAACCGCTAGGGATTTTATTGAGAAAGGTGTTCTACCATGAGCAAGAACCTCTCCCAGCAGGTCGTTCTCGACCGCCGCGGCTTCGTTGCCGCCACCTTCGCAACCGTCGCCGGCCTTGGTCTTGCCGGCTGCTCCGACACCAGCGCCGAGGCCGACAAGGGTTCCGCCGCCGGTTCCTCCAAGAGCTCCGAGGATACCGAGGCTTCCACCACGCTCGACGCCAAGGCATTCGACAAGCTCGTCGACAACGGCCCCAAGGCCGATGACGATGCCGTCGCCGCCAGCACCTGGGCCACGGCCGTCAAGGACGCCGGCGTCTTTAAGATCGGTGGCGTTCAGACTTCCACGCTCTTCTCCCTCCTCAACGAGAAGGACGGTCAGACCCGTGGCTTCGATGCCGGTATCGCGCAGCTCCTGTCCAACTACATCCTGGGCGAGAACAAGGTCGAGATCACCCAGGTGACCTCGGACACGCGCGAGTCCGTCTTGCAGAACGGCCAGGTCGACGCCGTCTTTGCCACCTACACCATCACTGACGAGCGCAAGAAGCTTGTCTCCTTTGCCGGTCCCTATTACTACACGCAGCAGGCCATCCTGGTGCTTGCCGATAACGACGACATCAAGAGCGTCGACGACCTGGCCGACAAGAACGTCGCCGTCCAGTCCGGCTCCAACGGCCCCGCCATCCTGGAGGAGTTCGCTCCCAAGGCCAGCCAGCAGGAGTTCAAGACCGACGAGGAGGCCCGCCAGGCACTCCAGCAGGGCCGCGTTGACGCCTACGTCATCGATAACAACATGCAGCAGAGCGCCCTGGTCCGCGAGCCCGGTAAGTACAAAATCGCCGGCAAGCCCTTCGGCAGCAAGGAGCCCTATGGCATCGGCCTGCCGCTCGATTCCGACGGCGTCGCTTTCGTCAACGACTTCCTTAAGAAGATCGAGGACGACGGCACCTGGACCGAGCTGTGGCAGATCTGCATCGGCGACCGCACGGGCGACACCAACGTTCCCGAGCTGCCCGAGGTCGGCGCCTAAGCCCGCAAGCTGGGCAACAGCCGCTACGAAACCATATGGAAACGTACGGAACACTTTATTGCGCTAAACTGTTTCCTTACTGAGTTGTCGGGGCTTCCGTACACACGGGAGCCCCTTTCCTTACCGACGGGAGGTCCGCATGAGTCTCTCCGAGCTCTGGTCGCTCTATGGCCAGAACTATATCGACGCGCTGCTAGCAACCTGGGGCATGACGCTTGAGTCGTTTGTCATCGCCATGGTGCTGGCCGTCGCCGTCACCGTGATGCGCGTGTCGCCGCTCAAGCCGCTGCGCGTCTTTGGCGACCTGTATGTCCAGGTCTTCCGTAACATCCCCGGCATCGCGCTGCTTATCATCGTCGTCTACGCGCTGCCACCGCTCAAGGTCGTTCTGCCCTACCGCACCTGCGTTATCGTCGCCACGGTGTTGCTGGGCTCGGCATTTGGCTCCGAGAACTTTATGAGCGGCATCAACACCGTCGGTGTCGGCCAGGTGGAAGCCGCCCGCTCGCTGGGCATGAGCTTCAGCCGTATCCTCGCCAAGATCGTGATTCCGCAGGCGCTGCGCTCGAGCGTACTGCCCATGACCAACCTCTTTATCGCCGTCATGCTCACTACCGCCTTGGGCAGCCAGGTGCCGCTTAAGCCGCAGGAGCTCACCGGCGTGGTGAGCTACATCAACACGCGCTCGCTCGGCGGCGTCGCCGCGTTCTTTATCTCGGCCCTCGGCTACCTGGGCACGGCCTTTGTGGTGAGCCACATTGGCAACTACATCGATAAGAAGGTGAGGATCCTCCGATGAGCAAGCACTCCTCCCCCGCGCTCACCATGCGCGATGCGCTCTACGAGGCTCCCGGCCCCAAGATGCGCGCCAAGATTCGCATTGGCACCGCCATCTCGCTCGTTGCCGTGGCCGCACTCGTCGTCCTCGTGCTGCAGCGCTTTTATGTGACCGGTCAGCTTTCGGTCCACTACTGGTATTTCTTTACGCACCTCACCACCTGGAAGTTCTTACTCGCAGGCTTTGAGGGCACCGTTAAGGTTGCACTCACCGCCGGCGCCATCGCACTGGTTCTGGGCCTCGCTCTCATGCTCGGCCGCACGAGCGACATCAAACCGCTGCAGCTGGTCTGCCGCGTACTCACCGACTTCTTCCGCGGCGTGCCGAGCCTGCTGTTCATCTATTTCTTCTTTTTGGTACTGCCCCAGTACAAGATCGCGCTGCCATCGTTTTGGATGCTCACGCTGCCCGTCGCGCTCGCCGCGGCCGGCGTACTGGCCGAGATCTTCCGCGCCGGCGTCAATGCCGTGCCGCGCGGTCAGGTCGAGGCGGCCCAGGCGCTCGGCCTCTCCAAGGCCAAAATCACCTTTAAAATCGTGCTGCCCCAGGCAATTCGCTTTATTATCCCGTCGTTGATCTCGCAGCTCGTGGTCGTGGTCAAGGACACCACCGTCGCCTACGTGGTGAGCTATCCCGACCTCATGCAAAACGCCCGCGTGCTTATCACCAACTACGACGCTCTCGTGTCGGTTTATCTGGTGATTGCGGTCATCTACATTCTCATCAACGTCGCCATCAACAAGGCCGCCGTCTACGTTTCGCACAAGGCCGGCGCGACCATCATCCGCTAAGTACCCACGTTTTTAAGGCATAAGGAGCCGAGCATCATGGCACAGAGCACTACTTCTTTCGACAAGCGGCCGCTGATCGAGCTCAAGCATGTCGATAAGCACTATGGCGATCTGCATGTCCTCAACGACATCAACCTCTCGGTGGACCGCGGCGAAGTCGTCGTCGTGATTGGCCCCTCGGGTTCGGGCAAGTCGACCATGTGCCGCACCATCAACCGCCTGGAGACCATCGACTCGGGCGAGATTCTCATCGAGGGCGAGCCCCTGCCGCAGGAAGGCAAGGGCCTCGCCCGCATGCGCGCCGAACTGGGCATGGTGTTTCAGCAGTTCAACTTGTTTGCGCACATGACGGTCCTGCAGAACGTCATGCTGGGACCGGTCGACGTGCTGGGCATCCCCAAAGAGGAGGCCCGCGAGCGCGCCATGGACCTGCTAAGGCGCGTAGGCGTTGCCGAGCAGGCCGATAAGGTGCCCGCGCAGCTCTCGGGCGGCCAGCAACAGCGCGTGGCCATTGCCCGCTCGCTCGCCATGCAGCCCAAGGCCATGCTTTTTGACGAGCCCACGAGTGCGCTGGACCCCGAGATGATCAACGAGGTGCTCGAGGTCATGGTTCGCCTGGCCCAGCAGGGCATGACGATGATCGTCATCACGCACGAGATGAACTTTGCCCGCCGCGTGGCCGACCGCGTCGTGTTTATGGCCGATGGCCAGATCGTAGAGACCGGCACGCCCGACGAGTTCTTCGACCATCCCCAGACCAAGCGCGCCCAGGACTTCCTCAACTCCATTAAGGGCCACTAACCAACTGCACGCTCGCCCGTTTGCCATGACCATCCGGATTCGAAAGTTACACCTATGATCGGAACTCGCACTTCATCGTCCTTTACCCCGCACGTCGACGTCGACCCTGCCGACCGCCCACTTATCCTGGTGGCGCCGCGCTGGGAAGAAGCGAAGCCCTATTTGAGTGAGACGCTCTCCCCCAACGAGGAAATCGCCAGCGTCTTTGTTGATGCGATCCTTGCCGCCGGCGGCCTGCCGCTTCAGATGTCTATTACCGAAGACGTCGATGTTATCCGTCATTACGTCGATATCGCCGACGGCATCGCCATTCCTGGCGGCCCCGATGTCAATCCCAAACGTTGGGGCGATGATCGACCCTACGACCCCACCCTCTGCTGCGAGATCCGCGATAGTTTTGAGTTTAAGCTGGTCGACAAGGTACTCCGCGCCAAAAAGCCGCTCTTTACCACCTGCCGCGGCACGCAGCTGTTAAACGTCGCCACCGGTGGCACCCTGTGCATGGACGTGCCGAGCCTGGGCGCGCGCGAGGGCCGCACGCAGTGGCGCCACACCCACGTGCTCAACGACCCCGTGCACCCCGTCGAGGTCGTACCGGGCTCGCTGCTGGAGCGCGCACTCGGCGGGCACAGGCTCATCCAGACCAACTCGGCGCACCATTGCTGCGTCGATCGTCTGGGCAAGCATACGCGCCTGGTCGCACAGGCAACCGATGGCGTGCCCGAGTGCATCGAGGTCGAGGGCCAGCCCTTCTGCCTGGGCGTGCAATGGCACCCCGAGTACACCTGGCAGACGCTCGAGACCGACTTTAACCTGTGGAAGTCGTTTGTCGAGGCAGCGGCAAAGGTTAAGCAGGCCCGCTAGCTCGCAAACCACTCAGGTTAAAGCCTCCTAAGCCAGGGGGGGGGCGGACACCAGCCACGGTGTCCGCCCCCCCCTGTATTTGGTATGCTCGGTATGATCATCCCTCGCGAAAAGTCAAAGAAATCTCGACCGCAATCGGTCTACGGTAAAGCAAATGGTAAAAACGCTTGCTACGTTAATTAGGCAGTCAATTAAAATCGAAACGCATTGACCGTCCCCCAACGGGGTCACGCCGCAAATCCACATGAGCATCGAGGACGGAAGCGGAAGCATGGAATTGGCCCCGAGCTGTATGTAGATCGCCACGACGTTGACAAGCAGCAGCATGCCAATCGGACCGATGCCGGACCCAAAATAGGAAACAACGATTACGCAAGAAACCACGTATGCAAGGCAGGCAGCGGCGGCAAGAACAAGTCGATAGCAAAAAATATTCAGGTTGAAATACTGCTGAGCATCCAAAACGATCGCGCAGTTAAGACCTGTCTCTTATACACATCTCCGAGCCCACGAGACATCTCAGGATCTC
>URBM01000040.1 GCA_900545995.1 uncultured Collinsella sp. | reverse complement strand
GCATGGCCACCGGACCTATCGAAACACATCTCCACCGTTCCATCAACTGGGAAAATGCCGCCCCCGGGGGCCCGGATGGGGCCTCGGGGGCGTTCGGCTAGCTGCGGGAACGGCCTATCCGCTCAAAGTGTTCGGCTGAGATCGGAAATCAACCTCCGCGTTGTCATCCTGCTATCGAAGCCTACCGAATGCCTGCCATAGGAACATTAAAGCGCCCGCTTGCCGGGGGAGCAAGCGGGCGCTTCTGAGCGAATGTGTTTGCGGTCTAAGCCGCTCGAAGCAACAAGCGATCGACGTTAGTTGCTAGACTCGGAGTCATCGCCGGAACCGGAGATGGAAACCGTCAGCGTAATCGTGCTGTCGGTGGACTGCTTGCCGGTGGGGGAGACGCCCGTAACGGTGGCGTTTTCGTTGCCGCTCACAGGGTTGCCGTTCTGATCGCAGAATGCGATGTTGTAGAAACCGGCGTTGTTGAGCGCGGTGACGGCGGCGGAGATGCTCTTGCCGTACAGGTTGCCCGGGACGCTGGCCTTGCCGGACTTCTTGGCGATGACGACGGTGATCGTGGCACCAGGCTTCTGCTTGCCGCTGGGGTTCCAGCTAATTACGGTGCCCTCGGTAACCGAGTCGTTTTCCTGGTAGCTCACGTCGACGCCAAAGCCAGCCATGTCGAGAGCGTTGCGCGCCTGGGCCTCGGTCATGTCGGTCAGATCGGGCACCGAGGTGGTGTCCGGGCCGCCAGAGACCTTGTACGAGATGGTCGTGCCCTTCTCGACCTCCTTGCCGGCAGCAGTGCTCTGATCAAACACCTGGCCCTCTTCGGCCTCATTGGCTTCCTCCGAAGCGCTGCCCTTCAGGCCCACACTTGCCAGTGCAGCCTCGGCCTGGTCCTTGGTCAGGCCGAGGAGCTGCGGAACCTCAACCTTCTCGGAGGGCTTAGGGCCCTTGGAGATTACCAGGTTCACCCTCGAGCCCTTGGCCTTCTTGGCATTGCCGTTGGGGGTCTGCTCGGCGACTTTTCCCTCGTCGACATCGTCGTTGTAGCTCTGGTCGACGGTGCCAACCTCAAGGCCGGCTTCCTTGATCAGCTCAATAGCGGTTTCCTGGTCCTTGCCCAACACGTCGGGCACCGTGACCTGTTCGCCACTGAACATGCCCGTGGCAAAGGCCACCACTACGCCAATCACGGCGACGGCGGCAATCACGGCGGCGATGATTTTGTTCTTGTTGGACTTAGGCTTCTCGACCTCGTAGGAGCCCGTGGAGCCCGAGACAGCGCTGCGGGCGGTGTTCTGACCGCTCACGCCCGAGACGGGACGAACCATAGCGCGCGTTGAGTCGGAAAGCTCGCGGGTCTTGGTGGTACCCAGGTCGCCGGCGGCTCCGATGATGCGCGTGGGCTCCGAGACGTTGACGGCACGGCCGGACAGGTAGCTGTTGAGTACCTGGCGCAGCTCGTCGGCCGTCTGGAAGCGGTTTGCCGGGTCCTTTTCCATGCACTTGAGGATGATGCGCTCAAGGTCGGCATCGACGCCGGAGTTGATCTGGCTCGGCGGGATGGGGAGCTCGTTGACCTGCTTGAGCGCGACCGAGATGGCGTCGTCGCCGTCAAAGGGTACGCGGCCGGTGGCGCACTCGTACATGACGACACCCAGCGAATAGATATCCGAGGTGGGGCCGAGGTCCTGACCGCGGGTCTGCTCGGGACTCACGTAGTGGGCGGTGCCCAGCACGTTGTTGTCCTGCGTGAGATGACTGTTCTTGGCGCGCGCGATGCCAAAATCCATTACCTTGATGTTGCCGTCGGGCAGCACCATGATGTTTTGCGGCTTAATGTCGCGGTGGATGATCTCGTGCTTGTGTGCGACCGAAAGCGCGGAGCTGATCTGCGAGCCGATCTGCGCGACCTTTTTGGGATCGAGGGCGCCGTGGCTCTTGATGCCGCTCTTAAGGTCGGTACCGCGCAGGTACTCCATGACGATGTAATAGGTGTCGCCGTCCTTGCCCCAGTCGTAGACGCCCACGATATAGGGGGAGGACAGGCCGGCAGCTGCTTGGGCCTCCTGCTTAAAGCGGGCGGCGAAGGTGGCGTCGCCGGCATACTGCGGCAGCATGATCTTGACGGCAACCGTGCGGTCGAGGACCTGATCCTGTGCACGGAAGACGGTCGCCATACCGCCCGTCCCCACCTTATCTTTGAGGAGGTATCTTCCCCCGAGGACCCTCTGTTCCATTCCTGCTCCTAACATAACTATTCGCTCAACGATGTGTGTAGTACCAAATGTGTGGCCGCTGGGGCCGTGTGGCGCGTTGTCGCTAACTCATCGGCCGCGGCGCGCCACAAGTATCCGCTTTGATCACGGGCATCACGCTCCCTGTGCGGCGAGCGCCGCGGTCAGGACGATGCCGGCAATCTTGGCCGCCTTGACGTCGTGTTTGTCGTAATCCTCCAGGGCCACCGAGATGGCAACCGTGGGTGAATCGTAAGGTGCAAAGCCAACAAACATGGAGTTGACGTTGGTGCCGCCGGTCTCGGCCGAACCGGTCTTGCCGGCAACCTTGACGCCCGGAATCTGGGCATCGGTGCCGGTACCGGACTGGACGACGGAGAGCATGGCCTGCTTAACCTGGTCGGCCGTGGCAGAGCTGACAGCCTGGCCCAGCGAGCGGGACTGTGTGGTCTTAACCACGGTTCCGTCCGGGGCGAGTATCTGGGACACAAAGAACGGGTCCATGACCACGCCGCTGTTGGCGATAGCGGCAGCGATCACGCAATTCTGCATAACGGTGGTCTGCGGGCCAGGCGTGTGGTCCATGCCGACGGGCTGGCCGGCGCCTGCCCAAGCGGTCTCCCACTCGGTCATAAGCGACGGGTCGGCCATGATGGAAGCCGCGGTGGTCAGATCCTGACCGAGCTTTTGACCGTAGCCAAAGGCGTTGGCAAACTGGACGAGCGAGCTGGCGCCGACCTCGTTTGCCACCTGGCCAAAGACGACGTTGGACGACACGGCGAAGGCCTGCTGCAGGCTGATGGTGCCGTAGCTCTCGTTGGCATCGTTGGTGACCGGCGCGTTGCCGATGTCCATGGAGCCGGGCGCCTGGTACGTGCTGGTAAGGCTGGCGGTGCCGGTTTCGAGTGCCGCGGAGAGTGTGACGACCTTAAAGGTCGAGCCCGGGGTGTACAGCGCGTCCATGGCACGGTCGTACATGGAGCCGTCCTCGCCGCCGCCCGACTGGAGCAGCGCATCGATGTTGGTGTTGTCGTAAGTGGGCGAGCTTGCGCACGCAAGGACCGCACCGGTGCGCGGATCCATAACCACCACAGCGCCCTTAAAGCCCTTGAGCGCCTGCTCGGCAGCCGTCTGGATGCGCGAGTCGATGGTGAGCTTGGCGGTATTGCCCGGCTGGGTCTGCCCCGCGAGCGACGCGATGGCGTTGTTCCAGCTGGAGTAATCCTTGGAGCCGGTGAGCGTATCGTTCATGACGCTCTCGATGCCGGCGGTGCCGTATTGCTGGCTCACGTAGCCCACCACGTGCGCGGCCATGTTGCCGTTGGGGTAGGAACGGGCGTAGGTGCCGTCCTCCTGCTGCAGCGACTCGGCTAGTGTCACACCGTCGGACGTGATGATGGAGCCACGCTGGATGTACTTGGAGCGGGCGATGGTGTGGTTGTTGGTCGGCATGTCCTGATAGTCCTTCGCCTTGATGACCTGGACGTAGGTGAGGTTGCCGATAAGGATGGCGAACAACGCTGTAAAGGCAAACACGGCACGAGTCAGACGGTTGGCAAGTGCCACGCGGCCGAGCACGCCGGACTCAGGCGTGTCGAGCAGGCGACGACGCATGCGAGAACCCGCGGAGTGGTTGCCGTGGCTGTAGGAAGGTGCGCTGGCAAAACGCGTACCGGTCGGGGCAGCGGCGGATGCGACCTGGTCATCGGTGATGGCGGCCATGGTGCCGGTGCCGGTGAGCTCGGCTTCGCGTCCGGTTGCCTCGTCGCCGGCGCGCAGCAGCAGCGCGACGATGATAAAGCTCGCCAGCAGCGAGGAGCCGCCCTGGCTCATAAAGGGCAGGGTGACGCCGGTCAGCGGGATCAGGCGGGTTACGCCGCCAACGATTAAGAATGCCTGGAAGCTGATGGCCGCCGTAAGGCCGGTCGCGCTAAAAGCGGCAAGGTCGGACTTGGCGCGGGCTGCCGTGGTGAGGCCACGCACGGCAAAAAGCATAAACAGGATGAGCACGGCGCCGCCGCCCAAAAGGCCCATTTCCTCGCCGATGGCCGAGAAGATAAAGTCGGACTCGACGACGGGGATGTTGTTTGCCATGCCGTTGCCAATGCCGACGCCGACCAGGCCGCCGTCAGCCAGCGAGTAAAGTGACTGTACGATCTGGTAGCCCTGGCCCTGGGCGTCCTTAAACGGATCGACCCAGACCTGAAAGCGCACCTGCACGTGCGACAGGAACTTGTAGGCGCCCACGGCTCCAACGGCCAGCAGCGCAAGGCCGATGATGACGTACGAAAAGCGTCCCGTGGCAACATAGAGCATCAGCAAAAAGATGGTGTAGAACAGGACGGCCGAGCCCAGGTCGCGTTCGAAGACGACGATGAGCAGGCACACGCCCCACACGGCAAACAGCGGCAGCAGCAGGCGGAAGCGCGGAATCTTGAGGCCCAGGATCTTGCGGTTGGAGATGGAGAGTAGCTCGCGGTTCTCGGCCAGATAGCCTGCCAGGAACAAGACGATGAAGACCTTGGCGAACTCGCCGGGCTGGATGGTGAAGCCCGCGATGCGAATCCACAGCTTGGAGCCCGAGATCGTGGTGCCGATAAAGATCGGCAGCATCAGCAGGATGATGCCGATAATGCCAAAGGTGTACTTGTAGCGCATGACCACGTCGAGGTTCTTAACCAGTGCGAGCGTTCCCACCATGAGCGCCACCGAGACAAACAAGATGATGAGCTGCGAGATGGCGAGGTCGGGGGCCAGGCGCGTCACGAATGTGATGCCGATGCCCGAGAGCACAAAGACGATGGGCAGGATGGCGGGGTCGGCGCCGGGCGCCAGGATGCGCACGGCGATATGCGCCGCGGCGAAGGCGGCGAACAGGCCGATCGGCACGGCGAGCGTCTCAAAGGAAATCGTGGCACCCGCAGTGAGCACGTGCATCGCATAGAGCAGGATGACGGGGAACGCCGAGGCGATGAGCAAGAGCAGTTCGGTGTTGCGGCGACTCATAAGCGGCACTCCCTTTCTAATTCTTATCGGAGGCTTCGGCCTCGGCTGACTGTTCGGCGGTTTTCTCGGAATCTGACTCGGAGGTGGATTCCTGATTGGTGTTGTCGCGAATTGTTTGCGCGTCAATCACCTGACGGGTCTGCTCCTCGTCAATCTGATGGCGGTACTTGGAAATGGTGTCCTGCGCATCGTCGACACTCGTTTGCGGAATGCCTGTCTTCAGGCGGTTTTGCGTGTCTTCGGGCAGGTCGGACAGCTTGATGCTGGTTTCGCTCTCGAGCCAGTGGAGCTCGACCCCCAGCGTCTTGCCGGGCAGGCCGCGCCAGACGGCGACATTGCCGTGGTAGGTTCCCAAGTAATAGGAGCCGGTGACGCCCGTGTATGCCCAGATGCCTGCTACCAGCACAAAGACAAGGGCCAAGACGGTGGCGATGGTGACATTGCGGCGTCGGACGCGTTTTGCCTCGCGCATGACGCCGTCGTCGACCAGGTCGACGACCACCACGGTCACATTGTCGTGGCCGCCGGCGGCGAGCGCCGCGTCCACCAAGTTGTCGACACAGATCTGTGCGCTCGAGGACTGCGTAGCGATGTTCTCGATATCGCTATCGGGAATCATGCTCGAAAGACCGTCGGAGCACAGAATCAGGCGGTCGCCTTCCTCGATGTGCAGGGTAAAGTGGTCGGCATACATGGCGGGATCCGAGCCCAGTGCGCGGGTGATGACCGAGCGGTTGGGGTGGACGCGGGCCTCGTCGGCCGTAATCTCGCCGGCATCCACGAGCTCCTCCACGTAGGAGTGGTCGCGGGTCACGCGGATGAGCGTGCCCTCGTGGAGCAGGTAGGCGCGCGAGTCGCCCACGTGGGCGATGGCGAGCGTGTCGTTTTCGATGTAGGCGCAGGTGGCCGTGCATCCCATGCCGGGTTTGCCCAGGCCGTTGAGGGCGGCCTCGATCACGGCGGCGTTGGCGGCCTCGACGGCTGCGGCCAGGCGCGCGGCGTCGGCGGACTGCGGTGCCGTCTTGGCGATGGTCTCGACGGCGATGGAGGATGCCACCTCGCCGGCGGCGTGTCCTCCCATGCCGTCGCACACGCAAAAGAGCGGCGACTGCACCAGATAGGAGTCCTCATTGTGCGGGCGTACGCATCCGACGTCGGAGCGGGCGCCCCACATAAGCTGCGTGGTGGTGCCGGCGTCGTAGGTCGAGTCGGTCTCGATGCGCTCGTCGGTCAGCGGCTCAAAGCTCATGGTCGAGCCGGGATCTTTGAGCTTTGCCTCCACGGCGGCGACATCGATCTCGGCGGTGTCGCCGGGGGAGACGGTGTCGGCATCGTTGCCCGACTCGGCGTCGGAGACGTCCGGAAGGTTGAGATCTTCGGTTACGCGGTCGGCGGGATCGCCGTCCTGCTGCGGCTCGACAGCCGTCGGCTCGGGCGTCGCAAAGTGCGACGGCGCGGGCGTACTCTGGGGTTGAGCGGAGGACTCGGGAGCTGCAGCGGGCGCGGCAACGGGCTGCTCGACTTCGGCAGGCGTTGCAGATGCGGGCGCCGCCTCGCTTGCCGGGGCGACGGGGAATACCGGCGCGGCAGGCTCGGGGGCGGCAAACACGGCAGCGCTCTCGTTAATCGCCTCGGCGACGGGCTCGGCGAAGTGAGCCGGTGCGGGCGTTGCCTCCGGTTCCGCGGGCTGCTCGGCAGCGTGCGCGCCGATGGGGGCGTCGAGCTGCTCGGTGCCGGCGTCCTCGTCATCGACGAGTGCCGGATATTCTTGAGTTACATGCGAAAGAGGCAGGGAGAACACGGTGTCCTCGGGCTCCACGGTCGCAGGGCGCGCCGGAGCGGCATGAGCCGGCGCAGCTGCGGGGGCAGTCGGCGTCTCGGGCATGGTTGCGGACTTGTTCTCCTCGTCGATCATCGACGGTTCACCTTCATGACCACGTCGCCAATCTGGACCTCATCACCCTCGCGCAGCGTTGCGGGCTCCACCAGCTGACGGCCGTTGACGAGCGTGCCGTTCAGCGAGTTGAGGTCTTCGATGATGAGTGCCGGGCCCTGCAGCGAAAAGCGTGCGTGCGAGGCCGAGACAAACGGTTCGTTGATGCAGATGTCCGAGGACGGCGAGCGGCCCACGATGACGGGGCCGAGCATATCTACATGGATGCCACGGATGCCGCGCGGACCCTTGTCCACATCGATCGTCCAGATAGCGGAGTCGCGGCGCTGGCCGCGTACGAGTCCCACGCCGGTTTTCATGACGGCGAACAGGAAGATGTAGAGCAGGGCGACCAGGACGATGCGGCCTGCAAAAAGGACGATATCGATGTTCATAAGCGACTATCCCCTAAATTCAAAGGTGCTCAGGCCAAACGTCAGCAGATCGCCGTTGCGCAGCGGGCAGCGCGTGATGCGGCGGTTGTTGACGAGCGTGCCGTTGGTGGAATTGAGGTCCTCGATCGACCAGTCCGAACCGGTAAAGGTGAGCTGGGCGTGACGGCGCGACACGTTGGGGTCGCGCAGGGCGATGTCCGAAACCGAACGCTCGCGACCGATGGTCACCTGCGCGGAAGTGATGCTGTGGCTCTCGCCGCTCACTACGTCGACGAGCTGGGCGAGCGGGCGCTGCGGGGCGCGGGTGCTCGCCATGTTGGAGGCAATACCGGCCGCGGCGCCAAGGCCCACGGCGGCGCCGGTCGCGGCGGCTCCGCCCATACCGGCGAGGGCGTCACGAGAGACGGTCTGCGGCACGGGGATGGGCGCGGCGGCGGGGTCGGGGACGTTGGGCGCAAAGGGATCGGCCACGGCGAGCGGGTCGGGAGCGACGGCGCGGGGCGTCGGCTGCTGGGGCATGGCGGCGGGGTGCTGTTGCTGCGGAGCGGCGAATTGCTGCTTGCCGGCGCGGGGAGCGCTGGCGGCGCGGCTTGCGGCCGAGTTGTTCTGGCCCAGGCCATTCTGGTAGGCGCGCTCTTCCTCGTACAGACGACCGAGCGTGGGGGCATCGACGTTCTCGGCAAAGACCGAGAACTTACCGGCACGCAGCTGCGGGTCGATCATAAAGCGAACGAGGGGTTCGCCGACAAACACATAGCGGCGCTTTTCGGCCTGTGCTTTCACAAACTCGCGGACTTCGCGCGAAAGCTCGGGGTAGAACGGGGCGAGCATGGGATCGTCGTCGGCGGCGATCAGGATGGTATAGAGTGCCGGCGCGGTGTTGACGCCGTTGATCACCAGAGTCTGATCCTCCATGTCGCGAGCGGCCTGCTTGGCAAGCTTCTTAAAGGAGAACGGGGCACGGGTGGCACCGAAGATGCCGGCCACGTGGTCCTCGAAGATGTTCAGGAAGTTCACGAAAGATCACTCTCCGTATAGGTTCTTTGGTATCCGAGCAAATATAGGCATATCCCAACAATTATAGAGGATAGGGTTCCCGCAACCGCCGCCTTGACGACGACCGCGGCCGCAAGGCTGGCAATTTCCATATGGTGTGCAAGACAGAGCGACGCCGCGGAGCCTATTCCGCAGCCGGCGATGGCAGCGATTGCAGTCAGGTTCGAGCCCTGCTCGGCACGCTTGGCATGGACGTTGAGCAGCAGAGATGTCAGTGCAGCTGTCGCCGCGACAAGCACGACGGCAGCCCAGAAGAGCATGTCTCCCAGCGCTGCGGCAACATCGCCGAGCCCCAGCACGCCTCCGGCGGAAAGCGCAACCGTAGCCAGGCGGCCAAAAAGCGCGCCCATCCCCGTGGCGGCCGCGGCGCTTGCCGGGCCGAGCCAAAAGGCCGCGATGCCGGTGGCGACCCCGGCGGCAAGGAGGACGTCGCCCGTTAGACAGCCAAGTGCCACCGCGCAGGTGAGCGCAGCGCTCGCGGCGGCCTCGGTGCGGCCCCAGGCGATCCACCAACCGGACATGGTGGCGGCAAAGAGCACCGCGACGGGCAGCATCGACAGGATGCCCTGCGCCTGCATGGTGGCGTTGGCCATAAGTACCAAAAAGCCCACGGCCGAGATAGCCGAGCCAATCTGCGGGGCCAGGCCGGCGGCCGCCCCAATCGCGATGGCCGCGGCAATAAGTCCGGGAAGCGCCGCGACGCCAGCCGTCTGCATGATCGAAAAGCTAAAGGCGCCGCACGTTAGCGCCGAGATGGCGCGCATGGTGTAATCGCGCGCGTGGCCCCAGCGCGTGCCGGCCCAGCCGAGTGCGGGGTCGACCTCGATGGTGTCGTCCTCATAGGGCAGCGATTCGATATCGTCTGCCGTGCGCTCGTCATCCGACAGCTCGCCCACCATCTGCTCTAGGCTGCGACGGCCCTCGCGCACGCTGCCCAAGCCGGCGAGCAGCTGGTCGCAAAATGCCTCGATGCTGCTGGGGCGGTCTTGCGGCATGGGGGAGAGGGCGCTCATGAGCGCAGCCTCGGCTCCCGGGGGAAAGTGCGGGATGAGCTCGCTGGGGTAGGTGGCACCGCCGATGATGCGGCCGAGCGAGTCGGCGGGCGTGGCGGCCATAAAGGGGGCGCTGCCGCACAGTCCCTCGTAGATCACGCAGGCGAGGGCAAAGACATCGGCGCGCTCGTCAACCGTGCCAGTCTCGATGTCGAGCTGCTCGGGTGGCATGTAGCCGATGGTGCCGCCGCGCGAGCCGCCAAAGCCGCCGGCAGACGACAGCCGCGCCATGCCAAAGTCGGTGAGCTTTACATTGCCCGAGTGGTCGATGAGCACGTTGGCGGGCTTGATATCCAGGTGGAGCACGCCGTTGCTATGGGCGAAGGTGAGCGCCTGGCCCAGCGCGTCGGCAATTGCCGCGGCCTCGTCAAAGGTGAGCGAATGGCCGTCCACGCGATGCAAAAAGTCGGCGAGCGACATGCCGTCGACATATTCCATGACGAGGTAGGCATAGGCGGTATCGTGCGTAAAGTCGATAACCTGCACGATATTGGGATGTTGAAGCATGGCGGCGGTGTGTGCCTCGCGCAGGACATCCATGATGTCGCTGGCGGGCATGCCGGCGCCGTTGATAAGGGGGATGCGCTTAATGGCGACGCGGCGGCGCAGGTGCGTGTCGCGGCAAATCTCGATGGAGCCAAAACCGCCGGTCGCAAGTGTCTCGAGCGGCTGGTACCGCTTGAGCAGCTCGCGAGAGCTAGTGCCCTCCAAGGGAACGTCCGGCGAGAACCGGGCGGTATGTTGCGAGAAAAGCGGCATGGCCAACCCTCGTGCGTTTAAAGTTCGTTTGCGAGTGGCGGGCACGGGGCCGAGCCATTCGCGGTGGCATAGATGCTGCTAGTGTAGCACGCGCAGGTGGGCGACATTCAATTTAAGCTCCGTCTGGGGTCTGGACCTTGCGTCCGGCCTAGCGCTTCTTCTTGTTCTTCTTCTGCTTGCGCTGCTTGCCCTTGGTCTCCTGGGGCTTGTCGCCCTGCTTGGCCTCGGCGGCGGCCTTCTCGGCCTTCATTTTCTTCTTCTTGGTCTCGATGCGGAGTTTTTTGTTGATGCGCGCCTTAAGGAAGGGGCCGAACTGTTCGGCATCGCCACGGACGAAGGTGTCCTTGGGGATCGTCACGCCCTGGTCGGCGAACATGGCCACAAAGATGCGCTCGCCGTCGAGCACGTGGTCGAGCTTCTCAAACGGGAAGAACTGCGACTTGCCGCTCTTGCCCCATACCATCAGACCGTTCTCGTTGGCGGCGACGCGGCGATAGCGGCCGCCCATGGACTCGTCGGCCTCGACGGCATCGATAAAGTCGCGGGCGAGCGTGTGGTGCAGGTTTTTGCTCCACCAGGCCAAAAAGGCGCCGAACACGATCAAGACGACGCCGAACTTGATCCAGTTGCCGCCGGCCACCAACATGCCGATGCCGATGAGCGCGGCAATCGCGGCGGCGACGTACAGGGAGCCACGGCGCCTGGGCGAGGCGACCAGGCGCGCAAAGTCGGTGACCAGGTCGTTTTCGTACTGGTACTCGTTGAGGTACAGAATGCCGTCATCGGCCGCGGCCTGCTTCTCGAGCGCGACCTCGACCTGGTCGGCTGCTTCGGAGGGAACGAGGTTGCTCTCTGCGTCTGCCATGCTCTTTGGACTCCTATCGCGGCGGGCTCGCCGTACGGGTTATTATGAATGCAGTATGCCGTGCGACCGCATGGCCGTCGCGGCAACAAGACTCAGTATACCCGGGGGAGCACCCATGGAATCGTTGTACCGAAAGTATCGCCCGCTCACCTTCGACTCCGTGGTGGGCCAGCAGCATATCGTCTCGACGCTCGAGCACGCCATCACCGAGGGGCGCCTGTCCCACGCCTACCTGTTCTGCGGACCGCGCGGCACGGGCAAGACCACCATGGCGCGCATTCTGGCCAAGGCGCTGCTGTGCCGCAATGCCGAGGCGGCGCGCGCCGAGGGTGCAAGCGGCTGCATGCCCGACGGTACTTGCGAGGAGTGCGAGCTCATTGCCGAGGGTAACCACCCCGATGTCTACGAGCTCGATGCCGCAAGCCGTACCGGCGTGGACAACGTGCGCGAGGAGATCATCAACTCCGTCAACTTTGCCCCAGTGCGCGGCAAGTACAAGATTTATATCATCGACGAGGTCCACATGCTCACGACGGCGGCGTTCAACGCGCTGCTCAAGACGCTTGAGGAGCCGCCGGCACACGTGATCTTTGTGCTGTGCACCACCGACCTGCAAAAGATTCTGGAGACCATTCTCTCACGCTGCCAGCGCTTCGATTTCCACCGCATCGGCAACGAGGATATCGAGCATCGCCTGTCTTACGTGTGCGAGCAGGAGGGCTTCGATTACGACGACGAGGCACTCGCCATTGTGGCGCGCCATGCCAAGGGCGGTATGCGCGACGCGCTTTCCACGCTGGAGCAGCTGAGCGTCTTTGGCAACGGTTCTGTGCATGCGGACGACGCCCGCTCGCTTTTGGGCGAGGTTTCGGACCAGATTCTGGGCGAGTTTTCCCGCGCCATTGCCGATCGCGATGTTGCCGAGCTCTATGGACTGATCCGTGCGCAGGTCGAGGAGGGCAATGACCTGCTGGAGCTGACGCGCGACCTGGTGGCGCATGTGCGCGACGTGTACGTTGCCTGCGTTGCCGGTGCCCGTGCCGAGCTGTTTGAGGGCGGCTCCGAGCAGGCCGAGGCGCTTGCTGCCGAGGCCGCTGCCTTTGGCGAGCATCCTGCCGACCGCCTGGCCCGCGTGCTGACGGTGCTCGACGATGCCGCACTGGAGATGAGGGGCGCGAGCGACGTGCGCCTGGTGCTCGAGATTGCCTGCACGCGTCTGGCTCGTCCCGAGGCCGATTTAACGATTGAGGCATTGGCCGAGCGCGTGGCACGCCTGGAGGCCATGATTGCCAACGGCGCCGTGCCGGCGAGCGTGGCTGCTGCTCAGGCCGCCGCGCCTGCAGCATCCGTACCCGCTGCTGCCCAACAGCCGACGCTCATTTCGGGCGCCCGCGCTGCCGCTCCGGCGGCATCCGCTGCCCCCGCTGCTACGTCCGCGCGCCAGGGCGGTATGCCTTGGGACCGCGGCGCTGCTGTTCCGGCTGCCCAGCCTGCGACCAAGTCCGCGGCTCCTGCGCCGGCGCCCAGACCTGTAACGCCTGCACCTCAGCCCGTTGCGGCTCCGGCTTCCGCGCCTGCTGCATCGACCGTGTCGGTGTCCAAGCCCAACAACGCCGCCCAGGTTGCCGCCGCCGGTGCTGCCGAGACCCCCGCGGTTGAGGACGCCGGCGAGCTCCAGCGCAAATGGGCCGAGGTCGTCGAGCGCGTCAAGGCTCGTCAGGCCTCCTACGCAGGGCTTTTGCTCAACGCCCGCGCCACGGCCGACGACGGCTCCAAGCTCACGGTCTCGTTCCCCGCGGGTTCGACTTTTGCCATCAAGATGCTCGGTCGCGCCGATACGCAGTCGGTGGTCCTGCCGACGGTCTGCGCGGTCTTCGGTCGTCGTACCGTCGACTATGTCCTGGATGGGGGTGGCACGCCGGCTCCTCAACATGAGGAGCATTCTCCATCTGCACGGGCTGCGGTATCTGCGGACCCGCAACCCGTGTCCTCGGTGCCCCCTGCATCCTCGAGCGCCAGCGCGACGCAGCCAAAAGCGGCGCCGGTAGCGGCACCGACCCCGTCGGCGCCTGAACCCGCTGCGCCCAAACCGGCTGCTCCGATCCCCGCGCCCAAGTCCGCTGCCGCGCCTGCGCCCAAGTCATCCGACCTGGCCAAGGCCCCTTGGCTGCGCTCCGACAACCCTGCCGGTGCTCCTGCCACGGGCAAGCTCCCGACCGAGCCCGCGCCTCGAGCGCCCGAGCGCGCGTCCGTCCCCATGGCTCAGCCGCCTGCGCAGGCTGCGCCATGGGAATCCGAGCAGGTGCCCTACGACGATGCTATGGCTGTCTCTTATACACATCTGACGCTGCCGACGATAAGGCTCGTGTAG
>URBM01000039.1 GCA_900545995.1 uncultured Collinsella sp. | reverse complement strand
GCGTCTCGGTGTCAACGGCCTCGACCATCTCATCGACCTGCGTAGGCGTAAAGATAGTAGTGACGTTAACCTTGATGCCGTCGGCGGAAAGCTTGCGGACCAACTCGGCGGTGGACTCGCCCTTGGTGGTCACGCACGGAATCTTGACGTAGACGTTCTCGGCCCAGGTAGCGATCTCGCGCGCCTCGACCTCCATGGTCTCGACGTCGTCGGCAAAGACCTCAAACGAGACGGACACATCGGTGATGTGGGTCAGGACCTCCTTGGCAAACGCGCGGTAATCCGTCACGCCGCCCTTCTTCATAAGGGACGGGTTGGTCGTGAAACCCTGAACGTTGCCGTTCTCGTACATGTCGAGCATGCCCTCGAGGTTTGCACCGTCAGCGAACACCTTGATTGCCATCTGCCTGATTCCTTTCGTTTGCATAAGGCCGGTAAACTGATAAACACTTTACCTACGTTTATCAAGGCTTGAGCTGCGGTTTTTTATCTTCTCGGCGAACGGTATAAACACCTCAGTGTTTGGATTGATAAATCGATTGAGCATGCAAAAGCAAAGAGTCGCAGTTTGGGCAAACGTCAGAACGCGGGATTCATTAGATGAGGCCGAAATGCTGCATCGCTGTGACGGTGCCGTCGTGTGCGACATCGTCGGTCACGTAGTCGGCGACCGCCTTGACCTCAGGCATGGCGTTGCCCATGGCGACAGCCGTCTCGACCGCAGCGAGCATGCCCAGGTCGTTGCCGGAATCACCAAAGCCAAAGGTGCGCGCGTTGCCGGTGCGACCCAGGTATTCCAGCGCTCGCGCCACGCCCACGCCCTTGTCAATGCCCTTGGGGCTCAGCTCGCGATTCTGACCACCGGTGTTGCACAACTCAAACTCGCGATCGATAAAGCCATCATCGTTGGCTACGCGAGCCAGGTCGCTCGCGACGATGCACACCTTGCCCACGCGCAGACTGCCGTCGACGCGCATTTCCTCGGTGCTGTGCACCACAGAAGTGCCGATCAGAGACGACTGCTCAACACCCGCGGGTTCCAGGGCAAAAGTAGCCACGTTGGTCTCGAAAAAGGCCTCAATCCCTGCCGCGGCCATACGGCGCGCAAGCTCCTCAATAACGTCCTCGTCAAAGCAGTCCTCATGCACCACGCGGCCCTCGACCTCGAGCGTCGCTCCCGCCATGGCAACGACACCCGCCGGGTTCAGCGCGCGCAGGCCATCGGCAATCAGCCACAAGGGACGACCCGTGCAGATAAATGCCTGGTGACCCGCATTGCGCAGGCGACCAAATGCATCGACAACAGCCTTCGACGGATGGACTGCATTGAAGTCCTTATCGGTCATATCGTCGGGATCGAACGACGTCAGCGTGCCGTCCACGTCAAAAAAGAGCACGGCGGAATCGGGGCACGCATCAATCATATGAGTTCCTTTCGAGGATAAGGGCAGACGAGGCATCCATCATATAATGGAGCGACGCAACCAGAGAGGTCACCCATGGAATTTTACGCAAGCTGCCCCGAGGGCTTTGAGTCCGTACTCGCCGATGAGCTTAAACGCCTCGGGCTTTCGCATGTTCGCCGGCTGAAGGGCCGCGCCACGTTTGAGGGCGAGCTCGAAGAAGGCTACCGCGCCTGTCTGTGGTCGCGCCTAGCGAGCCGCGTGTTTGCGGTGCTCGGGCGCTTTGAGGCGCAGGATGCCGATGAGCTGTACGATAGCGTTTACGACATCGCCTGGGAGAACATCGTCCGCCCCGGCGCCACCATTGCCATCACCGCCCGCGGCGTGACCGAGCAGCTGCGCAACACGCGCTTCTCGGCCCTGCGCGCCAAGGACGCATTGTGCGACCGCTTGGCCGAAACCACGGGCCGTCGCGCCGATGTCAACGCCACCGATCCCGATGTTCACCTGCTGCTTTCGCTGCGTCAGCGCCGCGCGAGCATCAGCCTGGACCTTTCGGGCGATCCGCTGTTCAAGCGTCTGCCGCCCGCAGCGACCCGCGCCGGCGAGGGTACGCACGTGCTGCGCCCCGACTACGCCGCCCTGGTGCTGGCGCAGGTCGGCTGGACCGCACTGTGCGAGCGCGAGTTAACGGCTGACGATTACGAGAATGAAGCCCTTCCCACGCTGATCGATGCCTCATGCGCCGGCGGCGGTCTGCTGCTGGAGGCCGTGAACATTCTGACCAACCGCGCCCCGGGCGCCGCACGCGAGCGCTGGGGCTTTGAGGGCTGGCAGCTACACGACGCCGCCCTGTGGGAGCAGCTGCTTGCCGAGGCGCGCGAGCGCGAGACGGCAGCGCGCGAGCGCCAGGCGCGCATCGTGGCCGTAGACATCGACCCCGCCGCCCGCAAGACAGCCGAGCGCATGGTCAAGTGCGCCGGCTACAAGCGTTTTGTCGACTTTTGCGCCGCCAAGTCCACCACCGTGCTGGACCATGCTGGCGCCGTCGCCGGAGCCGCCGTAGTCGCAGACACCACCGAGACACCGCTTTCACTCATGCACGACGCCATGACGCTGGTCGGCGAGCTGCGCCGCGCGCCCGAGCTTATCGCCGCACCGGTCGCCGCGCTCACCCGCGATGGCCTTATGGCCCGCGCACTCCATGCCGAGCCCGCGCGCTCCATTGCCGTCATGCCCAATAATGAAGAGGCAACTATTGAGGTTTGGCCCTCGCTCGACCACGCCGCCGCGGCATTTGAAGCTGCGACCAGCGCAGATGTCGAGGAGCAGACCGTAGACGCTCAAGACGAAGCCGCCGGCACCCCCATGCCCGAGCCTGCCGCCATGCTCGACCTGGGCGACGGCAAGCCGCTGCCCGTGCTCATCCCCGAGTCCGAGCAGTTCGCCAACCGCCTGCGCAAGAATGCCCGTCTGCGCCGCAAGTGGGCCAAGCGCGAGGGCGTGAGCTGCTACCGCGTCTACGATGCCGACCTGCCCGACTACTCCGCCGCCATCGACCTGTACGAGGGCTGCCCGCAGACGCCGGGCCGCTGGCTCGTCATCGCCGAATACGCCGCGCCCAAGACCATCGATCCCGCGTTGGCCCAGGCCCGCATGCTCGACATCTTGGCCATCGCGCCGCGCATCCTTGATGTTCCGGCCGAGCATGTGCACGCCAAGGCCCGCATGCGTTCGCGCGGCGGCTCGCAGTACGGCAAACAGGGCGCCGGCAAGGGCGCGTCGGGCGAGCGCGCCAACATCGCACGCCGTCGTCTGCCGCTCATCGAAGAGGGCGGCCTCACCTTTGCCGTCAACTTTGACGACTATCTGGATGTGGGCATCTTCCTGGATCACCGCGTCACCCGCAACCTAGTGCGCGAGCACGCCAAACAGGCGCGCCGCTTCCTCAACCTGTTCGCCTACACCGGCACTGCCACCTGCTACGCGGCCGATGGCGGCGTCGAGGAGACCGTGACGGTCGACCTCTCCAACACCTATCTGGACTGGGCCGAGCGCAACATGCGCCAGAACGGCTTTGTGGGGCCGCAGCATCATTTTGTGCGCGACGACGTGCTTGCCTGGATTCGCGACCAGCGCCAGACGCGCAACCGCTGGGACCTGATCTTTGTCGACCCGCCCACGTTCTCGAACTCGTCAAAGATGGGCCGCCGTACCTGGGATGTCCAGCGCGACCATGTTGAGCTTTTGGCCGGCGTATCTCGCCTGCTCGCACAGGGCGGCCATGCCATCTTCAGCTGCAACCTGCGCGGCTTCCGCCCCGAAACGCGCAAGCTCGCGCGCGCGGGCGTCGTGCTGGAGGACATTACGGCGCAGACCATTCCCGAGGACTTCGCACGTAACCAGAAGGTGCACCACTGCTATATCGTGCGCCGCCTGCCCATTGAGGACGCCATGGCCGAGGTCGGCTTTAGCGCCGAGGAGATTGCCGAGCGAACCGAGGAGCTGCGCAACCCCGAGGCCCGTAAGCCTCGCGCGGCAGTGCCCGCGCACGCGCAGGCCGGCAACGGCAAGCCCAAAAAGAAGAAGTTCTACGCCAGCAAGCCCAAGGACAAATAGACAAAGTTGCGGTGGAATACGGACTGTTTTGCCTGGAATTAGGCAAATTTAGACCGTATTTCACCGCAACTCATATTGGGATGGCGGATGCCGACCTATCCCTGGATGACCAATCGGTAACCAATACCCACGTGCGTCTGGATATAGCGCGGATGCGCGGGGTCGGACTCGATCTTCTTGCGCAGCGTGCCCATAAAGACGCGCAGGCTCGCCAGGTCGCTCTTAGTTGCCGTGCCCCAAATCTCGTGCAGGATAAACTGGTGCGTTAGTACCTTGTCGGCGTTATGTGCCAGCAGGCACAAGAGCTTGTACTCAATCGGCGTCAGATGCAGCTCCTCGCCATCCATCGTGGCAATGCCGGCATCAAAGTCGATATGCAGCTCACCGGCATCGAACGTGCCCTCGGAGGCAACGCCGCCCGATTGCGCATACGAAAGGCGCCTGAGCGTCGTGCGAATGCGCGCGAGCAGCTCCTCGACCGAAAACGGCTTGGTCAGGTAGTCGTCGGCGCCGGCATCGAGTGCGCGAATCTTGTCCGCATCCTCGCTACGCGCCGATACCACGATAATCGGCATGCCCGACCATGCGCGCACCGACTCCACCACCTTGACGCCGTCCATATCGGGCAGACCCAGGTCGAGCAGCACAATGCTCGGTGCCTGCGATGAGGCGGCAGCGATGGCGGCATGGGCGGTCTCCACGGCCATATGACGCAAGCCGTGCGCCTCGAGCGCGGCAACAATAAGATTGCGGACAGCGGGGTCGTCCTCAACGACCAAGATGAGCGGTTTTACGGCAGAGTTCGGCACAGCGCTACTCCTTATCAAACGAAACGTCGGCGACGGGAAGCTCAATCGTAAAGACCGAGCCGTGCGGGTCCGCCGCGGCAACCTCTATGCTACCGCCATGCGCCAGCGCAATGGAGCGGCAGAGCGAAAGCCCCAGGCCCACACTACGGTGGCTGTCGGCCAGGCCATGGTTGGCGGTATAGAACGACTCGAAGATGCGCTCGCGATCCTCGGGTGCGATGCCTGGACCATCATCGGCCACCGAGCACGCCACGCGTCCATCGTCGACGCTAATCGAAATCATGATATGCGAGCCTGCGGGCGTATAGGTGATGGCGTTGTTCACCAGATTGACCACCAGCTGCACCATCAGGCGCGCATCGACGTTGACGAGCGCCGGCTCATCGCACGCCACCACCTTAAGGTCGTGCTCGCGCACGGCAGGGTTCACGTGGCGCAGCGCCTCCTCCACGATATCGTCCATGAGCTCGAGCGTGGTCGACAGGCGCATACCGCCGCCCTCGAGCTTGGTGATGGCGAGCAGGTTCTCGACGGTGGCGTTGAGCCATTGCGCATCCGAGCGAATGGACAAGAGCAGGCCGCGGCGCGTTTGGGCGTCGAGCACGGCGGTGCCGGTCGAGCCCTGGTCGAGCAGCACATCGGCATTACCCGAAATACTGGTGAGCGGCGTGCGCAGGTCGTGCGAGATGGAGCGCAGCAGGTTGGCGCGCAGCTGCTCATTTTTGGCAAGCACCGCCGCCTCCTCGCGGGCCTCCATGGCGCGGGCGCGATCGAGCGCCAGCTCGCCTTCGCTCACGATGGCATCGGCAAGTGTCCGCTCCTCGTGCGTCAGCACGTCGGGCTCGGCAACGATAGCCAGCACGCCCACCACCGAGGCGGGGTCGCCCGAGCGCGCGAAGCCGTCGCCTGTGCGAACCGTCAGGTAGATGCCATAAAACGCCGAGCCGCCGAACGTAGCATCGAGCGGCGTTCCCACATAGGCGGACGCCGAGAGCCGCGGTGGCATCTGCGGCGCCAGCTCGTGCACCGGCGCGGCATCGCCCACGGCCGTGTATGTCGCACGCGGCAGCAGGTCATCGCCCTCGGCGTCGGCGCTGTACCACACGACCGGACAGCCCGAAAGACGCGCCAGCTGCGTTGCCATGGCATGGACAATCTGCTGCTGATCGGCGCACCGCTGCAGCATGCGGTTGGTCTCGAGCACCATATGCGTGCGGCGGTCGCTGGCGGCAGCCTGTGCCAAGGCGCGGCGCAGGGCCAACGCAATCGAGCTCGACACAAGCGAGACCACGAACATGATGAAGAACATGCCGGGATAGCCGCGGTCGATAAGCGACAGCGAGTAGCGCGGGTCGACAAACAAGAAGTTGTAGAGCGCCACGGCGGCAGCCGAGCTCAGCAAGCAATACAGGCGACTCCAGGTAAAGAATGCGCACAGCTGAACGGCGAACACATAGACGATCATGATGCTCGGCGCGAGACCCGGATGGTCGAGCAGCGCGCCCACAATCGTCGCCGCGACCAGCAGCCCCACCGACACGCAGATATCGTACAGGGGGCCGCGACGCGTCATCGTAGTGCGCCGCCACCAAAAGTTCTCGGCAATATCACCGTCCGCACGGACGTCCATCAGCGCCCCGCCCCTCTCTCAAAAACAAAAACCACCACAAAGGGACAGGCACCTTTGTGGTGGTTTCCCTTGTGGTGGTTCCAAGTGTATAGCCTTTGCAACCGGCGGTCGCTAGACAAACAGCACGTGCGCGAGTAGGGCACACACGCACACTGCTCCAAATACCAGTGCCACAATCGAGATCACGCGGTCGGCCATATCCATGTTGGCCCGATTCGTAAAGAACCGATCTTCGGCGGCATCGGCGCGTGCCTCGCGCACCACTTCGGCAAGCGCCTCGCGGCCATCGAGCGCCTTTGCATCCATGTTTGCCTCCCCGGTCTCAATCTTGTCCATCGAAAACCAACTCCATGCAACCTGTCGGCGCCTACGGGCGCTCGTTGGGAGCCAGGCGCTGCATCTTGTTCACGGCCTTGAACTTGGTGAACAGCGGCACGTACTCAAAGCTTACGTTGGAGTTCTCCAGGCCGTACCAACGCGCGGGCGTGCCGGCGGCGCGGCGGATGATGTACTTGAGCGTGATGGCCGTACGCTCGCTCGGCTCCACATCGCTTTCGGGCGCCAGAAGCTTACGGATCAGGACGAACTTGAACGTGCCGATGTTACCCGGATCCTTGTAGACCGAGTAGTCATGCGTCTGCGGCGGCAGCTCGCCGGTGGCGGCCAGGTCCTGAACGACCTGACGCAGATAGGCATTGACGCGCTGGTTGATCTTGTAGCCCAGGTACAGATGCACGCGGAACACGTAGTCGGTACCGAACGTCTCGACCGAATAGGCAAAGGTATGCGGCTCGTCCATGGTCTCGACGTTCACGAACCACCAGGCGTGAGCACGCTTGGGATGCTTGTCCAAGATCGAATAGACGATATCGCGGTCGATGTAGTCGGTATGGGTGTCCTTGGTCAGGTACACGACGTTGTCGCTCATGCGCTCATAGCGATCGTCGTCGCGCAGGCGCTTGAGCTGCGGCAGGTAGCTGCGCAGCGGCAGCAGCGTAAACTGGCGCTGCTCGACCGCCGTGCCGTTGTACCAGCACACCATAATGCCCATGATGAGTGCAGCCATGAGAATGGTGAAGTAGCCGCCGTGGAAGAACTTGGTGAGCGAGCTCACGAAGAAGAAGCCTTCGAGCAAAAGGAAGAAGGCCGCGAAGATCCACGGAGCAACCTTGAGCTTGCGCTCCTCGTGCAGGTAGAAGAAGAGCAGCAGCGTGGTGCACATCATAGTCAGCGTAATGGCAAGGCCGTAGGCGGCTTCCATATGCGCCGAGTTCTGGAACAGCAGCACCACGATGACGCAGCCGACAAGCATGACGTTGTTGACCATGGGGATGTAGAGCTGGCCCTTGGTCTCGGCAGGGTAGAAGACCTGCATGTGCGGCATGAGGTCCAGGCGGCTGGCCTCGGACACCAGCGAGAATGCGCCGGTGATGAGCGCCTGCGAGGCAATGATGGCCGCGACGGTGGAAAGGCCTACGGCAAACGGGCGCAGGCCCGGGGCGAGCATCTGGTAGAACGGGTTGAGATCGGCAATGCCCATGAGCTCGGGGTTGGCAGCGTTGTTCATAAGCCAAGCGCCCTGGCCCATATAGGAAAGCAGCAGGCAGCACTTAACGAACGGCCAGGTGGCGTAGATGTTGCCGCGGCCGACGTGGCCCATGTCGGAGTAGAGCGCCTCGGCACCGGTGGTGGCGAGGAAGCAGCTGCCCAGAATCATGATGCCCGCGTGGTTGTTGGGGCTCAGCAAAAAGGCGATGCCGCGCACCGGGTTGAGGCACAGCAGCACGGCGGGGTGCTGGAAGACAAAGAACAGACCCGTGCCGCCCAGGAACAGGAACCACAGCGTCATGATGGGGCCAAAGGCGTGACCGATCTTGGCCGTACCGATGCGCTGTACCAAGAAGAGCGCGATGATGATGGCGAGCGTAATGGCGACGACGCGGCCCTGGTCATCGCCCAGCACGGCATGAACCGCCGGGATAGTGCGCAGGCCCTCGATGGCCGTGGTAACGGTAACGGCCGGCGTCAGGATGCCGTCGGCGAGCAACGCGGCGCCACCCAGCATGGCGGGGATGATAAGCCACTTGCCGCAGCGCCTGACCAGGCTGTACAGGGCAAAGATGCCGCCCTCACCATGGTTATCGGCGCGCAGCGAGATGAGCACATACTTGATGGTGGTCAGCAACGTGACCGTCCACACGACAAGGGAGAGCGCGCCGAGCACGAACTCCTCCGTGACGCTTCCGATGCCGCCGTTGCCGGCGACGAGCGCCTTGGTTACATACATAGGGCTGGTGCCGATATCGCCGTACACCACGCCCAGCGTGACGAGCATCGCCGAGATGCTCACAGGAATCGCAGCGTGCGAGGCTGCCTCCTTGGCCTTTTGTTCCATAAGCCGGTTTCCTCCCAACTTTAATGTTCGAAGGGATTATAGGTAATCGGCCCATGTTTTAATGCACTGTTTTCCCAGCTAAATAAACATTTATACGGCCTTTAGGCCACCTCGGCGATATGGAATGTGACAAAGGGACTGTCCCTTTGTCACATCGCCGCATTCGTTACTTGCCGAGCCAGTTTTTGAACCACCACTCCATGGAACGGCTCATCTCGGCCATAAAGGGGCTCGTGTGCTTGCGGGTGTAGATATCCACCACGCGCTCGCCTACCTCGCGGGCATGCGGACGGAACATCGCGTCCATCTCGGCCACCTGCGCGTCCATGGTCGCAGCATCGGCGCGGCAGTAGCGCTCCCCGTGCACCAGGTTCACCACGGGATGCGCAATAGCCGGGCGCTCCTTGCGGGGCGTGCCGATGATGAGCATCGACAGCGGCATGGTATAGGGCGGCAGATCGAGCAGCTCGGCAACTTCCTCGGCATTCTCGACGATATCACCGATATAGCAGCTCCCCAGGCCCAGAGCCTCGGCGGCAACCACGGCGTTTTGCGCGGCGATCACGGCGTCCTGGGCCGCGATGGCAAAGTCGCCCAAACCCGGCGCGCGGCGGGGCGCCTTACCCGTGCGCTCGACAAACTCGGGCTCAAAGCAGCCCACGTGCTCAAACAGATCGATCCACTTGGCATAATCGACCACAAATATCAGTGCCCAGGGTGCCTTGGCGATCATGGGCTGGTGGTCGCACAGGTCGGCCAGGCGGTCGAGCGTTGCCTGCTCGCGGATGCTCACGATGGAATACATCATCATGGCGCCCGCCGACGGCGCACGACTCGCCGCATGCAGAATCGCCGCCCGCTGCTCGTCGGTCACCGCCACGGGACGGTCATCGTCATCACGCGCGAAGGCGCGCGTGGAGGAACGGTGCTCCAACGTGTCCAGCACCGCATTGCCCGTCGTCTCGACCGGATAGCCGCACGTATCCACAGCCTTGGTGCAAACCTGCTCGTTCATCGCCTCATCCTCGCTAATTCTTTAAGAAGCCTTTACGTTTCCGTGTAATTCCCGTCCATTATCGCGCAGGTCGCCACTCCATTGCGCCACACCGCCACACGTGCGCGTTAATATGGCTGGTTGTTGTGCGCAGCCACCAATTGCAGCGCATATCTTGGTAACAATCGGGTAAACCCCCGCTTTCGTAGGTTTTAGTTTGTGAGGAGTCTCAGCATGTTCGCTGCCGCCATCTCGCTCGTCGGTCTTGCGGCGACCGTCTACCTTGTCTTGCGCGAGGCCAAGGCCATTCGCGCTCAGTCGGGCACCGTTGCCAAAAGCGCTCTTGGGTGGAGCGTCGCCTTCGGCCTGTTCCAGCTCTTTTTGACCATTTGGGGCGCCATTGGCCTCGTCGCCCAAAACGAGCCGCTCGCCTTTGTGATGCTCATCCTAACCAACGCCATCCTCACCGGCTGCGCTTGGGCCAGCATCGCACGCGACCGCATCGCCCCGCGCGTCTTTGCGTTCGCCGCGCCCGACGCCCCCGCCCCCACCGGCAAGCTCGCCCGCCTGCGCGGCGCCTTTGTGGGCAAACCGCTCGTCGCCGCTGTCTTGTGCCTGCTGCTCGCCGGCGTCTTTGCGCTGCTGGGAATGGAAGTCTCGTCCAACCACGACTTTACCTGGGTCTACCCCCTGTGCATCCTGCTCGAGTGGGCCATCATCACCGTGCTCATGACCGGCTTGTTCTTCCTATTCCAGCGCCACGGCGCAGCTCCCGCGGTCCTGGCCTTTGCCCTCTTTGTCCTGGGCATTGCCGAGTTCTTCGTCATCACGTTTAAATCCATGCCCATCCAGCCGGGCGACCTTTCGGCCATCTCCACCGCCGCCGCGGTCGCCGGCAACGGCTACACCTTCTCGATCTCGCTGTTCTGCGTGCTGTCCATGGGCTTTACCGCCATCGCCATGCTGCTGTGCGAGTACGCCGGCCTGGTGGCACCGCACCGTCAGAAGGGTGCCGCCAACGCCAAGCGTATGCTGCTCACCAACCTGCTCGTGGCAGTGCTGTGCCTGGGCGGCGTAACCGCGCATGTCACGCTCATCGACTACTACAACACCCTCGGCATCACCGTCTACACCTGGCGCCCGCTCGAGAGCTACTGGCGCGAGGGCTACCTACCCGCCTTTATTAGTGCGGCGCAGTCCATCAAGCCGCCCAAACCCGCCGACTACTCCGTCGACGATGCCAAGGCCACGCTCAAAAAGTACGCCAAGGCCTACGACAAGTCCGACGCGGCCAAGAGCGACGAGCGCGCCGCCGCAAAGGAGCAGTTCGACAGCGAGAAGCCCACGGTCATCGCCATCATGAACGAGACCTTCTCGGATCTATCCATCTACCAGAATATGCGCGCCGGCTACGAGGGCCCGCAGTACTTTAAGAGCCTGTCCAACTGCCTCAGCCGCGGCAAGCTCTACGTGAGCGCCTACGGCGGCGGTACCGCCAATACCGAGTTTGAGTTTATGACCGGCAACTCCATGGCCAACCTGGGCTCGGGTGTGTACCCCTACACCATCTACAACATGGAAACGACCGGGAACCTGGCAGAGCAGTTCAAGTCGCTCGGATATTCCACCACAGCCATGCACCCCAACCACGCGACCAACTGGAACCGCGAGAACGTCTACAAGGACTTTGGCTTTGACCAGTTCCTGTCCATCAACGACTTCCAGGGAGCCGACACCCTGCGCGGCATGGTGACCGACCAGGCTACCTACGACAAGATTCTCGAGTTGCTCGACCAGAACGCCGATCCGCAGTTTATCTTCGACGTGACCATGCAGAACCACTCGGGCTACGACACGGGCCTGCTGCCGGTCGACAAGCAGATGCATCTCAACATCGACACAACCGACCTGGACGCCAAGACCGTTGAGGACGGCACGCTGTCCGATGTCGACGAGTACGTCTCGTGCATCGAGCAGTCCGACCAGGCGCTTCGCTACTTCCTCAACGCCCTGAGCAAACTCGATCGCAAGGTGGTCGTGGTGTTCTGGGGCGACCACCAGCCGTTCTTCCCGTCCAAGTTCAACGATAAGTGGTTTACCGGCGAGGACGATGCCACGCACCAGGAACGTCTGTGGCAGACCGACTACATCATTTGGGCTAACTACGACGTTGCCGGTTGCGACCAGACGAGCGAGGTCGACGACCTGTCCACCAACTACCTGTCCACCCAGCTTATGCAGCTGATCGGCGCCCCGCTTTCCGACTACCAGAAGGCGCACATGACGCTGCGCGAGTCGCTGCCCGCTATCAACTCGGTGGGCTACGAGGACGCCAGCCTGCGCTGGGCGCTCTCCTCCAACGTCACCGGCGACGACGCCGCCGCAGCAGCCGCCACCAAGGCGCGCGAGGATTACGCCAAGATGCAGTATTACGAGATGTTCCGCGACGGCAAGAACGTCTACACCGAGCACTTCCAGACCGAGGCCAACGAGACCGACCCCAACCTGGCGCCGGGCACGACCAAGATCAAGTAGCGGGTCGCTGCGGGTCTATCCCGGTTCGTCTGCCCGGTCGGCGCGGAATGTAAGATTCCCTGCTCGGGCAGTCCTGCTCGCACGGAGAGCACATTAAGTGCTCTCCGGCTCGTGCGGAACTCGCGATGAACCTTACATTCCGCGCCGACCGGGCAGACGCCTTGTTGTTGGAGCGCGGCTTGTCATGGGGAGTATTCGGAGTGTCTCTGGTTGAATCGGGCTCTTGCCTTGAAGACTCTGATTTCTAATAAAGAGAAAACCCGGGTAGCCAGTTGTTTGGCTACCCGGGTTTTACTTTGTCGATATGTTCGACTGACTCCTAGTGGTTCTTGCGGCGCTTGATCAGCATGATGAGGGCTATCACTACGAGCGTTGCTCCCGCTGCTGCTGCGGTGGCGACTAGGGCGAATGTTTGGTCGCCGGTGTTTGCGAGGTTCTTCGCTGTGGTCGTAGTCTTGACCTTGGTGTCGGTCTTAGCTCCGTTGTCGGACTTGGGCTTGTCCGGGTTCGTCGGGGTCTCAGGAGTCTCGGGGTCCTTTGGGCCTTCGGAGTCGGTGGGGCCGGCGGTGTTTACCAGCGTATGGTCCAGGAACTTCTTGGCGCCCGCACTTGCCTGTGAGAACAGGCGGCGCGTGCGGATCGGGGTGGCATTCACCGTTGTGGGTGCTGTCTCCTCGGTCGCGATATTCACGAGCGTCACACCGGTATCGAGGCCAACATCGTTGTAACCCACATGGCAGTAGTACTGCGCGCCGTCATCATCTGCGGTCAGGTCAATCCCAAGCGTCGAGGCCGTCCCGGCTGCGAGGTTGCCATCGGCAGCCACACGCTTGAACTCGGTCTCGCCGCGACCCTTGCGATACCACATATATGTCGGCGCCAGCTCCGTTTCGCTACCGTCGGCACCGAGCTGCGTCACGTTGCCGATAGCCGAGAGCGTTAGGTGGCTTCCCGCCGCGCGCTCAACCGAGGATTCGTATTCGACACTCTCCCCCTCTTCAACATCCGCCGCAGGTCCGCTCACGGTCATCGTCATGCCATCGGGCATGGTCTTGACCGTGATGATTGCCGAGCGAATACCTGTTTCGGTCGTGGATCCATTCTTAACGGCGGCGATGGCGAATCGATACTCCGTATTGGGCTGCAGCCCATCCCACTTGAGCGAGGTCTGTGTGTTGTCGGCAATCTTCCAGCTATTGACGACCACATCCGCCGCATTGCTCTGCAGCATGCCCACGCCGTAGCTAAAGCCACTCTTGTTTGCGAGTACATCGTCCCAGCTAAACGTAACGCTGGTCGAATCGACGGCGTTTGCCGTAAAGCCCGTCACGGCCGGCGCGTCGGGCATCTCGACGTCCTTAACGTCATAGCCCACGATCCAGAACTGGTCGGTGTCCTTGGTGCCGAGCTTATCG
>URBM01000038.1 GCA_900545995.1 uncultured Collinsella sp. | reverse complement strand
ACCGCAGGAAGCTTGGATACGCCTAGGCGCGGTCCAAGAAATCGTCCGCACCCCCTTTTGGCCGTTTACCGGCCCATTTAGGAACTATTTCACCGCAACTTATTTAGAGGGTACTGAGCTCTGGGGTCCAGCCGATGGTGGGGGCGGCGCCGTCGAGAGTCTCGTTGATGGTGGCGGCCATGCCGGCGAGTAGGCTGTTCTCGCTTACGGTGAGCGTGTCGTAGTTGCCAGCGCGCATGAGCTCGCGAATTACCACAGCACCGGCCAAGATAACGCCCGCGCGCTTGGACTGCACGCCCGGCAGCGCGGCGATGCCCTCCACGTCCAGCGTGGACATGCGCCCGATGGCAGCCGAGACCTGCTCCAGCGAAAGCTCGCGCAGGTGTACAAAGCTCGAATCATACGGTTCCAGCTCGTGGACCAGAGCCACCAGCGTAGTCACCGTGCCGCCCACTGCGACCAAGCGTTCGGCGCGCTCAAAGTCGCTGGGCAGGCCTTCAAAATAGGCGGCGAACTGCTCACCTGCCCACGCGGCAGCGGCAGCAAGCTCGCCGTCCGCAGGCGGCAGCGCCGAGAAGAACCGCTCCGTCACGCGGCGACAACCGATGTCCAGCGAACGCGTGCCCTCCAGCGCAAAGACCCCACGCTCCGGCGCATAGACGCCCGTCGCGAGCTCCGTGGATCCGCCGCCCGAATCGGCAACAATGATGCGCTCGCCAGCAAAGTCGTGCGCCACGCCAAAAAACGTCAGGCGCGCCTCGACCTCGCCCGGAATCACCTGTGGCTCAAGCCCCAGATCGCGCAGGCCGTCCAGCAGCAGCGCGGCATTGGACGCATCGCGCGCGGCGCTCGTGCACGTGGTGCAGATGCACGCGGCCCCAAAGGCACGGGCCTCATCCACAAACATGTGACACGCAGCGAGCACACGCTCGACAGCCGCCTCGCAAAAGCGCCCCGTCGCATCCACGCCCTCGCCCAAGTCGGTGATCTCGGTATGCTTGGACGATTCCACGATCGCCCCGCCCTCGACCTGGGCCAACACCAGTCGCGACGACACCGTTCCCAGGTCGATCGCGGCTACCTTATAGCGTTTGCAATCTGCCATTGCGGGTTCCCCTCCGGGCGCTATTTGCCGTTGGACACGACCGTCTGGCCCTCGACACCGTTAAACCCAAACAGCATGTCGAGCGCCTGGATGTACCACGGCGCGTCCTTACCGACTTCTTCGATTTCCTTGGCAACTTCGCTGGCTTTCTTGGCGTTCGACGACTTCTTGCTCGAAGACGAATCCGAATCGTCGTCCAGGCCTTGCACTTCAATTCTCTTCTCGCCGGGCATCACCAGGCCCAAGTCCTCGGATGCCGCGTCCTTGATACCCTCCTCCGAGAGCAGCTTGTCGACGCTTTTTTGCAGCTCATCATTGTATTGCTGACGAATCTCGACCTGCTTGGCCAAGATATCGCTCGAGCGCTTTGCCACGTACAGATCGCGCACGGGGAAATACAGGCTCACGAGCACCAGGGCAACGACAATGCCGATGAATAGCCCTCGCTGAGGACCGTGGGTAAAGTCGTAAATTGCCTTGACCGCTGCGTTGTCGTTGGCGTAGTGCATAAAGTCCGAGCCGGAAAGACGACTTGAGGGACGGCGCGGCTTGTCGGACGCCTGGGTCGAAGGGCGCGACGCATGCTTGGAACGCGATGGGCGCACCGGACTATCCGAGGAACTATTTGGCTGAGCATTGGGATGCGAAGTCGCCGGCGAGCTATACCTGGAGCGATCAGCACCAGCATAACCAGACCCGCCAAGCTGTGCGGTACGCGCACGACGAGACGACGGCTCACGCGAACCGGCGGAATAGTACCTGTTGTCGTAAATCTGATCCATGTGCGCCTTGTGCGGTTGAGGTTTGTTTGCGCTAAGTCCTTTAGTTATAGCACGAGCGCGCGCAACGCCTTCGGCGGCCCTTGCTCGACATAAAAAAGGCGCTGAGCCGTATGGCCCAGCGCCCATAGTGCTTTGCGGCATCCAGCCAAGGCGAGGAGGAACCGAGTCAGCCTCCCCCTCGCCAAATTCGCCCGTTTAGCGAATGTTGTAGAACGCGGCCTTGCCGGCATAGCGCGCGCCGCCCTCGAGCTCGTCCTCGATGCGGATGAGCTGGTTGTACTTGGCGATACGGTCGCTGCGGCACGGGGCGCCCGACTTGATCTGGCCGGCGTTGACGCCCACGACCAGGTCGGCGATCGTGGAGTCCTCGGTCTCGCCAGAACGGTGGCTCACGATGCAAGCGTAGCCGGCCTCCTTGGCGGTTTCGATGGCCTCGAGCGACTCGGTGAGCGTGCCGATCTGGTTGACCTTGATCAGAATCGCGTTGGCGGCGCCCAGCTCGATACCCTTCTTGAGGCGCTCGGTGTTGGTGACGAACAGGTCGTCGCCCACCAGCTGCACCTTGTTGCCGATGCGACGGGTGAGCTCAACCCAGCCGTCCCAATCCTCCTCGGCCATGCCATCCTCGATGGAGATGATGGGATAGGCGTCGACGAGCTTCTCCCAGTAATCAACCATCTGGGCGCTCGTGTACTCCACGCCCTCGCCCTTGAGCTCGTACATACCGGTCTCGGCGTTGTAGAACTCGGTGGACGCCGGGTCCATGGCGTACATGAAGTCGACGCCGGGCTTAAAGCCAGCCTTCTCGACGGCCTTGGTAATGTACTCAAACGGTTCGGCATTGGTCTTGAGGTTGGGCGCGAAGCCGCCCTCGTCGCCCACACCGCCGCCCAGGCCGGCCTCGTGCAGCACGCCCTTGAGGGTATGGTAGACCTCGGCGCACCAGCGCAGGCCCTCGGCAAAGCTCGGAGCACCCACGGGCATGATCATGAACTCCTGGAAGTCAACGTTGTTGTCGGCATGCACGCCGCCGTTGAGGATGTTCATCATGGGCGTGGGCAGCAGGTGAGCGTTGACGCCGCCCAGGTACTGGTACAGCGAAAGACCCGCCGACTCGGCAGCGGCGCGGGCAACGGCCAGCGACACGCCCAGAATGGCGTTGGCGCCGAGCTTGGTCTTGTTGGGGGTACCGTCCGCGGCGATTAGCGCGGCATCGACGGCGCGCTGATCGAAGGCGTCGAGGCCCACGACGGCGTCGGCACACTCGTTGTTGACGTGCTCGACGGCCTGCGAGACACCCTTGCCCAGATAGCGGCCCTTGTCGCCGTCGCGCAGCTCACATGCCTCAAAGGCGCCGGTCGAAGCGCCCGAAGGCACCATTGCGCGGCTGAAGCTGCCATCCTCGAGCACGACCTCGACCTCGACGGTGGGGTTGCCGCGGCTGTCGAGCACCTCGCGACCGTAGACATCCAAAATATCGCTCATGTTGTCTCCCTCTCACTTGGAAACGGGTTGAATGCTTGGCGACCGGCCGACCGTGCACCGTCGGTGCGCCTCCGTAAGTTAGCCATGTCGCACTTTTTGCATTATGCCCTAAGTTAGCCGAGGGATACACTTGTTTTCCGAAAAATTTAGCGGGAGCGACGAGGCGTGCCGGCTCGTCGCTCCCGCAGTCTTACTCCTCTGCCTTTGCGGCATCCCACAGGTCATTGAGACCGTGGGTCGAAAGCTCAGCCAGATCCACATGGGCGTTGGCCGCCATCTGCTCCATCGCAGCCCAGCGACGGCGGAACTTGGCCGTGCTCGCGCGCAGGGCGCTCTCGGCGTCGATGCCCTCCTTGCGCGCAACGTTAACCAGGGCAAAGAGCAGGTCGCCAAACTCCATCTCGCGCTCGGGCGAGCCGGGCTCCTCGGCCTCAAACTCGGCACGCTCCTCGGCAACCTCGTCCCACACATCCTGGACCGTCTCCCACTCAAAGCCCACGGCAGCCGCCTTGCGCGACACCTTCTGAGCCTGCATCAGCGCCGGCAGGTGCGTAGGCACGCCGTCGAGCAGGCCCTCGGGCGCAGCCTCGCCCGCTGCCACGGCCTTGTCCTTGGCAGCCTTCTCGGCAAGCTTGACCTCGTCCCAGATCTTGAGCACCTCGTCGGAGTTATCGGCATCCGCATCGCCAAACACATGTGGGTGGCGGCGGATGAGCTTGGCGTCGATATCGCGTGCCACATCGGCCAGCGTAAACTCACCGGCGTCCGCCGCAATCTGCGCATGCAGTACGACCTGCATGAGCACGTCGCCGAGCTCCTCGCGCAGATGCGCCACGTCGTCCGCCTCGATGCAATCGAGCGCCTCGTAGGCTTCCTCGATCATGTTCTTGCCGATGCTCTGATGCGTCTGTTCGCGGTCCCACGGGCAGCCATCGGGCTGACGCAGACGCCAGATGGTCTGCACCAGATGCTGCAGCTCGGCCGACGCGTCGACCAGCGTGGACAGATCGCGCGAGCCCTCGGCATTTTGCTGGGCCGTGTGCTGCGCCATGGTTAGTCCTCCTCCATGATCACGTGGCGGAACGCACCGCCCTCGTAGATGCCGTAGCTGTGCGTGCCATCCTTGGGGATGCTCACGCTGCCGGGGTTGAAGAGCCATAGGCCCGGGTGCGCTTCGCTTGCCTCGTTAACCTTGATATGCGTGTGGCCGTAGACGAGCGCGGACCCCTCGGGCAGCGCGGGCGCGTGGTCGACACTGTTGTGCATGCCGGCGCCAAAGACGTGGCCATGCGTCAGGAACAGCTCGCGGCCGGTCTCGTCGAACAGCGTGGCGTAGTCGGCCATGACGGGGAAGTCGAGCACCATCTGGTCGACCTCGGCGTCGCAGTTGCCGCGCACCGCGATGATGCGGTCGGCCAGGGCGTTGAGCAGCGGAATCACACGCTTGGGGGCGTAGTCGCGCGGCAGGTTGTTGCGCGGGCCGTGGTAGAGCAGGTCGCCCAGCAGCACGATGCGGTCGGGCTGCTCGGACTCGATGGCGGCGACCAGGCGTTCGGTCCAATATGCCGAGCCGTGAATGTCGGAAGCGATGAGGTATTTCATGGTGGTCCTTTCGGGTGGGGTTGATATGACTGGGCGCGGAATGTCGCCGGCCGCGCTATTCAAATCGCAGCGCCGCGCTCTGGGCCGCCTGCATCACGCGTTGGAGCGGCACGTTGTGCTCGCGAGCGAGGCGGGAGCAGTCCTCGTACTCGGGCGCCGCACGCTCACTGCCGTCGGGCAGGGTGGCTACTTTGACGGCCACCTCACCCCAAGGCGTCGCCACCTGCTCAAAACGACGCGGCAGACAGACGCGTTCCATCACCTGGCGACGAATGCCGTTGGTCGTGGTTTCCAAAAAGATGATCATCTGCAGACGGTCAATGTCCTCGCGGGCGCAGATTACCTGCAGCTGCCAGCCGGGACGACCTTTTTTGCAGTAGAGGGGCAGCCAGTGCACTTCGCGGGCACCCGCCTCGCGCAAGCGGTCGGCGGCATAGGCGAGTACCTCGGGCGACGCATCGTCGATGTCGCACTCCAGCTTGACGATGGTTTCGGGCGCATCGGTCTCGCGGGACAGCGGAGATTTGCTATCGCATGGCATACGGTCCGGATCCTTTCAGCGCGGGCTCGTTTTGTTCACCCAAACGCTAGCACATCGGACGTGGCACAGGCATGACTTTCGTCCATCGCCGCCCTCGCCCCTATCTAAACATGTACATCAGCCTCCAAACATGTCATTTTTTGTCGGTTTTGGAGGCTGACGTACATGTTTTGAGAGCAAGCGAGGTCGCACCGCGCAGCCTTTCCGATCGATTTCGAGCTCCGGCGTGCGCGGTGTGTTGAAAGTTGCACCATTACAATGGAGCGGATTCACCAAATGCAAAGGAGTCGCCATGCCCGCCTGCCCGCTGGTCGATTGCCACACCCATACTTCGTTTTCGGACGGCCATGCCACATTTGAGGACAACGTCCGCGCTGCTGCCGCCGCCGGCTGCCGTGTCATGGTCTCGACCGACCACCTCACCCTGCCCGCCAGTATGGACGCCAACTGCGAGGTGCAGGTCGTCGAGGGCGACTTGCCGGCACATCGTCTGGCCTTTGAGGACGCCCGCAAACTCGCCGCGCAGATTGCGCCGGAGCTCACCTTTATCTACGGTTTTGAATGCGATTGGTACGAGGGTTGCGAGCCGTTTGTTGAGCGCTGGTCCCAGGACGCCGTCGTACGCCTGGGCAGCGTGCACTGGATTGGCGACCCCGGCGATATCATGGCCGGTGCCGCGGGTACGGCGGGAACGGAAAACGCCGCTCGTCCCGATACGCCCGATTCACGCTGCGGTTGGATCGACGACGACACCAACCTGCACGTTTGGGAAAACCTTGGCGTGCTCGGCGTGTGGGAGCGCTACGTCGACGACTGGTGCCGTGCTTGCGAAAGCTCACTCAGCTTTGATGTGATGGCCCACCCCGACCTGGTCATGCGCTTTTCGAAGGAAGGCTTTGCGCCCGACTTTGACCCCGCGCCGTTCTGGCAGCAGATGGCCGAGTGCGCCCACGACACGGGCCGCCGCGTTGAGGTCTCGACAGCCGCACCGCGCAAGGGGCTCGACGATTACTACCCCGCGACCGGCCTTTTGCGCTGCTTTGCCCGCGCCGAGGTGCCGATCACTTTTGGCTCGGACGCGCACCGCGTCTGCGACATCTGCTGGAACATCCGCGAGGCCCAGGCCCACGCCTACGACTGCGGTTATCGAACCTTCGACATCCCCCACCCCACCGGCGAATGGGAGCCCACACCCCTCGCCTAGCCATCCCTTTATAAGTTGCGGTGAAATAGTTCCTGTTTATAGCCCTAAGACCGTCAAACAAGAACTATTCCACCGCAACTTCTATGGTCATCGGGGACGTTCTTAAACGACTAGTGGCGGCGGGCGTTGAGTTCGCCGGCCAGCTCGTCGAGGGTGATACCGTAGCGTTCGAGCGTCACGAGTAGGTGATAGATCAGGTCGCCGGCCTCGTAGCGGATGTGATCGTGATCGTTATCCTTGCAGGCCATAATCACCTCGCTCGCCTCCTCGGCAAGCTTCTTGAGCAGTTCGTCCTCGACATCGGTCAGCAGACGGGCGGTATAGCTCTCCTCCGGCGACGCATCGCGACGACCGTGAATCACCTCGGCCAGTCCCGTCAGCGTCTCGCCGATATTTCCCGGCTGCACGTTAGCTGTTCTGACTCCCATGGTTATTTCCTCTCGTTACTGCAGCGTAAAGTAGGTACCGGTCTCATCGAACCGAGGCTTTGCGCCCTTTTTCTCAAAGAACTCGACGATGATGGCATGGGCCTCATCGAGCCTTTCCTTCTCGGCCTCGAGCCAAAGCGACTGCGCCCCGCAGGCATCAGTCAGGTGCACGCGGCACGGCACGCCCGCGCGGAGGAGCTCGGTGTTGCAGTCGGCGACCTCGAACGGCGTCACGACTTTCATCGCACTCCCCCTTCCACGCGCTTAAAGAAGCAGGTACGGTTGCCGGTGTGGCAGGCCGGACCCGGCGAGTCGACCTTGACCAGCAGCGTATCGCTATCGCAGTCGGCCCAGAGCTCCTTGACCTCCTGCATGTTGCCGCTCGTCGCTCCCTTATTCCAGAGCTCCTGGCGGCTGCGGCTCCAAAACCACGTGGTACCGGTCTTGAGCGTCAACCCCACCGATTCCTCGTTCATCCAAGCAACCATAAGCACCTCACCGGTGTCATACTGCTGAACCACACAAGGAATCAGCCCGCGGGCGTCGTATTTAAGATCAGACGCTTCTATTACCTCAGTCATCATTTCTCCCAAGTAATTACCGTAAACCCCACAGGTCGGCGAGGGTTGTCCAGGTGCCCGAGATTCCGAGCGACAAGCCCGACGACGCGTACTTAAGTACGCGAGAAGGGTTGGAGCCGGAAGGTCGGGTGCCTGGGCAAGCCGCAGCATTAGAAGTCCAGCCTCACAGGAATACCTTGAGAAGCCATATACTCTTTGACTTCGCGAATGCTGAAGATTCCAAAGTGAAAGACGCTCGCCGCCAGCACGGCATCGGCCTCGCCCTCGATCACACCCTCGGCAAAATGCTCGAGTGTGCCCACGCCGCCGCTCGCGATAACGGGAATCGGCACCGCGCGGGCCACGGCGCGAGTAAGCGCCAGATCGAAGCCGGCCTTGGTACCGTCGCGGTCCATGCTGGTCAGTAGGATTTCGCCGGCGCCACGACGAGCCGCCTCCTCGGCCCACGCCACTGCGTCGATACCCGTAGCGTTGCGGCCGCCCGCCGTAAAGACCTCCCACTTATCGGCGCCCGGCTCCCCGGGCAGCCCCACGCGCTTGGCATCGATCGCCACGACCACGGCTTGGCTGCCAAACGCCGCGGCGGCCTGGCTGATCAACGACGGATCGCGCACGGCGGCAGAGTTGAGCGACACCTTGTCAGCACCGGCGGCAACCATGGTGCGCATGCCCGCCAGGTCGCGAAAGCCGCCGCCCACGGTATAGGGAATGGCCAGCTCCTCAGCAGCATGCGCCGCCATCTCGATAGTCGTCGCACGGTTGTCGCTCGTCGCGGTAATGTCCAGGAAGACGACCTCGTCCGCACCCTCGCGGTCGTAGGCGCGGGCCAGCTCCACCGGGTCGCCAGCATCGCGCAGGCTCACAAAGTTGACGCCCTTGACCACGCGGCCGTCCTTAACATCCAGACAGGGAATCACGCGTTTGGTAAGCATGGTCTACTCCTCCCCCTCGGGCGGCGGCCAGCGCCTGAACCAGCGTAAAGTTGCCTTCGTAGAGCGCGCGACCGGTGATGGCGCCTTCAATCGCGCCCCCACCTACCGCGGCAAGCGCACGGATATCGCCGAGCGTCGAGATACCGCCCGACGCCACGACGGGAAAGCCCGCGACCTCGGCCACATGGCGATATGCCGCCACGTCGATGCCCGTCTGCATGCCATCACGCGCGATGTCGGTATACACCAGATGCTTAAAGCCCAGCTCGGTAAGCTGCCCCACGGCATCGTCGAGCGCCACGCCCGCGCCGTCGCGCCAGCCGTTCACCTTAACCTGGCCGTCGCGTGCGGCAATGTCGGCGACCAGCAGCTCGCCAAAGCCTTGGGCTGCCACCTCAGCAAAACCCGGCTCGGTCACGAGCACGGTGCCCAGCGCAATGCGGCGAGCACCATAGCCTGCCAGCTCATCGATGCGTGCGAGCGAGCGAACGCCGCCGCCCACGTCCACGGACAGACCGTCGACGCCGCAGATGGCCTTAATCGCCGCCGAGTTGGCAGCGCATGTATCCTCGTCCTCACCAAAGGCAGCGGACAGGTCGACGACGTGCACCCAGCTTGCGCCCTGCTCGGCAAACGAACGGGCGACGGCCACGGGGTCGTCGGAATATACCTTGCAGCGGGTGCGGTCGCCGCGCTCCAGGCGCACAACCTTGCCGCCGATCAGATCGATTGCGGGAAACAGAATCATCGGCCAACCTCCTCGACGATGCTGACGAAGTTCTTAAGGATACGCTGACCCAGCGCGGAGGATTTCTCGGGATGGAACTGGCAGCCCCACACGTTGCCGTGGCGCACGATGCACGGGAAGCTCCGTGTATAGTGCGTGCGCGCCAACACATCGGCGGCATCGACGTCGTCGGCCACCGCGTAGCTGTGAGTGAAATACATGTTGGCGCCCTCGGCAAAACCGGCAAGCAACGGATCGGCCGCACCGGCGGGCGTCATGTGCACCTGGTCCCAGCCCACGTGCGGGACCTTCAGGCGGCTTGATTCCAGGTGCGTGCACGAGCCACGCATGATGCCCAGGCCATCGACCCAGGGACCACCGGCCTGCTCGGAGGCATCGTCGTCCGCGTCCGCACCCTCGTCCGCAGGCACGCCCTCGTTGCCGCGCTCAAAAAATAGCTGAAGGCCCAGGCAGATGCCGAGCAGCGGAGTTCCGGCGGCAACGGCATCGAGCACGGCCACCTCCTCGCCGCTCTGGCGCATAAAGGCGATTGCGTCATAGAACGCGCCCACGCCCGGGATGACCAGGCCGTCGGCGTTGCAGATCTGCTCCGGATCGTCCGATGTGCAGGCGGCGGCACCGGCGCGCGCAAGCCCGCGCACGACGCTCGACAAGTTGCCCTTGTGGTAGTCGACCACCACAATCTTTGGTTCGCCCACGCGACCCCTCCCTTTTCCCATTCAAAACCTGCCAAAAAGGGACAGGTTTATTTTGGTCGGTTAAACGTTCACCCACCACATGAGACAGCATTTCCGCAGATAAAACCTGCCAAAATAAACCTGTCCCTTTTTGGCAGGTTACAGCGAGCCCTTGGTGCTGGGGATGCCCTGCACGCGGGGATCGAGCTCGCAGGCGTGGCGCATCGTGCGGCCCACGGCCTTAAAGGCGGCCTCGATAATGTGATGCGAGTTGCCGCCCGCCAGCTCGCGCACGTGCAGCGTAAGTTTGGCATCGCGCGCAAAGGCATAGAAGAACTCGACAGCCAGCTCGGTATCGAAGCTGCCCACGCGCTCGGTCGGCACGGGCAGCTCGCAGTAGGCCTGGCCGCGACCCGAAATGTCCACGGCGGCCATCACGAGCGTCTCGTCCATGGCGATCGCCGCATCGGCAAAGCGCGTAATACCCGCTTTGTCGCCCAGCGCCCGGCAAAACGCCTCGCCCAGCACAATGCCCGTGTCCTCGACGGTATGGTGCGCATCGACTTCCACATCGCCTACCGCATGCACCGTCAAATCGAACAGGCCATGGCGGACAAAGGCGTTGAGCATATGGTCGAAAAACGGCACGCCGGTCGAGATATCGCACGTACCGGTTCCATCCAGGTCGAGTTTGACGACAATGTCGGTCTCCCCCGTCTTGCGGGTCACCTCGGCATAACGGCCCATCTAGATCTCCTCCTTCACCAGCACGGCAAACGCAGCCAGTACCTCATCGTTTTCCTGCGGCGTGCCCACGGTAATGCGCAGACAGTCCGCAAGCCCCGGCGCATAGCTAAAGTCGCGCACCAAAATCGAATACTCGTCGCGTAGGCGCTCGCGCACGCGCGTGGCATGCGGCGTACGCACGAGCACAAAGTTCGCCGCGCTCGGCCATGCCTCCACGGGCAGGCCCTCGGTAGCCATCGCGCGCAGGGCGCACAGCTCGCGCTCGCGCTCGGATGCGACCTGTGCCACCACGGGCGTGTACGCATCGCGGGCACGCACGCAGGCAAGCGCCGCCGCCTGGCTCAGCACGTTGACCGAATAGATCTGGCGAATCGCCGCGAACACGTCGATGACCTCGGACGCCGCGATCACGTAACCCAGACGCGTACCGGCAGCGCCAAACGCCTTGGACAACGTATGCAGAATCACCAGGTTGGGATGCTCGGCGATAAGCCCCTGCGCCGTGGTGGCCGCGCCAAACGAATCGTCGGCAAACTCAACGTAGGCCTCGTCGACCATCACCATGCCAGGGCAGGCATCGCACAGCGCCGCGACAAAGTCGAGTGGCGCCACATCGCCCGTGGGATTGTTGGGCGAGGTCACGATGGCCAGGTTGCACTCGGGCGCCGCCGCAAGCACGGCAGCCTGATCGAGCTCAAAGGTTGCCGGATCGCGCCACACGTCGCGCACCTCGGTCTGGCACAGCGATGCAAAGAAGGCGTACTCGCTAAAGCACGGCGGGCAGTTGAGCAGGGTCCGCCCCGCGCCGCCAAACGCCAGCAGGTAGTTATAGAGCAGCTCGTCTCCGCCGTTGCCCACGCAGATGTTCTCGCGCGTCACGCCATGCCAAGTGGCAAGCTCGTCGCGCAGGTCGTTGGACATGGGATCGGGATAGCGGTTGAGCGGCGTGGCAACCAGGGCCGCGTCGACCGCCTCGCGCACGCCGGCCGGCACGGGATAGGTGTTCTCGTTGGCCGAAAGGTTGATGCGCGTGGGCGTAAAGTTAGGATCGTAGGGCTCAATACCGGCCAGGTAAGGCTGGACGAGTTCCTTCATGCGGGGCGTCAGCTCGGCCATATTAGGCCCCCTCGACGACCGCGCCAGTGGCACCGCCCGCAGCTGCCGCCAGGTCCACGCCCTCGGCGACCGTCGCGGTCGTATCACCCGGCCAGGCGACCTTGGTCAGGTCGGCCGCGGCCAGCGACTCGGCACTCACGGCACCCTCGCCCTGCTCCAGCACGCGGCGGCGCAGTGCGGCCGAAAGCGCGTGCGCCCACAGGCCCTCGGCCTCGGCCAGGCGCTGCGTCGCGGGAGCGTCGGAGAGCAGACCCTCGGGCGTATAGCAAATGACGCTCGAGCGCTTAACGAACTCTTCGACCGAAAGCGGGTTGGAGAACATGGCCGTGCCGCCGGTCGGCAGCGTGTGGTTGGGGCCGGCAACGTAATCGCCGAGCGGCTCGGAGCTCCACGCGCCCACAAAGATGGCGCCGGCGTTGCGAATGCCGCCGAGCAGGCCCATCGCATCCTTACAGTGCAGCTCAAGGTGCTCGGGCGCCACGGTGTTCACCGCCTCGACAGCGGCAGCCATATCGGCGGCCACCACGATGGTGCCCTCGTTATCGAGCGAGGCACGCGTGATCTCGGCGCGCGGCGACTGCGCCACCAGAATATCGACACCCGCCTCGACCTCGCGCGCAAACTGCTCATCGCAGGTCACCAGATAGCAGGCGGCCAGCGGATCGTGCTCGGCCTGAGCCATCAGGTCGGCCGCGACCACCATGGGCTTGGCCGTGGCATCGGCCAGCACGCAGACCTCGGACGGGCCGGCGACCATGTCGATGCCCACGTCGCCCGACACGATCTGCTTGGCCGCGGCGACAAAGGCGTTGCCCGGGCCGGTGATCTTATCGACACGCGGAATGGTCTCGGTGCCGTACGCCAGCGCAGCGACAGCCTGGGCGCCACCCACCATATAGATCTCGTCCACGCCGCCGAGCTTGGCAGCCGCGAGCGTATACGGGCTGATCAGGCCGTCCTTTTGCGGCGGAGTCACCATGACCACGCGCTTAACGCCGGCCACCTTGGCGGGAATAGCGTTCATGAGCACGGTGGAGGGATACTGCGCACGGCCGCCCGGCACATAGATGCCGGCTGCGGCAAGCGGGGTCACTTTAACGCCGAGCATCGTGCCGTCCGGGCGCGTGGTAAACCAGCTCTGCTCGACCTCACGCTGGTGGAACTCGCGAATCTGGCGCGCGGCCTTCTCCAACGCGGCAACAAAAGCGGGGTCGAGGCCTTCGAGCGCAGCATCGATCTGCTCCTGCGGAAGGCGGAAGCTCTGCAACTCGACACCGTCAAAACGCTGGCAGTAATCGCGCACCGCGGCATCGCCGTTGGCGCGCACGTTGGCCACGATATCACGGGCGGCGTCGACGATGTTTTGCGGAAGCACGCCCTTGCGGTTGAGCTGGTTGGTGACGAGGCGCTCGCCGGGAGCAAGTTTGATGGTCTTCATATCGGTATCCCCTATCGGTCGAGGTTGCGTTTGAGAAACGTGAGACCGGACAGCGGCGACAATCGACCCGCAGCCCGGATATGGGGGCGCCCGTGCGCGCTCGCGCTATTGTGCCGAGCCCGCAACGGGCTCAAAATGCTTGTCCTTCACGGCGGCCGCCAGGCGATCGGCCAGGTTGCGCACGCGCGGATCCAGGCGCGCGGCACCCGGATTGACAAAGAAGCGCGCCGTGCAATCCATGATGCGGCCGGTGATGACCAGGTCGTTGTCGCGCAGGGTCGCGCCCGTGGCGGTAATGTCCACGATGCGGTCGGTCATACCGACAATGGGGCCCAGCTCAATATTGCCGTGCAGCGAAACGATGTCGGCATTCACGCCGCGCTCGGCATACCACGCGCTCGCGATGCGCGGGTACTTGGCTGTCTCTTATACACATCTGACGCTGCCGACGAT
>URBM01000037.1 GCA_900545995.1 uncultured Collinsella sp. | reverse complement strand
GCTGAGCGGTCTTTCGCTGACGTTTGTCGACGGCACGACGTTTGGTACCGATGACACGCGATTGACGATGCTCTCGGGCGAGGACCTCATGGATCGTACGCCCATGAAGCCCACGTGCAAGGCTGACGGCCAGACGCTCAAGATTGACTTTGGCGAGACGGCGCCTGCCGGCGGCTTTTTCCGTGTCGAGGTTTACGGCGTGACGTTTCCCGTCGAGGGCGGCGAAGAGGCCTTTAGCGGCACCTATACGCTCGCCGACGGTTCGACCAAGAAGATTTCCAAGATTCCTTCCGTCGAGATCAAGGGCGTGACGGCATTCGATAACTTCCTGGCCGATCTTAAGGAGCAGCCGTGGGTCGAGGCATGGAATTCCAACATGTTCCTTCGCCTGTTCCTGAACCCGGTCATTTTGGTCCAGAGCCTGCCGATCGTCTTCAAGGGCTTCCTCATGTCGCTCTCGATCGTGCTCGTGGCGTTTCCGCTGGCAATTCCCTTTGGCTTTGCCTTGTCGCTCATGCGCATTTCCAAGTCGCGCATCCTTCGTTGCCTTGCCGGCATCTATGTGAATATCATCCGTGGTACGCCGGCGTTCCTGCAGATCTACATCGCGTTCTTTGGCTTGCCGCTTGCCGGCGTCAAGGTTGATAACTATGTGCTGGGCGTCATCGTCATGGCCATGAACTCGTCCGCCTACCTGTGCGAGATCTTCCGCGCCGGTATTCAGTCAATCCCCAAGGGCCAGAATGAGGCCGCGCGTTCGCTGGGCATGAATGCCTTCCAGACGCTGCTCTACGTTATGATTCCGCAGACGTTCCGCAATGTTTTGCCTACGCTGACCAGTGAGTTCATCCTGCTTTACAAGGATACGTCGCTGCTCGCGGCCGTGGGCGTGGTCGAGATCGTCATGAACGCCCGCACCATCGTGGCCACGACGGGGTCCATCACGCCGTATGTGGTTGCCGCCCTGTTCTATCTGGTCATCACCCTGCCGCTTGCGCGCTTGGTGAGCGGTCTTGAGGCGAGGCTTCTGGGGACGGCCGAAACCAAAAAGAAGCGTCCCACCAAGAGTGCCGGACAGGTTGTCGCGACGCCCGCCGATCACATCGCCGGTCTGTAAGGAGGTCCTATCATGAGCGAAACCAATAACTCGAACGAGGTCGTCGTCAGCATCAAGAACCTCCAGAAGGCCTTTGGCGATAACGTGGTCCTGCGCGACATCGATCTGGATGTGCACAAGGGTGAGGTCGTCGTAGTCCTGGGTCCTTCGGGCTCGGGCAAGTCGACGATGCTTCGCTGCATCAATCGTCTGGAGCATCCCACGAGCGGCTCGATTGTCGTTGAGGGCGTGGATGTGTGTGCCAAGGGCGTCGACCTTAACAAGGTACGTACGCATTTGGGTATGGTGTTTCAGCAGTTCAACCTGTTCCCGCACCTGTCGGTCAAAAAGAACGTCATGCTTGCGCAGCAAAAGGTGCTCAAGCGCAGCAAGGAAGAGGCCGAGAAGATTGCCGTCGAGGAGCTGACCAAGGTCGGCCTGGCCGAGCGCATCGATTTTATGCCGAGCCAGCTTTCGGGCGGCCAGCAGCAGCGCGTGGCCATCGCCCGCGCCCTGTCGATGAATCCGCACGTGATGCTCTTTGATGAGGCCACGTCGGCGCTCGATCCCGAGCTTGTCCGCGACGTGTTGGGGGTCATGCGCGACCTGGCACGTGACGGCATGACCATGATCGTGGTGACGCACGAGATGGGCTTCGCTCGCGACGTTGCCGACCGCGTCGTCTTTATGGACGGCGGCGTTATCGTGGAAGAGGGTACGCCGAGCGAGGTCTTCGATCATCCAAAGAGCGAGCGCGCCAAGGCGTTCTTGGGCAATATCTCGTAGCGGCGCGTCGAAGTTGTCGATATAGCAAACGGGGACCGGATAGTATCCGGCCCCCGTTTTTGTTTGGGCGTGAACGACTGTTGTTGTGCAATGCTCGGCTGTCAGTTGCTTTGCGACTTTCTGACGGCTTCGTTAGGCCAGCTCCGCTCCCAGGGCTTTGCAGGCCGCCTCGCCCTCATCGTCGGGCGCATCGTAGCAGATGACGGAATCGACGACGTTGACGCCCGCCTCGTCGGCGTCCGCCTTCCAGTTGTCCATCCACTCGCCCTCGGCCCACGAATAGGAACCAAAGAGGATGACCTTCTTGTCGCCGAGGGCTTCCTTGACCTCATCCCACATGGGCTGGAACTCATCGTATTCAAGCTCCTCGGAGCCCATGGCGGGGCAGCCGAAGGCGATGGCATCATAGTTGGTGGCCTTGTCGGCAGAGAAGTCGGCGCAGGGGATGACTGCGGCCTCGGCTCCGGCTGACGTCGCGCCCTCGGCGACGAGGTTTGCCATGGCCTCGGTGTTGCCTGTGCCGCTCCAGTAGACGACTGCGGTCTTGCTCATATTGAGTCCTTTCGGTTGTGCGGCGTGCGGCCGCGGTTTGTACGTTCTATCGGGTCGCCTGGGCAAGTTGCGCCAAGCTGCAGCCCTGCTGATAGATAAAGGTGAGGTGTTGGGTGCAGGCACGGTACGCATCAAACGTCGCAAGTGCCTGCTCGGCATTCGTATAGACCTTCCAGGCTCCAAAGATCTTGTAGTTCTCGCCACGTTGGGCGATGAACTTGTGCACGTCGTCGTAGGGATACCCCAGGAAGTAGCCAATTTCGTGTGGAAACTCGCAGGTGCGGCCGTTGTCGTAGCGTGCTTGATGGTCCAATGCGCATCGGGTTTGGCCGCATGCGCATTCCGCGGCGTTATTGCTTGCGAGCGTGATGCGCGATGCCAGGTGCACAAGACATGCCGAGAGGTTGCCGGTGTCGTGGCCCTCCTTGGCGAGTGCCGTTTTGGCGCGCGGGTCAGCAAGGTAAGTGGCGAGGCTATTGGGCCGATATGCGTATACGAGCGCCCCGCAGGGGCGCCAGACCAAAACGCTCAGATGAATGCCGAGCGTGTTAAGCTCGCGGTTGCACTGGGCGATAACGTTGAGCAGGCGTGCTCGGCGTTCTGCGATGACGCGGTCGCGTCCGAACCATCCTGATGGGCGTAGACGCCGGGATAGGTAAAGAGCGATGCCGGCTTGATGCCCGCGAGCGTGGGAGAGCAGTTGCGCACGACCGCTGCCTGAAACGTTGGAATGTCTATGGTTCGGGTCACGGTGCTCCTTACGGATCTAAACTGTTAGCCTAGGAAAACTTATACACGAAAGTAAGCCATGGTCAACAAAAAAGTTTGAGTAGGGAAACTAATTGACCGAACCGACATGATTTTGGGTTAAGATGGGGACACCCCACGGGGGTATCTCTGAAATGGACCGTAAGGAAGGGGAGCGTATGAGCGACTTGCTCAACCCAGCAAATATCATCGTGCTGGGCGTGATTGCTATTGGTATGTTCTTTGGGCTGCGCCGTATTGCGGCGTCGACGCATGGGAAGAGTTGCTGCAGTGATGGCGCAAGCGGAAAGAAAGCCAAGAGGGTTGTTGTGGTGGATACCGATGCGTCGCACTATCCCTATAGCGATGAGCTGTTCATCGGCGGCATGAGCTGTGACGACTGCGCTCAGAACGTAGCCAATGCCCTCAATACGCTTGATGGCGTGTGGGCAACGGTAACGTATGCGGACCACACGGCACGCGTACGCTCGAAGCGTCCGGTTGATCGCGACACACTCGAGACGGCGGTGAGGGGTGCGGGCTATTACGTTATGAAAATGTAGGCGTTGCCCTCTCCGGTGGGTACCAGCCTCCTGCCCATTGTGACTATCGGCATCCAAAAATTTGCGCAAAAATAACCTTTAGATGCGGCAAAAGTGGAGTTTGGTGACGGTTTGCGCGGAATTCGCTACCAATCGAGCATCTATGAACCCGTCCAAAAAATTACAGGTGTATATTTATACACTGATTATTGCTGTGCTCAGATTGCAATTAACCGTGGACAGAAATGAAGAATGCTAAAACTGGGCTTTAGGACAGGGGAGGCTATAACCTTATGAGACGAGTGGGAACACTTGGCTTGGTGGCAGCGCTTGCCGCTATCTTGGTATCGCCGCTGCCGGCGCACGCCGAAGACGCATCGGGTGCCGTTACCTACAATGCGGGAAATGGGTATTCCTTTGAGAAGCTCTCGCATCCTACGGTAGGAACGTCGCAGCCGGATGGCATCGTCGACTACCAGGGTAACGGTGCCGTTGCCGTTCCGGGCGCCGATGGTAATACGGCCAACAACGAAGGCGATCGCGGCCAGAGCTACACTTGGGCGGCTGCGAGCTATGGTGACTGGCTTTATGTGGGCACCTGCTATGCGGCGATGGGCACACGCTGACGCTCATGAACAGCACGCTGGGCGATTCCTTTGATGTCGAAACCATGCGCCTGACGCTGGAGGCCATGTTTAACGGTACCTTCTTCTATGGACAGCAGAAGGAGGACGGCACGGCCGACAAGGACAGCGGCGGCATCTTGGTCAAGATCAATACCAAGACCGGTGAGACCAAGCTGCTACTCTCTGAATCGCTCAACGGCGTCGCTCCTTTGTTCCGCAATGCCGTGAGCTATAAGGGTAAGCTCTATTTCTGCGGCAGCGTCAGGACCAATGGCGGCAAAGGCGGCCTGCCTGCTGTATACGAGATCGATCCTAAGACGGATGAGTACAAAGTTGTCTATCAGGGCCTTTCGAGCATGCAGGATTACGGTGCTGCCTACAAGCAGGGCATTTCTACCGGTATCCGCGGCATGTGCGTCCATGATGGCCAGCTCGTCATCAGTAATGTGGGTAAAGACGCGAACGGTAATTTTGTGTCGACAATCCTGACGTCGTCTGACCCCTCGAAGGGCCAGGACAGCTTCACCGAGATTGCCAATTCGGAGACGCTGTTTGGCTATCCGGCGATTCGCTATAAGGACAGCATCTACGGCGGCGCCGTTTGGGATATGGTCTCGTACAATGGCCATCTCTATGCGACCATCTGCACCGGTACGCCCGAGAACGCTCCCGATGATAATTCCATGCAGTCGTTTGCCATGGTCCGTGGCGACAAGAATGCCGACGGCAGCTATTCGTGGACTCCCATTGTCGGCGATCAGAAGACGGACGGTGCAAAGTACTGCTTTGGCATCGATCCTGCCCGTACCCGTTCTGGCGCTGCCAACCTCATCGTCTACAACGACTACCTCTATATCGGTGAATACAACGACGAGGAGATTGCCCTCGAGCGCATCCTGTTCAACAAATCCAACACCGAAGAGGGCGGTAAGAGCAGCATGGGCGGCGTTGACTGCTCGTTTGTGAATGCCAATCTTGAGCAGTCGGTTAACATCTATCGCATGGACAAGGACGAGAACATGGAGCTCGTCGTTGGCGATCGCACCGACATGTTCCCCGAGGGCGGTATTTCCGGCCTGACTTCGGGCTTTGGCCGAAACGAGAACCAGTACATTTGGCGCATGCAGAAGTTCGACGGCAAGCTGTATATCGGTACCTTTGATACCGCGAGCCTGCTTGAGCCGATCGGCCAGTTCTCCAATGGCGACATTATCGATATGACGCCCGAGGAGTGGGACTCTCAGGTTCAGCGCCTTAGGGACCTGCTCGATCACCTGCTCGACAAGAAATCGCCTGACGACCCCATCGTTCCCGTGAACACGCTTGCGGACGATGATTCAAACGAGGCCGTCGATGTCGATGACGAGAAGACCGAGGTTGCTAAGGGCTTTGGCGATCTGAGCGATGCGCTGGAGGATGCCGCGGGCGGTCTTTGCGATCAGGCCGCGACGATGCCCCAGGACTTTGAGGACGACGCCGCTTATGTCCAGAAGATCGATGGCGAGATCGCGTACTTCAAGTCCTTTGCCGACCAGTATCAGGACATGCTCGATAGCTATGAGAGCCTTAAGCAGCAGTACGAGGATGCCTATGGCACCGAGCTGCCGAGCGATATTCAGGATGCGCTCGATAAGCTGCTGAGCGAGGAGAACCTCAAGAAGTTGCAGAGTGTCCTTACGTGCATGTGTTACCTGCGCGATGCCGAGCGCGGCTTTGATATGTATGTGACCAAGGACGGCGTGAACTTTACGACGCTGACGACTAATGGCTTTAACGATCCGTATAACCATGGTCTGCGCACCTTTGCGGTGACCAACCAGGGTCTGTGCCTTGGTACCGCCAACCCGTTCTATGGTTGCCAGGTCTGGATCCAGCGCAAGGAGAATCCGGTTGATCCCGGTACTCCGGATCCGACGGAACCCACCGATCCTTCGCAGCCGGGTGGCGGCGATCAGCCTGGCGGCAGCCAGACGGGTGGCAACGACCAGTCGAGCAGCACCACGACCACCGTCACGACGACCGCTAAGAAGACTCCGAAGGACGGCTCGCTGCCTCGCGCTGGCGACTCGACCCTCACGCTGGTCTTGGGATTGCTGGTTGCAGCCGCCGCAGTGCTTGGCATTGCTCTCGTCTTGCGCAAGCGTTCTCGTCGCTAGGCCCGTCCGCGTAGCTCAATGTCCTGGATATCGTCGAAGTTGATGGCGATATCCCTGAGTTTGAGCAGCTTGAATGCGGGTAACACTTCGTCGAGAATGCCCGTGCGGCTACGATAACCGTACGTATCGTAATAGGTGACACGCACCAGGTCGCCTCGTTTGAGGCCCTCGAGCTTTTTCGAAAGCTCGAGGGCTTTTTCTTCCGTGAGTTCGCATTCGGGCTCAACAGTGATCTCTTGTTTGCGCACGAGCTCGTAGTATCCCGTGAGGGCGGCAAAGGGCATAAACTGTGCGGCGCGGTTGGCGCGCACGGCACCGTTGGCGGTGAGCTTGGGGTCGGCGGATCGACGTCTTCCCTCGGGGTCCGCTAGGCGTTCAAAAGGTGTCGGCGGCCGCATCGGTTGTTGCTGGGACTTAGGCACGATGTCCTCCTACCTGATCGTTGCGTTCGCGTGCGGTGGCGCCGGCGGTAAAGCTTAATCCCTTGACGAGCGCGTTTTTGCCGTACTTGCCTTTCACGGCCAGGACGGCGCGCGCCAGGTCGCGCTCGCGCTCATCCGCCTCGATATCGCTAAATAGATCGATGGTGGCAAATTCTTCGGGCATGAGGTTGCCAAAGCCCAGGTTGATGCGCTTGACCGGTCGTTTGGGATCGACGGTCTGCGCCCAGAGCTCATCGAAATAGCCCATGATCTTCTTAAACGAATTGGTGCGCTCGGGCAGCTTTCGCGAGGCGTTGGAGTGCGCGAAAAGTGCGGCATAGCCACCACGCGGTTTGCCACCATGCTCTCCCACAAAGATGCCATCGATTGTCTGCGCCTCACGCACCAAGCGCCGCCGTTCGTCGTCGCGTTGGACGGGCTTGGGCGCGCGGGGCGCGAGCTCGGGGCCGGCGGTTGCGGTGGGTTCGATACTCGACGTGCTCGAGCGTAGGTGTCCGCAGCCGTCTATATACTGCGCCGTGCCGCTGGCGTTGAGCCGACGTATGTCGGCTCGTTCGCTCGCATAACCCACAAAGAGCGAGATGCTGTCGCACACCACGTGCTTGTCGATCAAATCCAGCACGGCGTTGTCGACCATCTCGCGCAAGACGGTGTAGGCCTGCTCGTAGGCATAGCCCTTCGAGAGCACCTGCCCTGTGGTGGTCGAGGTCGCTTGCGGGCGATAAGCTTGGATATCGGCGATGGTTGTCGGCTCGCGCCCGAAGGCGTGGGCGATGAGATATTCGGCGTTGACGCCGAGCTCGTCGTAGAGCAGGTTCTCGTCGAGTGCGGCAACGCCCATCAGGTCGTAGACGCCGTATTTCTCGAGACGGGCCGCCACGCCGGGGCCGATGCCCCAGATGTCGGTGATGGGGCGATGGGGCCAGATCTCCTTGCGAAAGGTCTCGTCGTCGAGTTTGCCGATGCGACTGGGTACGTGCTTGGCGGTGATATCAAGTGCAACCTTAGCCTGGAATAGGTTGGGGCCGATGCCGACCGTCGCCGTGATGCCGGTACGCGCCAAGACCTCGTCACGCAACATGCAGGCGAAGCCTTCCGCATCGGTGTGATAGAGGTCCAGATAGGGCGTCACGTCGATAAAGCACTCATCGATGGAGTAGACGTGCACGTCCTGGGGGCTGACGTATTCCAGATAGATGCCGTAGATTTGCGCCGACACCTCCATGTAGTGCTGCATACGCGGCATTGCTTTGATGTAGTCGATGCCGTCGGGAATCTCGAACAGACGACAGCGGTTGTGAATACCTAAGTCCTTCATGGCCTGCGTGATAGCGAGACAGATGGTCGTGCGTCCGCGCGATTCGTCGGCAACGACCAGGCACGTAGTGAGGGGATCGAGCCCGCGGTCGACGCACTCGACGCTGGCGTAGAACGTTTTAAGGTCGATGCAGATATAGGTGTGACGCTCGTGCCCCACGCGTCCTCCCATCAAACACATGTTCTTATCGAATACCTGTTCGATAATACCGGCTTGCGCGGACATCGTCAAAACCTGTCCCTTTTTGGCAGGTATGGTCGTTCGGTTACATTTGGTATTTAACGCAGCCCTAAAGAGTGCGAAACAGCCCGGAAAACCTCGCTTCGTAGCATGAGCCTAACGATCGGTGCCACCTACATGCACGGAAGGGTTGTGGGAAAGATGGTCAATTATGGGTTTGGTATGCCGACGCGCCTTGTTGCGGATGGAGACGTGGCTCGCTGGTGCGGACGATTGGTCGCTCACTACGGCGGCACTAAGGCGCTGGTAGTGCTGGGCGGTGACAAGCATACGCGTGATGAGCTCGTCTCGGCGGCACTCGGCTCGCTTGATCGAGCTCTGCTCGAGCGTGTACTTTTCCGCTGCGGCTCGGTTGAGGGCGATGGGGGAGACGAGCTGATCGACGAAGCCGTGGCCCTGGCGACCGACGAAGGCGTGGACTTTGCCCTGGCGATTGGCGATGCCGATACTGCTGGCTTTGCGCGCGAGCTCGCGCGTCGCATGGCGGCGCTCGACGCCGGCGAAGACGGTTTTGTCCCTTATGGATGCATCGTCTCCGAGGGAAAAGTGCCCGCCGTCGTGGGGGCCGGCGAGGTTCCCGTTTTTGCCATCATCGCACCCGAACTGCTTGAGGGCATTGGGTCTCCTCTGCGCGAGTTGCTCGGCAGCGTGTGCGCCGCGGCCTAGAGCCTGCCAGGAAGGGACAGGTTAATTTTTGGTAGGTAAAGCGTTTGACCTGCCAAAATAAACCTGTCCCTTTTTGGTCGGTTGCCGTTTGGGGGCCGATTGGCAACGCTCGCTGATTATGGTCTTGACCTGCGCTAGAATAGTGGCATCTGAATGTCCGGGCGCATGGAGGCGTGCGCCCGTATGCTGAGGAGGACTCTATGGCAACTGTTGCCGCACCTATCGATGCTACGTCGACTGCCGCTTGGAAGGCGCTCGAGGCTCATCAGGAGAAGCTCGAGGCTGAAGGCATCGACCTCAAGGCCTGGTTCGCCGCCGATCCCGAGCGTGTGAACAAGCTGAGCTTTGACGCTGGTGACCTGCACTTCGATTTGTCCAAGAACCTGGTGACCGATGAGACCGTCAAGCTGCTGTGCGATCTTGCCCGCGAGGTGAAGCTCGAGGAGCGCCGCGACGCCATGTTCTCCGGCGAGCACATCAACACCACCGAGGACCGCGCCGTCCTGCACACCGCGCTTCGCCGTCCGGCAAGCGAGAAGGGCCAGCTCATCGTTGACGGCCAGGATGTCGTCGCCGACGTGCACGAGGTCCTCGACCGCATGTATGCCTTCGCCGAGCGCGTGCGCTCCGGTGAGTGGAAGGGCGTTACCGGCAAGAAGATCGAGCACCTGGTGTCCATCGGCATCGGTGGCTCCGATCTGGGCCCGGTCATGGCCTACGAGGCCCTGCGTCCCTACGCCGACGCCGGTATCGACTGCCGCTACATCTCCAACATCGACCCCAACGATCAGGCCGAGAAGCTCCGCGGCCTGGATCCCGAGACCACGCTCGTAATCATCGTCTCCAAGACCTTCACCACGCTCGAGACCCTCACCAACGCTCGCGAGGTCAAGACCTGGATGCTCGAGCAGCTCAAGGCTCAGGGCGCCATCGATGGCTCCGATGAGCAGAACGCCGAGGCCGTGGCAAAGCACTTCGTCGCCGTTTCCACCGCACTCGAGAAGGTTGAGGCCTTTGGTATCGACCCCGCTAACGCCTTTGGTTTCTGGAACTGGGTCGGCGGCCGCTACTCCGTCGACTCCGCCGTGGGCCTGTCGCTGATCGTCGTGCTCGGCCCCGAGCGCTTCCAGCAGTTCCTCGAGGGCTTCCATGCCATCGACGAGTACTTCTGCAACACGCCGCTCGAGAGCAACGCCGTCGCGCTGATGGGCCTGTTCAACGTCTGGTACGTCAACTTCTTCGGTTCCAAGAGCCACGCCGTGCTTCCGTACTGCCAGTATCTGCACCGCTTCCCGGCCTACCTGCAGCAGCTCACCATGGAGTCCAACGGCAAGCACGTCCGCTGGGACGGCAGTGCTGTGACCTCCGATACCGGTGAGATCTTCTGGGGCGAGCCCGGCACCAACGGCCAGCATGCCTTCTACCAGCTGCTGCACCAGGGCACTGTGGTGGTTCCGGCCGACTTCATTGCCTTCGCCAATACCGCCAACCCTGCGACCGATAGCGGTCAGGACGTGCATGAGCTGTTCCTGGGCAACTTCCTGGCCCAGACCAAGGCACTCGCCTTTGGCAAGACGGCCGACGAGGTTCGTGCCGAGGGCACGCCCGAGCAGATCGTCCCGGCCCGTTGCTTTGAGGGCAACCGCCCGACGACCTCGATCTTCGGCGACACGCTGACCCCGTTTGCGCTCGGCGAGCTCATCGCCCTGTACGAGCACATCACGTTTGTCGAGGGCACGGTCTGGGGCATCGACTCCTACGACCAGTGGGGCGTTGAGCTGGGCAAGCAGCTTGCCAAGCAGATTACCCCGGCCTTCCACGACGACGCCGCAAAGGCCGAACAGGACGCTTCGACCCAGGCGCTCATCGAGTTCTACCGCGCGCATCGCAAGTAGTCGCTGCTGTTAACGCATCGCGCCTTATAGTCAGGGGCCCGTATCCTATCGGATGCGGGTCCCTTTGCTTTGCCATGGTCCCGGGGCGCATGGCCTTTGTGGAACATCGCCGGGGCGCCGCGCGCTGCGAGAACCCTGCGCCTAGATCTCGGTCTCCGCATGGCCTCGCTGCGCCTCGGGCAGCTCCCCGTAGAGCGGATGGTCTTCGAGCCTAAAGCGCTCGACCTGTTCGGGAGTGCGACCGCGTACAAAGAGCCACGAGCGATCGATCGGCGTCGCCATGAGCGTGCTGGGCAGCGCGTCGGCGCGGTCAGAAAACACCCGGGCACTCTCGGGATCCTGGAACGCCAGCACCAGATGCGTGTCGCAGTTGCCCATGATGGAGCGTGCGCGTGCCTCGCCATAGAGCGCATCGAGCTGGTTGGTCGACTGCAGCAGCAGCGTTGCCCAGATGTTGCGGCTTCGGATAATCGAGAGCACGTTGTCGATCTGGGGGATCTGCAGATTTGCGAAGTCATCGAGCATAAAGCGCACGGGCACGGGCAGGCTGCCGTCGGGCTGCCTATCGGCTTCACGAATGAGGCCCATAAACGCCTGCGTAATAAAGAGGCCGGTCAGCGGATCGAGATTGCGGTCAATATCGCTTACGGTTACAAACAGGGCGCAGGGGGTGTGTCCCATGGAAGCGAAGTCCACCTGATGGCACTCACGATAGAGCTGTGCCGCACCGTCGAATCCCAGACACATGACCTTTTCGGCAAGGATGCCGACGATGCTCGCGTGCATGCGCTCGGCATTTTGCGTAATGGCGTAGCGCCGCCATAGCGAGAGGGCATGGCTTTGGGGGTCGGTCGTGATCAGATCGTCAAACAATCGGGCCGTGGCACCGTCCTGCAGGTGCTCGATCAGCTTGATGACCGAGCTGATCGTCTGCTCGTCGGCGGGTAGCTGTTCGGTGACGTAGGCGATAAGACACGACAGCAGGTTTGCCGCCGCATGATCCCAAAAAGGCTGGTTGTTGTCCTCGATGGGGCAGATGGCCTTTGCCACCGAGAGGATGTCCTGCTGGTTGGGCCTGCCGTCCGCCTTGCGGCGAATGTGCCTCAGGGGGTTGTAGCCGCAGCGCTCGATGCCGGGCGCAAGGGCCGGGACGGTGTTGAGGTCGGCGAAGTTGAGACATTGCACGCGGTAACCGTGGGCTGCCAGCACGGGTCCCACTTCGCGACAGAGCGTGCCTTTGGTGTCGAGCACGATGTAGCTTGCGTTCATTTGCAGCAGGTTGGGCTTGAGGACGTTTCGGGTCTTGCCGGCTCCCGAGGGGCCGATTACAAGTGCGTTGTTGTTGAGTCCCGTTTGGCGGGTGTCGCAGGAAAGCGTTCGATCCTTGGCGAGGATGGTGGACGATGCGGACTCAGATGCGGCGAGGCGGCTGGCGAGGTTAGACATGTGCGACCTCCTTGGTGGTCGAGAGGATTTCGTGGGCAAAGCCGAGCTCGACGGCGCGCTTGGCCGAAAGGTAGGTGTCTTTTGCAGTGAGGGACTGGATGCGCTTGGGCGTGAGGCCGCTGCGGTCCGAGAGGATTTGCGTGAGGGTCTTGCGGGTCTGCATGAGACGCCGGCTGGTTTCCTGCAGCGCAAGTGCCGAGCCGCCTGCCCCCTGGGGGATCAGCGGGTCGTGAATCATGAGCTCTGCATGGGGCGCCATACGGCGATCGTCGCCGCCCATAAAGATTACGGCGCCCATGGACGCGGCGAATTCCAGGCAGACGGTGCGGATGGGGCACGATGCGAGGCGCATGGCGTCATAGATCGCAAGACCCGATCGCACGCTTCCGCCGGCGCTGGCGACAAATATGGTGATGGGGCGGCTGGGGTCGGTGGCATCGAGCAGGCGGATCTGCTGGCATAGGTCGTGGGCCATCGGGGTTTCGATGTTTCCCATGACGGAGAGCTCGCGACGGGCGAGCATCTCATCGTAAATGCTGGTGAGCGTGATACCTCGGGCGGATTCACGCATGGTGAGGGGGCTGATGATGGGGGAATGATTGGTGTCCATGAGGACTCCTTTCTGTTGGTTGTGTTGTGGAATAGGATTGTTGCCCGCGGAGGGGCTGGCGGGCTACAGGGTTCGTCCGAGCCTGAGATCGAGCTCGGTTGTGGGGCAGGCTGCCTGTTCGTGCGGCTCGCAAGCGCCAAGGGCTCCAAAGCGATGGAGCGTTGCGGCGGGCGTGGTGTAGGCGAGCCGCAGCTGATGCTCGACAGGGGCACATCCGTCATTTTTGTAATGAGCCGCGTAGTACTGCGCGATGCTGGCGTTCATCTCGCTGCCAGTGCGATGGCGCTCAAACTGGCGTCTGCAGGTCTCGATGATCTTTGCTACCGACTTGGGTGCCGTCGCGGGAACAAGGGCGAGATAGCCCTCAAATAGCTCGTTGATGCTCAGGAGGCACAGCAGATCGATCAGCGTCCTTATGGCTGCTCCCTCGGCGGAAAAGTGCGCGGTCATGCGGTTATATCGGTTGCGGTCGACGATGGCCGCATGGGGTCTTGGAGTTTTCTGCCCCGTGGTTCCGGGCTTTTGCCGCGCCTGTGTATTGAGCTCGACGTTGCAGCGCTTGAGGCCGTCCAACGGAAGGAACAGTGCGGTGCGCAGGGTGTTCCGCTTGCTTTCGAGCTCATGACGCTCGTCGGGTTCCCATTCGAGCTTGAGTTTCGTGTCGAGCGCCGTAAGCATATGGGCTAGGCAGCCTACGGTAAGAACGTACGAATCGTTGTCGCGTTTTGGGGCATAGGGGTCTGTCAGCTT
>URBM01000036.1 GCA_900545995.1 uncultured Collinsella sp. | reverse complement strand
CAGGCACGCGAACATGAGGTACAAGTTCGGCAACAGGAAGTTCTGGGCCGAGGGCCACTGCGTGTCCACGGTCGGCCTGAACGAGGCCGCGATCGCGAAGTACATCCGGGAGCAGGAGAAGGCCGACATCGCGCTCGACCGGCTGAGCGTCAAGGAGTGCGAGGACCCCTTCGGCAGGGGGCCGGGGCGTAAATAGCGCCGGTTTGACCGGCCCGCCACGGGTCAATCTGCAGTGCGGCCCGAACCCCGTGAGGGCCGGCGCCTTTAGACGCGTGCCGGAAATCCAAGGGTTATACCCTAAGAGCAAACCACCCCTTTTAGGGGTGGTTTTGATTCCTTGGGGACGGAGGAAAACGGATCATTTTAGGCTTTGGGGCAGCTTGGTCGGTCCTAGTCTCCCGAGGCCTGATTGCGGCCGGTGGCGTAGTCGATCTGCACGTGCGGCTGCAGGTTGTAGCAATATACGTGGAAGCAGAGGGTCTTGCCGTGGTCCTCGACCGATTGCGCCTCAAGGCGCACGCCACGGCAGACAAGTTCCTCTTCGTTATACATGGGCGTGACGCGGTAGAGCACATGGTTGCCCGTGTCGCGGATGTAGCCGAGAATCTGCTCCTCAAACGGCAGCATGCCCGTTTCGTTGAGATAGCGCGTGCCGGTGAGGAGATTTTTGCGGTTGGCGTTTTCGCCGCAGAGCGACCAGGCGATAAGGTGGCAGCGGTTGTAGAGGCTCTGGCCCGGAATAAAGTCGTAGCGCTGCTGGTGCCAACCGGCAGGATGGATGCGCGAGATATCGCCGCGCTTTCCCTGTCCGAGCGACTCGGGGCCTACACAGGCGAGCGCCTTGCGAGTGCGACCCAGGCTGTCGAGCTTGGAGAATTTCTTAAAGCAGCCCTCTTCGGTGGCGCGATCGTATTCATCGAGTGTGAATGATGGCGTGCCGAGCGGGTGCATGCTGTCGGCGCGAAGGGCAACGTAGGGGTTGCCGGCGTAGTCGGGAATGCTGCTGAGGTATACGCCGCGGGCGCGGTCAAGATCGGGGTTTTCGACCTCGTCGATGGGGGCGGCGGCGCTGTCCGCGGAAGCGTCGTCATCGGTGTCGGGTGCGGCGGAATCGGAGCCATCGCCAGAGTCCTGGCTGTTTTGAGGGTCCGGGGAGCTCGCCGTTCCCGATTCGAGCCGAGCGACCAGGTCTGCCTCGTCGTCGGTGCGGCTGGGACTCTCGTTTTGTTTTTCGGCCAGAGCCGCCGCCTGCTCATCGCTTTGCGGCGACAGTAACTTGGGCGCTCCGTCGAGCGATCCCGTAAACAGCGCAAACCCGAGCACCACGGCGGTGCCGATGGAAAGTACTTGCTTGTAGGCGGACTTGCGCGACATGGAGGCTCCTGGATGGACGGTTGGGAATCTACCAGTCTAGCAGGAGCCGGCAAGGGCCGTTCTGTCGAACAAATACTTAAGATTTGAGACAAACGCTACTGATTCATTTGTCCCGCGGTCTAGATCGAGGTGGAGTCGAGCCAGTTGAGCTTGCACTCGAGAATGCGCTGCTCGCCGGGTTCGCTGCTTCCGTCAAGTAGGGCGAGCAGCATCTCGGCTGCTTCGCGACCTTCTTGGTCGACGGGCTCGATGATGGTGGAGACGGTCGGTGTGGTGAGATTAGTCCAGTCTTCGCAGTTGAGTCCCAAAAGGCCGATTTGCTGCGGAAGCAGATGGGCCATTGGCTGGAGGGCCTTGTAGACACGGGGAAGTGCCCACTGATTTTGCACGAAGATAAGGGTTCGCTTGGCGGGATTGAACTTGAATTTAAAGTATTCAGTGAGCTCGTTGATTGACGGCTTGTTGTGATCGATGGGAATCGCTTTGTAGAGCTGCCCGTTCGCTGCCAGCGCCTCGGCATACCCCTGAAAACGCTCCATGCGGGTGCGCATTTCGGTCATGTTGGCGGCAATGGAAAAGAAATCTTCGTAGCCGGCGTCGAGGAGTGCCTGTGTGGCGTTGTACACGCCGTCGTAAAGGCTGGTTTTGATCCAGCTGGTACCTGGGCTATAGATGGCCGCATCGAAAAAGACGACCGGCTTGCCGGCGCGTCTAATGCGGTTATGCACGGCTTTGAAGTTTGCCGTGGGCTGGATGATAAAGCCATCGACGCCCAGCGAGAGCATCTTGTCGACGTACATGAGCTCGGTCTCGGGGTTAAAGTTGCTCGTGCAAACGACCGTCTGGTAGCCCGCGGGGAGCATGACCTGCTCCATGCCATTGAGAACGAGCCCCGCCCATTTGTTGGTGTTATCCAAAATGATGATGGCAATGACGTGGGTTTGCTTGCCGGTGAGCGTCTGCGCTTGGGCGTTGGGAACGTATCCGAGTTCCTTAATGACGCGCGCGATTTTGTTCTGCGTCTTCTCGCTAAGCTTTTCTCGTTTGTCGTTGAGGTAATACGAGACGCTTGCCGTCGAGGTTCCCGCCTCTCGAGCGACGTCTGCGATCGTAACGCGCTGTTTTGCCACAGCGACTCCTTCCGACAGATGAGCATTTTCCAACATGATGACTTTGAGTCTTGGTGAAGGATACGCTTCGGTGAGCGGCTTTTTCCTTTCATATGAGTATGCAACAAATGCGGCATACGGGTGGGGTCGAAATTTGTGACCGGCATGCGCATCTGCCGTCTACCGAGAAAATCAAATACTTCTTGACTTTTGAAATCGAGGGCAAAATCGCAGGATTCATTTTTGGTTAAACGCATAACTAAATCGCATAACCAACGCTCTGACCTGCGCGTTTACCGAAATAAGCTGGCATTAAGAAAAACGAGCACCTATATTGTTCTTGTCGAAAAGACAGCAAGTCCAAACGGCAGGGGATGCTCCGGAGGCCTCCGCAAACGGTGTCTTGCGCACGCAACTCTATGAAAAGAGGGAAGCAATGAAGATCGTAGGCGTTGCCGCCTGTACTGTGGGTATCGCCCACACGTATATGGCCCAGAAGGCGATTCAGGATGAATGCGCCGCCCGTGGCATCGAGTGCAAGGTCGAGGCTCAGGGTGGCCTGGGTATCGAGAATGAGCTCACGCAGGAAGACGTGGACTCCGCCGACCTGGTCCTGGAGTCCGTCGACGTGGGTGTCGAGAACGAGGACCGTTTTGAGCAGAAGATGGCCGAGGGCAAGTTCCTGAAGGTCGGCACCTCTGATGTAATCGCCGATCCGGTAAAGATCATCGACCAGGCCATTGAGATCATCAAGGCGACGGGTGGCGCCGTTGACGCGCCCAAGGCCGAGGCCAAGGCAGAGAAGAAGGCCGTCTCCGCTGCCCCGCAGGCCCCGACACCGGCGTCCAAGCAGTCTATCTTTGCCGATCCTGGCAAGACGCTGCTCAATGCATTCAATACCGGCGTTTCCTATTTTATCCCCATCGTCGTTATCGGCGGCGTGTTTCTTGCCTTCTCGCTGGCATCCGGTACCGCCGGCGCCAACGGCATGGAGGTTACGAACCCGCTGATGGTGAGCCTTAACACCATCGGCATGGCCGGCATCTCCATGATGATCCCGGTGCTTGCGGCATACATCTCCTACTCGATGGCCGGCAAGCCCGCGCTCGCCCCCGGTTTTGTCCTGGGCTACCTGGTCAATAACGCAGTCGTTACCCCTAACGGCAACAGCGTTTCGACCGGCTTCTTGGGCGCCATGATCATGGCGGTCATCTGCGGCTACTTTGTCCGCTGGATGAAGACCTGGAAGGTCAACAACACCATCCAGACCATCATGCCCATCCTGATCATCCCGATTCTGACCTCGCTTGTCCTGGGCATGGCCTATATCTACATCCTGGCCACGCCGCTTGGCTTTGTGATGGACTGGCTCACCGGCGTGCTCGGCAGCCTGCAGGGCGGTTCCGCAGTTGTCCTGGGTCTGGTCATTGGCGTTATGACCGCCTTCGATATGGGTGGCCCCATCAACAAGACCGCCTCGACCTTCACCATGGCCATCATGGCCTCCGGTATCTACGGTCCTAACGGTATGTTCCGCGTCGCCGTCGCCGTTCCCCCGATCGCCTGTGGCCTCGCTGCGCTCATCGCCAAGAACAAGTTCGATGACGCTGACCGCCAGATGGGCATCTCCGCGCTGTTCATGGGCTGCATCGGTATTACCGAGGGCGCTATCCCCTTCGCGGTCAAGGACCTCGGTCACACCCTGCCCGGCATTTGCATCGGCTCTGCCGTGGGTGCGGCACTTGCCGCCTTCCAGGGCATCGACTGCTACGTCCCGCACGGTGGCTTTATCGTCGCCCTTGCCACCAACAACGTCGCGCTGTTCTGCCTGGACATCGTGATTGGCACCGTGGTCGCTGCTGCAATCCTGATTGCCATGAAGCCCACGCTCGATAAGCAGGCCAAGTAAACCTTTAAGGACTCCGGTTGTGCGGAGGGATGGATTTGACTCCGCACAACCGCCCCTACACAACAAAATCCATCCGTACTGATAGGGCCCACATCTGGGTCCCAGGGAACTTTTGTCAAAAATCCTCTGGAGAAGGAGAACAAAATGTCCAACCTCACCATCCGTCAGGCCGTTCAGGGCATGCTCAAGCTGCAGGATAGCGGCGATCACGCAACCATGGTCGGCATTGGCCCCATGAGCCCCAACCTGATTCAGGCCGTGTTCGAGCTTGCCAAGGACGAGGATTTCCCGCCCATGTTTATCGCCAGCCGCAACCAGGTCGATATGGACGAGATGGGCGCCGGCTACGTCAACGGTTGGGACCAGACGCGCTTTGCCGCCGACATCAAGAAGGTTGCCGACGAGGTGGGTTACGCCGGTCCGTACTACCTGTGCCGCGATCACGGCGGTCCGTGGCAGCGCGACGAGGAGCGTAACGCCCACCTGCCCGAGGACGAGGCCATGGAGCTCGCCCGCAAGTCCTTCGTCGCCGACATGGAGGCGGGCTTTGACCTGCTGATGGTCGACCCCACCAAGGACCCCTATCAGATCGGCAAGGTTATTCCGCTCGACGTGGTGCTTCGCCGCACGATCGATCTTATCGACTACCTTGAGCAGTACCGTCGCGAGCATAACCTGCCCGAGGTCGCCTATGAGGTCGGTACCGAGGAGACCAATGGCGGCTTGACCTCTACCGATAAGTACGAGGAGTTCATTTCTCAGCTGCAGCCCGAGCTCGAGAAGCGCGGCTGCCCCATGCCCACCTTTATCGTCGGCCAGACCGGCACCCTTACCCGCTGGACGGAGCAGGTCGGTCACTACAACTTCAAGAACGCCCGCGAGCTTGCCGATATGGCCAAGCGCTATGGCGTGGGCCTGAAGGAGCACAACGCCGACTATCTGGACGACGCGACGCTGCTCGAGCACTTCCCGGCACACGTGACCGCCTCCAACGTCGCTCCGCAGTATGGCACCGAGGAGACCCGCGCCTACCTCAAGCTCTGCGCCACCGAGCAGATCCTGGTCGACAACGGTCTGTGCGATGACCCCTCCGACCTGTATCACACGCTGCTGGTCAAGGCTATCAAGACCGAGCGCTGGCGCAAGTGGATGACTGGCGACGACGTCAACCTGCAGGTCGATGACATCCTTGCCGACGATGAGCTCAGCCTGAAGATCCTGGATGTCTCCGGCCACTATGCGTTCAACGATCCCGAGGTCAAGGAGCAGGTCGAGAAGCTCTATCGCAACCTCGCTGCCCAGGACATCGACGGCAAGCGCTTTGTGATCGAGCACATCAAGCGCCCGATCAAGCAGTACGTCGTCGGTCTTAACCTCAAGGGCGTCACGAGCCGCATCGAGAAGGCTCTCGAGGACTAAGTAGCTTTTCCTACACGACGCCGGGCCTGGGGCATGTCCCAGCCGCAGGCCCGGCACATAGGACAAAGGGACATCCCCTTTGTCCTATTTTTTGAGTTTTGGATTCCTTCGAAGGAGTTTGCACCATGAAGTTCTTTATCGATACTGCCAATCTGGACGAGATCGCCGAGGCCAAGAGCTGGGGCTGCCTGGCCGGTGTTACCACCAACCCGTCCCTGTACGCCAAGACCGGCGGCAAGCTTGCCGACTTTGAGCCGCATATGCTCAAGATTGCCGAGCTCTGCGAGGGCCTGCCCGTTTCCGCCGAGTCTACCGCTACCACTGCCGAGGGTATGATCGAGGAGGGCAAGCGCCTTGCCGCCCTCGCCCCCAACATCGTGGTCAAGCTTCCCGTGTGCGAGGCCGGCCTTGCCGCCTGCCGTGCACTGGCCGATGCTGGCGTGCGCGTCAACATGACGCTCGTCTTCTCGCCGACGCAGGCCCTTATGGCCGCCAATGCCGGTGCTCGCTACATCAGCCCGTTTGTCGGTCGTTTCGATGACATCGCCGAGGACGGTATCTCGCAGCTCGACAACGTCGTGACCTGCATTAAGAACTACGACTGGACGGGCAAGAACGTCGACGACACCGTCGAGATCATCACCGCCTCGGTTCGTACGCCCAACCACGTGACCCAGGCCGCGCTACTCGGTGCCGATATTGCGACCGTGCCCATGGCCGCTCTCAAGAAGTGCCTGCATCATCCGCTGACCGACCAGGGCCTCGCCTCTTTTGAGGCTGACTGGCAGAAGGTCGTCGCTCAGGCTTAACGAGTGGATTGCCCCGGCATCGCGTCATCCGGTGCCGGGGTTGTTCTCAAGAGAGGAATTCGTATGACCAACCAGGAGCTGGCGAAGGTCGCCAATGAGGTCAGGAAGGGTGTCGTGACTGCGGTTCACGCGGCCAAGTCGGGACACCCGGGTGGATCGCTCGGTGCTGCCGACATCATGACGTATCTGTACTTTGAGGAAATGAATATCGATCCTGCCGACCCTCACAAGGCCGATCGCGATCGCTTTGTGCTCTCCAAGGGTCACGCGGCGCCGGGCCTGTATTCGGTGTTGGCAAATCGCGGCTATTTTCCCGTCGAAGAGCTCGAGACGCTCCGTCATATTGGCAGCCGACTGCAGGGCCATCCCAACATGAACGACGCCCCTGGCATCGATATGTCCACCGGATCGCTCGGTCAGGGCATCTCTGCTGCAGTTGGAATGGCGCTTGCCGCTAAGCACTGGGGCGACGGCTACCGTGTCTACACGTTGCTGGGCGACGGTGAGTGCGAGGAAGGCCAGGTGTGGGAGGCGGCCATGTTCGCCGGCAACCATGCGCTCGACAATCTTGTTGCCGTCGTCGACCACAACGGCTTGCAGATTGACGGCACGATCGATGAGGTCAACTCGGCCATGCCGCTCGCTGACAAGTTCCGCGCCTTTAAGTGGCATGTGATCGAGCTAGCCGATGGCAACGACATGACACAGATTGAGGCGGCTTTCGCCGAGGCTCGTGAGGTGACCGGCGTGCCCGTCGCTATCATCGCCGAGACGGTGAAGGGCAAAGGCGTCTCCTTTATGGAGAACCAGGTTGGCTGGCATGGCAAGGCGCCCAACGATGAACAGTTTGAGCAGGCCATGGCCGAGCTTGCGGCAGCAGGAGAGGAGCTCTAATGGCAGAGGTCAAAAAAGTCGCCACGCGCGTAAGCTACGGCGAGGCGCTCGTCGAGCTGGGCAATGAGCACGATGACTTTGTAGTGCTCGATGCCGACCTGGCTGCCGCTACGCAGACGGGTAAGTTTAAGGCTGCGCACCCTGAGCGCTTCTACGATGCCGGCATTGCCGAGAGCAACTTGATGGGGCTCGCCGCCGGCATTGCGACCACGGGCCACGTCGCCTTTGCGAGCACCTTTGCCATGTTCGCCGCCGGCCGCGCGTACGAACAAGTGCGTAATTCCATTGGCTATCCGCACCTCAACGTCAAAATCGGTGCCACGCATGCGGGTATCTCGGTCGGTGAAGACGGCGCCACGCATCAGTGCTGCGAGGACATCGCGCTCATGCGCACGATCCCGGGTATGACGGTAATCGTTCCCGCCGATGACATCGAGGCTCGCGCTTGCGTGCGCGCCGCCTATGAGTTTGAGGGACCGGTCTACATGCGCTTCGGACGCCTGGCAACGCCGGTCATTAACGATCACGAGGACTATGAGTTCAAGATTGGTCGCGGCGTGGTCGTGCGCGAGGGGTCCGATGTGACCATCATCGCTTGTGGCCTTATGGTCGCCGAGGCGCTTGAGGCTGCCGAGGCGCTCGCTGCCGATGGTATCGATGCCGAGGTCATCAATATGCACACGATCAAGCCGCTTGATGAGCGCCTGGTGGTTGCCAGCGCCAAGAAGACCGGTCGTGTGGTCACTGCCGAGGAGCATTCGATTATCGGTGGTCTTGGCGAGGCCGTGGCCTCGGTGCTCGCGGAGCAGCATCCGGTGCCGATGCGTCGCGTCGGCGTGCGCGATGTGTATGGCGAGTCCGGCCCTGCGGTCGATTTGCTGCACAAGTACGGTTTGGACGCCGACGGCATCGAAGCTGCGGTCAGGTCCGTGTTGTAAGGAAGGTTTCCATGGGATTTGTATCTGCCAACCAAGTGACAATCGGGTATACCGCCGCCTCGCGCGAGGACGCCCTACATTATTTGTCCGAGCAGGCCATCGAGCTCGGCTTTGCCGATGACGCATCTGCCGTAGAGGCCGCCTTCATTGCTCGCGAGAACGAGGCCGAGACCGGCCTTGTCGCCGGTTTTGCCGTTCCGCATGCCAAAAGCGACGCGATCCACACGCCGGGCGTTGCCGTGCTTAAACTGACCGAGCCCGTTGAATGGCCGAGCTTCGATGGGGTGCCCGTCGATGTTGCGCTCGCGCTGTACGTGCCTGCCGGCGAGGCTGGAACCACGCATCTGCGCCTGCTCTCCAAGGCTGCCGTAATGCTGATGGACGCCGGCTTCCGCGACAAGGTGCGCGCGAGCACCGATCCCGTTGAGATTGCGGAGCTCATCAATAGCGGACTCGAAGACTAGAACGGTCATCCCGTTCAATCAATCGATCCTTCTCCAAGGAAAAGGGCCGCGACGCCATATAGGTGTCGCGGCCCTGTTTGCGTTTCCCCAGATAAAACCTGCCAAAATAAACCTATCCCTTTTTGGCAGGCTAATCGTGAGTTATTTCACCGCAACTTAGGGCACGGTTAGGAAGTGTGCACCTTAAAGAGTGGAGCCCTTGATTAGAGAGGTCGCGCTCATCTCTCTAAATGTCTCTCTAAAGAGAAGGTTGGTTAGAGAGATAGCATTAGGCAATCTAGCAGCGAATTCGATACATCTCTCTTAATGTCTCTCTAAAACAAGGCGCTTATCTCTCTAAAGTTAGAGAGATAAGCGCCTTGTTTTAGAGAGACGGAATGCCAAAATTCGTCCGTCAGCTACCATCTGCCAAAAATGACGGATAAAGGGCTCATCGAAGTAATGGGTTCATCGACGAGCCGCAACCGCCGCTATCGGAAGAAGTAGATGCAGCCGAATTGCCCCTCTATCGTCTCTCGAAGTTTGATGGGTGCTAGAGGGGCGACTGCCTCGCGATATTTTCCCAAGATAAAACCTGCCAAAACAAACCTGTCCCTTATTGACAGGTCAGTTAACGCAGTCCAGGTTGAGCATATGTGCCCGGAGCCTGCGCAGCGCCGAGCAGTTACGCCGTTTGTAAAACGGCGTAATCTAAAGGTTCATGTTGCCGTGGATGTAGGGGGTGACCTCGGGGGAGATATGGTCGCAGCCCAGCTCGCGCAGCGCGGACTCGATAACGGCGGGCAGCGGGGTTTTGCCCTCGGCATCGACGGCGTTGCCACCGAGGGCAGCAATCTTGGCGACATCTGCGGGTGCGGCCTCGATATGCATGCAGCCGCCGATCAAGCGCGCGCGTACCTGTGCCAGATCAAGATCGTGCAGGTAATCCTCGCAGGCGCGGATTAAATCGACCTTCTCGCGCGTAAGCTCCTCGCCCGTGGGGACGCGGGTGGCAAGACATGCTCCCGCCGGCAGGTTCCAAACGGGATAGCCCCATGCGCGCAGCAGCTCGCGCTCTTCGTCCTTGGTAAAGCCGACCTCCATAAGGGGTGAGCGTACGCCGAGCTCTTCTGCCGCACGCATGCCGGGGCGGTAGTCACCGCGATCGCTTGCATTACTGCCATCGATGACGGTGGGAAAGCCGAGCGACTTGGCGTGGTTGACGATGGCGGTAAAGCCGGCGTGCTTGCAGTGGTAGCAGCGATTAGCATCGTTGCAGGCTACTTGGGGGAGCTGCAGCTGATCGACCGAAAGATTGAGCACGGGGAGCTTAAAATGTGCCCCTTCATTGGCTTGTCCATCAACGGACCGCTCAAACGAGGCCTGCTCGGGCGTGCCGATGAGCGGCGTGGTGAGATGGACGAGGAGGGTATTGGTAGGCATGATGCGGGCGCATACGGCGGCCAAAAAGCTGCTGTCAACGCCGCCGGAAAACCCGATAGCCACGCGCCCGTATGCCAAAAGCAGCTGTTCGAGCGCCGATAGCTTGTCTTGAAGCTCCTCTGCGGGTGCCGTGGTGTCTAAAATCATGAAACGGTCCTTATCGTTGAGTACTCGATCGAAAACTATAATCCTAATGCGTTACTTGCCATAAGACTTCTACCTATGTAACGAAAGTGCAATATGGTATATACGTTATATACAAGTTGCCAAATGCGGTAGAGTTACAGCAACGCGACAGCGAGAGTCGATGGGGGACCGATATGATCAAGGCTGTTATTTTTGACATGGATGGAACGCTGGTCGATACCGAGCGTTTGGGGATTAAGGCCTGGAAGGCAGGCGCCGCTGAGCTGGGGCTCGCGATTGATGAAGCGCTGATCCATCAGTTTATCGGCCGCACGCTGCCCGATGTTATGGACATCCTCGATAAACATTATGGCAGCCACGAAACCACCGAGGCGATCTATCGTCGCCACAAGGAGATTCGCGACGAGATGGTCAAGACCGAACTGGAACTTAAGGCCGGCGCCGCCGAGTGCCTAGACGAGCTGCTGGCTGCGGGCTATCACGTTGGTCTAGCGACGTCGTCGCGCCTCGTTACGGCCGAGCGCAACCTTAAGATGGTTGGCCTCTTTGACAAGTTTGAAACGGTAACGTGTGGCGAGGACGTCGTGCACGGCAAGCCCGACCCCGAGATGTATCTGCTCGCCTGCGAGCGTGCGGGCTTTGCCCCCGAGGAGTGCGCCGTGGTCGAGGATTCGCGCAATGGTTGCGTCTCGGGCATCACGGCCGGCTGCCACGTCTTTGCCGTCCCCGATATTGTGCCGCTGCCGCAGGACGTGGTGGATGGCTGCGAGGCCGTGCTCGATACGTTGTTCGACCTGGCGGCGGCAATCAAGACTGTGCGCTAGAAAATTGCGGCGTTGAAACGAGCGATTGCTCACGTTTGCGCTTAAGCAAAAGGGGTCCGGCAATGGTCGGGCCCCTTTTGCTTAAGCGATGACTTAGCATACTCGCAGGCGTGCTATAGATACGCACCGAGGTTGATGGCCGTGGCGTCGGTCTGGCTGCTTGCCTGGGTGCTGGCGCGTTCCAGTAGGAACGGACGTACCAGTTCTTGGCGGTTGATATCCTCGGCGGCGACTGCGGTGACGGTACGCACTGCGGAGCCGACACGGATATGCTTGATCTTTGCCGGGGCCTTGTTCTCGATTTGCTCCATCAGCAGTTGGACACCCTTGCGGCCAATCTCGTAGCCCGGGGGCGCTACCGTAGTGAGCGGGACCGATCCGCTCCAAGCGAGCGGGTTGCCGTCGCATCCGGCCACGCGTACTTGCCCGGGGACAGAGATGCCCTTGTCGACCAGTGCCGAAACGACACCCGAGGCCAACACATCGGTCAGGCCGACGACAAAATCGGGACGTTCGTCCGCGGGGCGCTCGGCGATTTGGGCACCGATGCCGTAGCCGTCGGCAGCGGTATTCCATTCGCCGGCGTCGATGACTTCGATCTTGATATCGGGGTGCAGGGCGAGCGCCTTATGAATGCCAAGGACGCGCAGGGTGAGTTGCATAAATGCTGCTCGGCCGACGACGACAATATGGTGCGCGCCGCGGGCGATGGCAAGTTCGGCAATGATGCGACCCTGGGCCTCATTGTCGGCCGCTACGTAGTAGCCGGGCTCGGAGCAATGGATGTCCAGATGGACGATCGGCACGGGCATCTTGGTCATGGCGGGGTGCCAGTCGGGGGATGCCATGGGCTGAACCATGACGCCGGACATCTGGGTGCCCATAAAGTAGCGCAGGTAATGGTCCTCGAGAATATCGTCGTTATCGGCGTTGGCGATGAGCAAGTCGTAGCCGTGCTTGCGGGCCTCGTTGTGGGCGCCGCTGGCGATTTGGAGCGAAAAGCCGTGATCGAGACGGGGGAGCACCAGGCCAAAGGACTTGGTGGCGCCGCCCGCGAGCTGACGGGCGCTTTGGTTGGGCAGGTAGCCAAGGCGACTGATGGTCTCGTTGATGAGCTTGAGGGTCTCGGGGCGCAACTTTTCGGGATGGTTGAGCGCGTTGGAAACCGTGCCCAGCGAAACCCCGGCCTCGCGCGCGACGTCGCTGATTTTTACCTTTGCCATAGCGGCCCCTTTGATGCGTTTCAAGTACAAGCCAGATTGTAGCATCCCAAACCTACCAAAGAGGGATAGGTTTATTTTGGCAGGTTTTATCTGGGGAAACGCTGTTGCCAGCTCAAACCACCACGAAGGGGACAGGTGCTTTTGTGGTGGTTTGGACCGGCTGGACGTGTGTGCATCGGGTGGTATCTAAGTTGAGATACCACTTCTGGTATATCAGCTTGCGTTTGCGTGAGTACAATACTCGAACGTTATACGTCTCAGCGCCCCCTGTGCGTGGACGTCTTGCAGTCACGCGAACGAAGGGATTTATCCTATGTGCGGAATCGTCGGCTACACCGGCTCTGATATTGCAAAGAACATCCTGGTCACGGGCCTCAAGCGTATGGAGTATCGCGGCTATGACTCCTCGGGCGTCGCGCTCGAGGTGGGCGAGGGCGCCGCGGCGCACCTCGACGTCATCCGCCGCGTGGGCAAGGTCGCGGGCCTGGAGAGCGAGCTTTCCAACATCGACAGCGACGCTACCTGCGGTATCGGCCACACCCGTTGGGCCACCCACGGCAAGCCCTCCGTCGTTAACGCTCACCCCCACACCAGCTGCGACGGTCGTATCGCCGTCGTCCACAACGGCATCATCGAGAACTTCGCCGAGCTGCGCGAAGAGCTGGAGGGTCGCGGCCACCACTTTAAGAGCGAGACCGATACCGAGGTCTTCGCGCATCTGATCGAAGAGGCTTATGCCGAGACGCACGACCTGATGGCCTCCGTGCGCGAGGCGTGCACCCACGTGGTCGGTGCCTATGGTCTGGCCGCCGTGTGCGCTGACGAGCCCGGCGTGATCGCCGTGGCCCGCAAGGATTCCCCGATCGTGGTCGGTGTGGGCGAAACCGGCTCCTATGTTGCTTCCGATGTCATCGCGCTCATCGACGCCACCCGCGATGTCGTGGTGCTCGAGGACGGTCAGTTTGCCAAGCTCACGCCCGCAGGCGTCGAGTACACCGACGAGGCCGGCAATGTTATCGAGCCCAAGGTCACCCACATCGACTGGGACCTGGACATGGCAGAAAAGGGCGGTTATCCCGACTTTATGCTCAAGGAAATCCACGAGCAGCCGCGCGTCGTGCGCGACACGCTGGTTGGTCGTATGACGCCGGCCGGCGAGCTCGACATTGACGAGCTGGGCCTTTCGCTCGAGGAACTCAACGATATCGACCGCGTCTACGTGATCGCTTGCGGCACCAGTTATCACGCTGGCCTCATTGCCAAGAATCTCATTGAGGGCTGGGCTCGCATCCCCACCGAGGTGGAGGCGGCCAGCGAGTTCCGCTATCGCAACCCCATCATCACGCCGACGACGCTCGTCGTGGCCGTGTCCCAGTCGGGCGAGACGGCCGACACTCTCGCCGCCATCCGCGATGCGCGCATCAAGGGTGCCAAGGTCTTCGGCATCACCAACGTGGTGGGCAGCCCCGTGGCGCGTGAGAGCGACGGCGTCATCTACACCAAGGCCAACAAGGAGATCGCGGTCGCCTCGACCAAGAGCTTCATCGGCCAGGTTGTGAGCCTGACGCTGCTGGCCCTGCTGCTGGCGCAGGTCAAGTACCGCTTGACCACCAAGCAGGCGCGCATGCTGTTCCGCGAGCTTTCCGATACGGCCGAGCAGATCCAGTGGATTTTGGATACCCAAACCGAGGCCGTTCATGAGGCCGCCCTGCTGTGCAAGGACGCGCAGTCCGCACTGTTTGTGGGTCGCGGCATGGGTGCCGCTATTTCCTACGAGGGCGCGCTCAAGCTCAAAGAGGTCAGCTACCTGCACGCCGAGGCAT
>URBM01000035.1 GCA_900545995.1 uncultured Collinsella sp. | reverse complement strand
ATCATGTACAGGTCGGCCATACCGTAGAGCATCTGCAAAAAGTACGAGAGCATATAGGGCAGGGCAAAGACCGCGATGGTCTTAAGGACATTGCCGCGTGTGAGGTCGTGTTCCATGGGCGGGGCACTTTCTGGCTGGGTTTGTTTACGTACCAGTGTAGTGAAAACCCTACAACGATTGTAGAGTCAAGGTTTGTGTTGACGACGGGGCGAAAAAAGTCACGCTCCGAGCGCGATGTTTTGACCCCTCCGTGCCCCTCACCTCGCCTCAAACCATCACAACATTCGACGTTTTTTGCCAAAATCGGGAAAAGCATCGAATGTTGTGATGGTTTTTCTGCCACTCGATCGAGTGGAATCGCTTTCTTGCGCACGAAGGTGTGCGGACCCGTGGGCAGGGGAATAAGGTTGGTTATCCGACTCCATTGGAGGGCTCATGGACCTGCCGATCGTCCTGTCCCATAAGACTGCCTGGCTGTACCACAACGTGGCGCGCCCGTCCGACCGCTCTCGCGAGCAAGCAGCCTATACGATGAGGACTCGCTTGCTAACGAGGCGGAGCCGACCGCGAGCCTGCCCAAATTGGGGCTCGATGCCAAGGGGCTGAGGGCTTCAACGGCAGTTGGGATCGTTACCGACTATCTGGTTTCGCTCGGTATTCCACGAGAAGAGCTCGATCATATCGACACGCTCGTCAACTTCGATTTTGAGCGTTCGACGCCGGCTGGATTTAGGTGCCACGTGTTTGGAGCGCCGGTACCTCCAGGCCATCTTATCGAGGTGGCAGAGGGCCTTCTAGTGGTTGATGAGGCCATGTGCTTTGTCCAGGCGGGTTCGTGGATGAGTGAGCCCGAGCGGCTGGAATATGGCTACGAAATCTGCGCCCGTTACCATTTGAACCATCTGTCGACAGGCGATTATATCGAGATGGGGCAGAGGTATACCGTTGCCGACTTGATTGCTTATTGCAATGAGAACCGATCTCGTCAGGGGGCTATACGCGCGGCCGCCGCGCTCAAGCGCGTGCACGATGGTGCGCGGTCGCCCATGGAGACGGCCACCGCAATCATGGTCGTAGCAAAACGTTCCCAGGGCGGGCTGGGATACGCCAAGATCGAGCTCAACCATCGGGTCAATGTTCCCAACGAGTTCAAGTATCTCGCAAAGGCCGGGTATTTCGAGATCGATGTATATGCGCCTGCAAGCGGTACAGGGATTGAATACAACGGCTCGGACCATCTTGATAAACAGCGCAGCGCGTCGGATGCGGAGCGTATGACCGTGCTGAGCGCGCTGGGCTTTAGGATGATCGTCCTCACCGGGACTCAGTTTGCCCACCAGCTGCAATTGCACCGGGCGATGAACGCCATCGCGCTCGCTATGGGCCTTAAGTGCGACCGAAGCGAAGCGTTCCAGAAACGTCAAAACGACCTGCGAGAATTCGTGATTCGACACTGGGACGGCGGCCTTTAGGGGCGCTTTGGTCCTTCTACGGGGTGCCGTGGGCAGGCAAACCATCACAACATTCGACGTTTTTTGCCAAAATCGGGAAAAGCATCGAATGTTGTGATGGTCTGTGTTGAGGATGGGCTTGGAAAGTCCGTTTTGCTCGAAGCGACCTGTCCTGTCGTACGGGTGTCGGCATGATTCTCTCGTGGGGTATTATGTTTTCCGAAGAATAAAACGCCGCGTGAGGGGAGGCTGCGTGGACGGGCACGTGCAACATGACGGCTTTGGTCGCGATATCAACTACCTGCGCATTGCCGTTACCGACAAGTGCAATTTCCGCTGCATTTACTGCATGCCGGCCGATGGCGTGGCGCCCCGCGCACACGACGAGCTACTCAGCGCCGAGGAAATTGCCCGCTTTGTGCGCTTGGTAGCGGGGGAGGGCATTCGCCGCGTGCGCCTGACGGGCGGCGAGCCGCTGGTCAGCCGCCGTATTATTCCGCTCATCCGCGATATCCGCGCGATTCCGCAGATCGAGGACATTTCGCTCACCACCAATGGCGCCCTGCTGCCCAAGCTGGCGCCGCAGCTCAAAGACGCCGGTCTTAACCGCGTCAACATCTCGCTCGACACGCTCGACCCTACGCTCTTTGGAAAGATCACGCGCTTGGGTCGGCTCGAGCAGACCATGGCTGGCATCGACGCGGCACTGGCTTGGGGCTTTGAGCCCGTTAAGGTCAACTGCGTTGTGGTGCGTCGGCTCAACCAGGATGTGGCGGCCCTTGCGCGGCTCACGCTTGACCGCCCCATCCACCTGCGCTTTATCGAATATATGCCCATCGGCGACGAGCACACGAGCTCGCATTGCGCTGTGGACCCGCATGCGCCCGCGCTCAATCCCGAACTGTGGGACGCGAGCGATACCGTGCCGAGCGACGAGCTGCGGGCGCGCATCAATGACGGGGCCGCCGCGACGGGACTGGGCGAGCTCGAGCCGCTCGACATCAACGACGCCCCTGCCGGCGCGGGCCCTGCGCGCTACTGGCACTTTCCGGGCGCGGCGGGAACGGTCGGTTTCATCAGCGCCATGTCCAACCATTTTTGCGCGAACTGCAACCGTCTGCGCCTGACGGCCGATGGCAACGTGCGTCCGTGCCTGTTCAGCGATGCCGAGTATTCGGTGCGCGACGCCCTGCGCCGTGGTGATGATATGCAGGTACTTTCGATTTGGCGCGATGCCGTGGCCCACAAACCGCAGGAACACGCGATAATTGAGGGCACGCAACGATTTATGTCCCAAATCGGAGGATGATCATATGGCCAAGAGCAGGTACGCCGATGCCACCAAGGCCGCTCGCAGGGCCGCGATGTCTGCCCATAAAGCCACGGCTGCGGCGAATGCTGGCAGCGCCGACGCGTCCGCGCAGTCGACTGCCAGCGCTGCCACCGAGCCCGCCCGTGACGCTCGTCGCGACGAGCTGACGCACGTGGACGCCAAAGGCGAGGTGCGCATGGTTGACGTGTCCGACAAGGCCGAGACCCATCGCATCGCCATCGCCGAGGGCACCATCCTCATGCATCCCGAGACGCAGGCCATGGTGCTGCAGGACCGTGCCAAAAAGGGCGACGTGCTTGCCTGCGCGCGCGTGGCGGGCATCATGGCCATCAAACGCACAAGCGACATTATCCCCATGTGCCATCCACTGCTCATTAGCAAGAGCAAGTGCGACATTGCGCCCATCGCTCCGGCGGGGACGCCTGTCGAGGACGTGCCCGAGGGCTGGGCACCGGCGCGCGCGGACGGACAGGTTGGCTTTCACGTGCTGGTTACGGCCGGCGTGACGGGCAAGACCGGCATTGAGATGGAGGCTCTGACCGGCGCGAGTGCCGCGTGCCTTACGATCTACGACATGTGCAAGGCGGTCGATCGCGGCATGGAGATCGTCGACGTGCGCCTGCTGCACAAGGAGGGCGGTCGCTCGGGCGTGTGGGATCGTGCCGAGCGTCAGGCCGCTGCTGTTGAGGCCGTGGCCGCTGACGGTGCCGCACCCACAAGCGCACCCGTCGCCGTCGCACCCGCAGCTCCGACACCGGCCGTCCCCGCGATCGCGTTTATCGGCTACCAAAACTCGGGCAAGACCACGCTCGTCGAGAAGGTTATTGCCGAGCTCACCCGCCGCGGCCTGCGCGTGGGTTCGCTCAAGCATCATGGGCATCATGGCTTTGATATCGATGTGCCCGCTAAGGATACCTGGCGCCATCACCAGGCCGGATCCAAGCACGTGGGCCTCATCTGCGCCACGCGCTGGGCGGAGTACGCCGACACGCGCGAGGAGGACGAGATGCCCGCGCGTGAGCTGCTGTCGCGCTACAACGATGTCGACGTGGTGATCATCGAGGGCTACAAGACCGAGGGCTTCGACAACATCGTGGTCGCGCGCTCCGGTGTCGACCGTCTGCGCGGCAAGAGCTCGCTCGACCTGGTCGACGGTCACACGCTGGCCCTTGCCTGCAACGAGGCCCTGGCGCGTCAGGCCTTCGACGCCGGCTTCGCGACCCGAGCCATCAACATCAACGACGCCCGAGCCATCTGTGACCTGATCCAAGATCATCTGGCCTAAAACCTGCCAAAAAGGGACAGGTTTATTATGCCAAAAAGGGACAGGTTTATTTTGGCAGGTTTTATCTGGGCAAACGTCACTTCCGCCACAAAGGGGCCAGGCACCTTTGTGGTGGTTTTGCTTTGGTAGATGTGTGGGACATGCCTTACAATCTACCAAGTAGTTCATGACGGGCGAAAAACGGAGAGAAGGGGGCTTGATGCGTACTTAATGTTTCATGCGGATAGATTGATTTGGCAGACGGTGGCGAATGCTCGCCGTCCGCATTCGTATGAAACAAGGAGTCTCCATGCTCGCCTCTCTTTTCTCAAAGCCTCAATCATCGCTGTCCGTGCAGGCCAAGCGCCTGGTGGCGATGCGCTTTCTCATCTACACCGGTTTTCAGACCAGCTACTTTATCGGCGTCATCGGAACGCTCACCTATGCAGACGATGCCTCGGTCGTGGCGACATCGCTGGCCGTCCTGTTTATGAATGTATTCGTGATCATGGGATCCTTTGCGGGTGGCGCGGCGCTCGACGCCTGGGGTCCGCGCCGCCATTTCTTGCTGAGCATCATCGGCGCTCTCGCAACTGGCGCGGCGATCCTCGTTTTTGGCAGCGCGACCGGAACAGTCCTTGCCGGCGCGGTGCTCCTGGGCTTTGTGATGGGATTCGCCCAGCCCATCGCCACGTCCTATCCGGCGTATCTCACCGACGACCCCGTTGAGCTCAAAGACATCAACTCCGCCATCGCCATGCTCTCAAACGTGAGTATCATCGTTGGCCCCACGCTGGGCGGCTTTGTCGCGGCGGCTGCGTCGTCGCGCGCGGTGTTCGTGCTCATGATGCTCTTTACAGTGCTGGCGCTCGTCGCTGGTTGGGGCTTTAGGCCGCAAGCAGGTCGCGTCGCCGCGCGCGAAAGTACTCCCGCGGATAGCAGCACAACGGCAAGTACTGCCAGTCAAAGCTCCGACTTCAGTAAATCCACCCGTGCAACCTTCGCGACCAGCATCAAGACGGTTTTTACCAACAGCGTCCTCGCCCTGCTGTTCTTCATCATCTTCCTCTCGAACTTTGGCTACGGCGCCTTCGATCCGCTGGAGTCGTTCTTCTATCGCGATGTCCTGCACGTCGGTGTCGAATGGATGGGCTGGCTCTCGTCGGCCTGCGGTGTGGGTGCAGTGCTGGGCGCTGTACTCGTGCTCCGCTTGCCGTCGCGCTTCGTCAGCCTCAAAACGCTGCTCGTGGCACTCATGTCCGTAGGCCTGGGAAGCCTGCTCTACGTGGGAACGCCGTACGTGGGCGTAGCCCTTGTCGGCCAGATCGCCCTGGGCGTGGCCTGGGGCGTCGTCAACCCGCTCCACAACACCATCGTGCAAACGACGGCACCGCTCGAGCAGCTCGGCCGCGTCAACTCGGTCATGGGCTTTGGCAACATGTTCGCCGGCGTGGCCCCGCTGGCGATTGCCCCGTGGCTGGCAGCAACATTCGGCGTGCAGCAGACACTCGTTGGTGCGGGCATGGTCGTGACGGCGGTCCCAGCGGCGCTGCTGCTGTTTGGACGCAAGTATTTTGATCGTGCTGCAAAACGGTAAGAAACCGTCACAACATTCGATGAAAATCGCGATTTTGCCGAAAAACGTCGAATGTTGTGATGGATTGTGCTGAGACCCGAGCACCACAAGCCGCCACAAAGGGGCCAGGCACCTTTGTGGCGGTCGGGCCCCAACGACCCGCGCCTTGGTATACCATGTACGCCACTTACGACTACAGCCAACGCCGCCACACTACCCAGAAAGGGCCCCATGGACGCCACATTCAGCCACATCAAAGCCGTGTTCTGCGATATCGACGGCACGCTGCTTACAAGCGAGCACACGGTGTCCCCGCGCACCGTGGCGGCGATTCGTGCCCTGCGCGAGCGCGGCGTGCTCTTTGGCCTGTGCACCGGGCGCGACGCCCACGCGACCGAGGCCATGTACGAGCTCTGGGGCATCGAAGGCCTGGTGGACGTGCTCGTGGGCTGCGGTGGCGCCGAGGTCATCGACCGCGCGCACGACATCAACGAGCTGAGCTATCCGCTGCCGGGCGAGACCATCGCGCGCATCTGCAAGCACATGGCGGACCTTCCGGCAACGCCCGTCTGCCCCCGAGACGGCGTGTTCTACGTGCCCGAGAGCAACGCGTGCGTCGAGCACCTGTCGCGCGTCGACGGCGTGCCCTACCAGGTGGTCGATTTTGCCGAGTTTTTGCGCGAGCCGCAGCCCAAGGTGATGTTTACCATGGCGCCCGAGGTAATGCCGCGGGTGATTGAGCGGGCGTCGACGTTTGCCGATAACACTGTCAAGGCGGCGGCTCTGCAAACCACGCAGCGGCTCTACGAGTTCATGGATCCGCGCGTGTCCAAGACGCGCGGCCTGCGGCGCGTCGCGGAACTCAATGACATGGGGCTCCAGAACATTTGCGTGTTCGGCGATGCGGACAACGACGCCGGCATGGTGGCCGACGCCGGCGTGGGCGTGGCCATGGCAAACGGCAGCGACGCCACCCGTGCCGCGGCGGACTTTGTAACCGCGAGCAACGACGAAGACGGTATCGCGATCTTTATCGAGGAGCATCTGCTGTAGCGCAGGGGGAGAACCACCACAGGGAGGCAGGCACCTTTGTGGTGGTCTCAGGCGATTTAGGCGAATTGATGCCTAAAATCTGCGCGTAAATTCAAATATGGTTGTCTGAGCATTACGCTTCTAACCGCCGATGGGTTAAAGATATTCTCATCAATTTGGTAGGATATTCCTTCCGATTGATGACATACCGCTCACGGCCGATTTTCGACCGTGAGCGGTATGTTTGCTCTTGAGCAAAAATTTGTGCAAATAAATCTAATGCCATTAAAAAATGATGTGCAGTTAAATTACCAGTAGAAACAAATAATAGATAGCGAATAAACGAAGGTAAATCTGAGCAAATGTCAAGAGAATTGAGAACCCGCTACAAAAATGTTGGTTTTGTTGCTCAGATGTCTAAACAATCGTTACAATATGTACACTAAACGAGCGCAATTACAGATTGCGCAGATACGTTTGATGGTGAAAGAGCAAGATCGCGGTCTCTTGGGGAGGAGACATCGATGAAAGCGAATTCGGACAAATCTAAGCAGAGTAATAAAGCGACGCGCCGTGTACTGGCAGGCGTTTTGTGCGGAGCCTCCGTGTTGAGCCTGGTACTGTCACTCGTCATGCCTCCGATCTCGCAGGCCATTGCCAACGATGCCCAGGCAGATTCTACCGAGAAAACTGTGATGGGGGGGTTCTCAAGTGAGTCTACTGGTGTAGATAACACCAACAACGGGGATACCGAAAACCAGAATAGTGACGAGGTCGAGGGCGGCGAGACTGGCGACGATGCTTCCGAGGCAGATCCGTTGTCTGATGACGCGGAAGCCGAGGGTGCTGCGCAACCTGCGGATGATGGAGAGCCCGTCTATAAGGTCGCTACTATTGCAAATGAAGGTGAGGCTCACGGACTTCAACAAGATACGGACGGTTACACGCTGCTGGAGAGTGACGATGATTGGACTACCTATCTTGCCATGGAGAAGAAGCCCGAAAAGCTGCGTCTTGCGGCTGATATTAGTTCGAGTACATCAATCACCATCAGCCAAAACACCACGATCGACCTTGCGGGGCACAAGCTTAATTACCGCACCGGCAGCAACGACACGTTCATTACGGTTAAGAGTGGCGCACTTACCATTGAGGACTCTGCAACACCAATCGATACGACTTCTCTTGTTGATGGTGATCATCCCGGCCAGCCCGCAATCATGGCATGGGATGCCAGCAACAAAGCTACTCTTACCTACTATGTGACATCAAGTGTGCCTAATGAGGACCGCCTTGGCACCACTGAAACCACAACTAAGCATGTCGTCAGCGGCTTCGGTGCAATTATCGGTGCGTCCGAAAGCGGATCGGTTCAACAGGTCATTTCCGTTCAGGATGGCGGTACGCTTAACCTCACCGGCGGTATGATCACAACGCCGAATAACTTGGCTAACAATGGCCATATTATTTTTGCCGAAGGCAAGAATAACGATACCCAAGTGAATATCAGCGGCGGCTATATCACTGGCGCGAATCTTAATCAGCAGCGCGGAGGCTGGGGCGGCGGCCTGTGCGTAGTAGGCGCGAAAGTCACAGTCAACATGACCAACGGCGTGATTGCCGCGAACAAGGCCGCTTCTGGTGGCGGCATTTATGCTGAGAATGCCACGCTGAATCTCTCCGGTGGTGTCATCTCGGGCAACGCTACGTATGCAAACACTATCAACAATGGAGATAACACCAATGATGGCGGTTACGGCGGCGGTGTTTACACCAAGGGCGCAAACGTTACCATCAGTGGATCTGCCACTATAACTAACAACCGAGCTAACGCTCGCGTTGCTGACAGTAACGTTTATAACAACGGCCTGCTCGGCGGCGGCGGCATTGCGTCTACCACCAATGGAACGCTAACTATGACGGGCGGCTCCGTTACGGCCAATTACTCCCATGAGGCTGGCGGCGGAATCTACGCTGGCTTTTGGAACCAGAAGATTACGTTCAAAATGACGGGCGGTACAATCGCGGGCAACGTGGCGGAGAACGCCGAAGGCGGCGGTCTGCGTATCAGCACTGATACGCACGCGACAATTGACGCTGACGCTGACGGCAAGATATATATCACCAACAACAAGACCATGACGGGCTCTAACTCTGGCGAAGGTCGCAAAGGCGACTGGGGCGGCGGCGGTATCTTCATTCAGAAGAACGGTAGACTCACCATTCTCAAATCGCTCATCACTGACAATAAGGCCGGTGGCTGGAGCGGCGGAATTGGCGCATGTCCTACGGGCGAGACGATCGTTTCACACTCCAATGGTGCTGCTATCTATGGCAATACTGATAACGTTGACCAAGATGGCGCTACATTGGATACACCCCATTATTCCGCTGGTGGCGATGGCAAAAAGCAAGACCAGGATCCTGATTACATCACGCCTGACTTCAAAAGCGCCGGCCATAAGGATTTCTTCCTGGTACGTAATAAAGATGGCGCGGATAAGACGATCGCTGTCGTTCTTGGCAAGATGCTCGGCGGCGGATCGGCTGGTTGGCAGGGCACTTGCGATGGAAATCCGATTACCATCGACCCAAATGGCGGTGCCGAGGCCAAGTACATGTTCGGTCTTGAGGCCCATCCGACTGATGAGGCCATGGGAAAGGCGAAGACAGCGGCTACGACCATCATCAGTGGTAACTACTCCTACACCCACGGTGGCGGCATTATGACCAACGGCGATCTTGTCGTTGGCGACGCCGCTGCCTTGGACGTGTACCCTGCAATTAAAGTCAAGGCCAACAAGTTCCTTATAAAGGATGGCGCTAAACAAGATCTCAAGAATCATTCCTATCAGTTTGAGCTCCTGGGCGCACCTGCCAATTCATCCAATGAACCATACTGGAATGAGGACGGCACACTCAACGCAAACGGATGCGAGGCGACGTCTGCGGTTACCGTTAATGAAGACGGTGAGATTGTCATTGATACTGCCGCGAACTATCAGTCGGGTAATTACGACCTTTACCTGGTTGAGGTCCCCATCAATGAGGAGGGCACCACATTCGATAAGACCATCTATAAAATTCATGTGAGCGTCAGCGCTAATCCGGTTACAACTAGCCTTTTGGGGATCAACATTAATCGCTATGTGGTTGATGCGAACACATCCAAAGTATCCGTCAAAAAGAAAAACGGTACCGAATTCACTGATTATGATGGCTTCTATAGCTGGAGCACGGATACGGCTGACAGTGCCGTCTCGACCGTAAAAATCGGCAACGGCTCCAATCCTGCATTTATGAACGAACTTGCTCCCTACAAGACCTCAGGCACCTGGACGCCTCAGGTGACCAAGAAGGTCGATGGCGGCGAGATGAAGAAGTTCAAGTTCAAGTTGTATGCTGAGAATACCGACAACACGGAGAAAACTTTTCAGCCCATATATACATATACTTCTGGGTCAGAAAACCCTCAGACAGTAAAGTTCAATCCGGTACAAATCGGCCCACTAGGCCTTAAGAATCTCGATAAAAATCGGCAGGCGCAGTTCACCTACTACATCCGTGAATGCCCCGCCCGCAAGGACGATGGCACCAAGCACGAGGGCTACGCCAACGACACCAAGACTTTCAAGGTCGTGGTGACGGCAAAGGATGACGGCAACGGACATCTGACCTGCACGCCGGCCTACTACGAGGTCGACGCCAACGGTAATGAGAGCGAGAAATCGACCGATAACCCCACCTTCACCAACACCTACTCAACCTCTTTGCCCCTTTCTGGTATGTCGGGCGTCACTCTGACGTACCTTGCCGGCGCGGCGGTGCTTTGCGCTGCTGCGGCCTGGATGCACATTCGTCGCAAGGCGAATGCGAAGGGAGGCGAGCGTCGTGAATAAGAAAGTTTGCTCCTTCCCGATCTTGTTTGCGCTGCTTGCCCTCCTGATCGGCACCTGCGCGGTTGTGTTCCCCGCTTCCGCGCAGGCCGCGCCGACCTCGACCGGTTCCATCACGGTGAGCGGCACCGTGGCGAGCAGCTACGACGCCTATCAGATCTTTAGCGCCGATGTCTCCGACGGCGACAACGACGCCAAGGTCTACTCCCAGATCGCTTGGGCAAGCGACGCCGCGCGCGACGCCGTCCTGCCCGTGCTGCACAGCGCCGGCATGCCCAATTCCCAGACCACCGCACAGGAAGCTGCCGAGTGGCTCAACGCCGATTTCCACCTTACGAGCGCGCTGAGCGCACAGCTCGCTCGTTCCCTCCAGAGCTCTGGCGTCGAGCCCGTGCCCCTTAACGCGGGCACGGCGGCCGAGCTGCCCTGCGGCTACTGGCTCATCGTCGCCGACGACGACGCCATCGCCCAGAACGAGGTCGGCACCGCGCCGGTCATGGCCCTGGTCGGCGGCAGCGCCGTCACCGTCAAGCCCAAGGCCGCGACGCCCAAGGTCGCCAAGCACGTGCTGGAGGACAGCACGGCCGCATGGCAGAAGGCCGCCGACGCCACGGTCGCCGACGACCTGTACTGGCGCCTCTCTGCCACGGTCCCGGCGGGGCTTTCCGCCTACGACACCTATACGGTGTGGTTCGTCGACACCATGGGCGCGGGGCTCGACCCCTCCAAGGTCGCCGCGAGCATGCGCGTGTACGTGGCGGCGGGCGCGGACGGCGGCTTCGACGCCGTCCCGGCCGGCAAGGACGGCCGCGCCGGCACCGAGCCCGCGAAGGGCTGGACCGACATCACGGCCCAGTGCGCCACCAAGGTAGCGGCGGACGGAACCTTCACCGTGCGCACCGGCGACCTGATCGCCGCGCTCGGCGGGACCGACGCCTTTACCGCGGGCGCCCGCGTGGTCGCCGTGTACAATGCGCCGCTCAACAGCGCATGCAACCACGGCATCGCGAAGGGCAACCCCAACGAGGTCTACCTGCGCTACCCGCGTTCTCCCTTTGCCGACCAGTCCGGCGACGCCGGCTTTACCCGCACGCCGAGCGACGACGCGTGCGCCTACACCTGGGATCTCGCGCTCACCAAGCGCGGCAGCGACGGCGACAAGCCGCTTGCCGGGGCGGTTCTGAGCATCGCCGACGACCGCGGTCGCACGCTGGCGGCCGACGGCACGTGGGATGCAGAGGGCAAGGCCACCGTCACCACGGGCGAGGACGGCCGCGTGACCGTCTCGGGCGTGGACTCGGGCAATCTGGAGGTCCGCGAGCTCAAGGCGCCCAAGGGCTACACCGCCTTTGAGGGCACGCGCTCCGTGACGGTCAAGGCCGAGGGCCTGGACGTCGACCAGGTGGCCGCCGCCAAGCCCAAGCTCACCATCACGGCCGAGTCGCCCCTGCGCGCCGACAGCGCGGACGGGTCGACGGGCAGCCTGGAGGCGTCGCTCATCAACACGCCCACCGGCACACCCCCTAGCATTACCACCGGAGGCTTTATGCCCTCGACTGGCGATATGGCAATGTACGCCGCGGCCGCCGCAGCGGTCGCCGGAGCTGCACTCCTCGTGGTCGCGCTCCTGATCAAGCGGGGAGGTGGCAGCCATACAGAGTAGCCAATGGCCCCACAGAGAGCGGGGCGAGACATAACCAAGCAGATGCTTAGACACAGACAGATGGTTTTAGATCAAATGGATTTCAAGCAGAAAGCAGAGGAAAAGAAGATGAGTATGAGCAAGAACATCGCCCGCCTGGCAGTAACCGCCGGCCTCACAGCAGCGTTGAGCTTCGGCGGCGTCATGGCCCCGGTCACGATGGCGTTTGCTGATGATGTGGCTACTACGACCAATAGCATCAAGATCAACAAGAACAATGAGAATGGCGATGTGACGTACAAGGCCTACCAGATTTTCAAGGCCGATGTTGTGGATGGAACCGACGGGTCGAGCAAGGTCGTTTCGAACATCGATTGGGCGAGCCCTAAGGCGAAGGATGCGGTTCTGAACTATCTTTCAAAGGTACCCAACTCTGGTATCACCCTTAGCTCCTCAGCACAAGCTGCTGCTAAGTATCTGACCGATCATGCAGATGGCACCGGCGAGACGACCCCCATTGAAAACGACAATCTGTTCAACGGGTTGGCAAAGGAGGTCGTGAAGAGCGTAGACCAGACGGGTTCTTCCTTTACCACCGACGATGTCTTTAAGCCCCAGGACGGGAACGGAAATGCCCTGCAAGGCTATTATCTCTTTGTGACTGACGAGAGCACCTTGAGCACCGATCAGGAAGTGAAGAAGAATACTGGTACTTCGCCGATCTTCGCTGTTGTCGGCGACGCTCTCGTGACCGTTACCGAGAAGACCAGCATTCCCACAGTTGTGAAGAAAGTCAAAAACGACGACGGCAGCAATTGGGCCGACAAGGCCGACTCGCAGATGGGCCAGAAAGTTGAATATAAGCTGACTGGCACCGTTGCCAGCAATATCGCAACGTTCGATACTTACCATTATGAGTTCAGCGATAAGCTTTCTGACGGTCTGACGGCAGATGCTAGCAGCGTCATCGTTAAAATCGGTGATACGATCCTTTCACCCAACACGACTCCTGGCGCCAAGACCGGTTACGATGTTTCGATTGATGCAACTAACACGTTGACTGTAAAGTTTGCCGACCTCAAGACCGCTGCGGAACAGGCTAACGCGGCGCTCGACGGTAGCTCCAATGTCGTTGTCACTTACACCGCTATGCTTGATCCCACGAAGGCTACGAACGTTACTGTCGGCGGCACAGGTAACGACAACGCCGTAAAACTCATTTATTCCAACAATCCCATGGGCGAAGGAACGGGTGAGTCTGTGCCCGATACCGTCCGCGACTACACCTACGCGCTTAAGCTTATCAAGCAGGATGCTGATTCTGATACTACTAAGATTGACAATGTAGAGTTCACCATCCAAGCAACCGAACCTGACGATGTTGGCTCCAAGGATATGTATGTCGGCAGCGAAGGCACTCTTGTCAATGAGGCCTATAAGTTCAAAACGGCGAATGGCGGCAAGATTAATGTCAAGGGTCTCGATGCTGGTACCTACACGGTGCACGAGGTCGAGGGCAGCAACCCTGGCTACAATACGCTGGACGACTTTACCTTCACTATCAAGCCTGAGGGGCTTAATAAAGACGAGGGTGTGGCGCTCGACGAAAAAACAGCTGTAAATACGCTGAAGGTTACTGTGCAGAAACCTGACTCCGCTACCATGGTTACCCCGTCAGTCGACGGCGGCACCGTCACCCTTACCGTCAAGAACAAGAAGGGCTCCAACCTCCCGCTGACCGGCCTTAATGGCGTGACCTTCACTTGGATCGCTGGTGGCGCGGTGCTGTGCATCGGCGTGGCTCACCTCATCCGCAGTCGTAAGCAGGCTGAGGAGTCCGAGAAGGAGTAACGCCCGCTCTCCCATCCCTTTGGCAGGTGGGATGTGTTGGCCATGAGACTTGCGGACACTTTTCTCGTCCATCCACGTTCTTGCTTTGCCATTCTCTTTTCGGGGCAGACTCCGCACTGGAGTCTGCCCCGTTCTTTTTGGGATAACGCAGCCAGTCTCCACCGTCCGATGCGGGTACGTTCGTCATCGCGTTTCTTGACTCGTATGAGGTTCAGTTTAAGGTCCGTAGGCGCACGCGCGGTGCGGACGGTAGAAGGCATTTGCGCCGCAACAAGCGCAAATAAGAATGCCCGGGGGTCGGATCCCGGGCATTTAACTAAAGCTGAAAACTAGGCCGCCCGCGCTCCCAAACATTTACGCGGGGTGCGTCGTTTTCTAGTGATATTGTATCCCGAATTGCCCCGCCGATCCGGCCTTGATTATCAACTTCATCCGAACACTTCCCACATTCATCCGCACATGTGCGG
>URBM01000034.1 GCA_900545995.1 uncultured Collinsella sp. | reverse complement strand
CGAGGAAGCCCCGCAGATCAAGATGACCCTGGGCAGCCGCCTGAGCCCCGATGCCCTGGCCAAGCTCAAGGCCCTTCGCGGGAGGTAGGGAAGTTGGCGGGGCAATGCTGCCTCGCTAACTCCATTCAGCGATGTCGATCATTCTTTCGAGGCGCCACGTTAGCGCCTCTTTTAGATAAGGCAGTCTCGCTGCTAGGGCATCGTTTTTAGACAGAATCTCGATCGCCTCGTCGACAAAGCCCTCGAGTTTGTCGTCGTCAAACCAGCTCATATTCTCAACAAGCAGCATTTGTTTCGCGGGGCTTGAATGAAACTGCGCGCTGGTAAAACTGTGCTCTCCTGCCTTAAGCTCCTCTAGAGAAACGTTGCACCAGAGCGATGATCCCGAATCGAAGATGGGGGCAGGTCTGCAGGCTAGCGTGTTGACGTTTCGCACAAGGCCAAAGTTACGCCAATGGCGATCATAGTTGGCAATGATGTCATCGCATACAATCATGCGGTCAAGGGCGCCTTTTATATCTGTCGCTCCAAGCTCCTCGCAGTTTGCTACATACCGTTCGTAATCGGTTAGTCGCTCGTCTACATTTGCATGCTGGTTTACATAGAACGCAGGGACATATTCTTCTTCGTCAGTTAAGAAGACATTGCATGTGCTCAAGGCAGAAGTACCCGCGCCTTCGAGCGAATAGGGTACATAATCGCAAGCGTTTAGGATGCGACGGTGAAGTGCGGTCGCCACCATCTCGTTATAGGGTTCCTGGTTTAGATGCGCACCTGCCTTGTGGAGGATTCGACGGCCACCCTCGCATGTCCAATACTTCTGAAGATTGCCGTCCGAGGTGTTATCGGGCTTTGCGGCGGCTGCTTTGCCCTCTGGGGCGAAGGGTGCGATGGACAGAGAGACGTCGTCAAAAGCATTACTGAAGAAGTTAATATCCTCCCACGCGAGACCGGAATCTTGGGGTCTAATCCAATACTGGTCGGATAGGGAGAGGCCGAGATTTCGCTGGATGAGTTCATCGGGAACATCGACTGCGGCTTCTGCAAGCAGGGAGGCTAGTCCAATGCGTGCGAGCGGGATACCGCGGCCTCGCCACCAAATGCGGAAAGAGTCGAGCGACACGGGACTATTGGGGCCAAGTACTCCAATAGGGGCGTGGATGTAATCGATGTCGGCACCGATGTGGGTAAAGTCTTTTCGCGATGTGCTGTAGACCAGCTGGGCGACTTCGTGCGTGCGGTTCATGAGGGTAAATGTAATCTCGCTTTTTCCATGGCCTCGACGGGGGCGTCCCCCCGTTTTGGTCACGGAGCGGAGTCGTGCGTTGACGCTGTCTTTGTCGATGAGCCATACACCAGAAGCCTTGCGTGCCTCAAGCGCTCCGTTTTTTATGAGCTCTTGCACCCTGCGCGGGGTGATGTCGAGTAGCTCTGCAGCTTCCTTCGTGGTCAACATCGCGAAACCCTTCGCCAGAACGAATAGTTTTATTTATTCCATTGTAATTAAAACTATTCGTTCTGACGAAGGGTTTTGAGATGTGGTCGGTCGAAGGGCCTGTTGCGCCTCGTCCGCAATTCCTTTATTCTTATCTGGCTTCGCGCGAAAGCGCCAAGTGTGCCAGTGTGGCGCAACGGTAGCGCAACTGATTTGTAATCAGTGGGTTGCAGGTTCGATTCCTGTCACTGGCTCCATGAGAGTTTCGGGCTCTGTCTCTATATGGGACAGGGCCCGTTTCTATTTAGGTGGTGCGCCATCGGGTTAGCGCCCATCCCGTTTTTGGTTTGTCTCGTCCTCCAGTTTGTCTAAATCTGTAACACCAAGACCGATATTTGGCATCTAACTGTTACAGATTGAGATGAAACTTAGGGTGTTTTAGGAATATCTTGATCTGTAACATGTAGAAGCGGAATAGGCCTCTTGCTGTTACAGATCGAGACAAGGGCGGGCGCGGACCTGGACGTCCTGCTCGAGCGTGGATTTCTGGACACGCGAGAGAAGAAAATCTGCCGGCCGGAGAACGAGCGTGGATAATTAACTTGGATAGGGAGCTAAGGTAAACACCGATTGTCTATCGAAGGCTTCAGAAACAACGACCCCGATTTCATTGTGGAATCGAGGTCGTTTGTGCCTCAGGAATCCGAATGGATTAATCGAGCCCCTAAGGGACTTCTTGGGTTCTTGCTAACGGTCTGCCGAGGATGTCCCCAATGCAAACAGCGGGCATTTACTCAATATAGTTGGGATTCTTCTTGATAATCACGCGTGCAGCGATGAACGAGACGACGATGGCGATGACGGCGACAACGCACGCCAGTACGAAGTTGCCCATGGATCCATCGGGAGCGATAAAGATCAGCGCAGAAAGAAGACCGGGGCATGCTCCCGCAACATATTCCTTCAGGACGAAGATACCTGCAGGGAGTCCCGCGCAGAGGGCGCCGATTGCCGTGCCGACAAGCAGGCGGGGACGCTCGATGAGGCAGCCGTAAAATGCGGGCTCAGTTACGCCGCAAAGTGCGGTGACGGCAACCGTGGTGACCATACCTCTCTTCTCCTTGTTGCCTTTCATTGCAGTTGCCAAGGCGAGACTCGTGCCGCCAATGCAGAGGTTTGAGATGAAGCCAAAGATGATGGGCGCCCAGCCGAGCTGCGCCAAGCTCGTAACTTCGATCGCGATGTAGGCCTTATCAAGACCGAGCATGACAAAATAGGGGTTAAGGGCTGCAAGGATTGGAGTAGCGATAAATGCCACGTTATCCATGAGCCACGTGGCGGCATCACTCAGCGCGTAGCCCATCATGCTGCCGGCGGGGCCGAGGATAATCAGCTCAACAGGCACGACGATGAACATGGTGAGCAGCGGCTTCAAGAACAGTTTGGTAATGTCGGGGATGATTTTCTGAAGACCGCGATCAACAAAGTACATGAACACAACGCCCAGTACGATTGGCACCACCGTGCTCGAGTAGTCATTCGTCGGGATGGGGATGCCAAGAAAGTCGAGACCCTCAGCACCGCTAATAGACGAGCTAATCATGATTGCGCCCAGCAGTGCGCCCATGATAGGCTGCATCTTCATGACGGCGGCGAGCTGATAGCCGAGGTAAACGGGCAGGAAGCTAAATGAGGCGCTGAAGATCGCCAGCAGAACCTGGGCGGTTCCGCTATCGGTGCTCAATCCACAATAATTGACCAGGAGATTCTTGATCGAAAGAATGAGTCCGCCAACGATGAGCGCCGGGACGATGGGCATGAATACCTGTGCGGAGACATTTCCGAATTTCTCAACTAGGCTCATGGCAGTGTTGCCGCTTTTGATACCCTCTGCAAGATCCTTGGCGGTTTGGGCATCGTCGGCAACCGCGCCTCCGCCGACTTCGATTCCCGCGAAGTCGAGGAAGTCGTTGTAAGCCTCGGTGACGTTGGGGCCGATGATCACCTGAAGCTGGCCACCGCTGACTACTGCCCCGAGCGCCTGGTCGGCCGATTTGGCGAGCTGGAGATCGATGATCGAGGTGTCTCGTGCGTCGATGCGAAGGCGCGTCGCACAATGAGTTACCGATGTAATGTTCTCTTTGCCGCCAACAGCCTTTAGGACTGTTTCGGACATTGCCTGATATTTCATCTCTTTCTCCTAACCTTCCTGCTCCTGATACTTCGAGATAAGGTCTCGGTACCAATACCAGCTCTTTTTGGGGGTGCGCTCCAGATTGTTCTCGAAGTCGATATGGACAAGTCCGTATCGTTTTTCGTAGCCGTTGATCCAGCTATACAGATCCATCGTCGACCAAAGGTAGTAGCCCTCAACGCGTGCGCCGTCGCGCTTAGCCCTCATCATGTGCTCGATGAACTGGCCCAGAAGCTCGATGCGGTCATCATCGTGGATCATTCCGTCTGCGTCTGGTTGCTCATAGGCGCCATGTCCGTTTTCCGTAATAAAGATGCGGGGCGCGTCATAGCGCTCATGGACATCCATGATGGTTGAATACATGCAACTTGGGAGTATTTCGCGGCCCCATTTATTGCGGGGAACATTGCTGTCGCGGGCGCTTTCAAACAAGGGTGCAATGCATTTTCCTTCGACCTTTTTGCTCGAACCGCCCTTATTGTTCGCCGAAACGGCAAGCTCTCCACCGTGCCAGTCGGTTACATACTCTCGGCAATACACGTTGAGTCCAATAAAATCGACTTTACCGTCTCTGAATTCTTCTACGTCATTTGGGGATCGATAGAGCGAGACGCCAAGTTTTTCAAGGATTTCGTCCATTTCTGGCGGCAGTTGACCCTGAAGTGCTGGTGCCAGAATCATGCGATTGGCGAAAAAGTCTGCGTATCGAAATACGTCATCGGGGTGCTCGGTTGCCGGGTCGAGTTCGACAACGCCGCCATCGTGGACGGCGCCGATGATGCCGTCGTAGCCCATTTGACGATATGCTCGGACTGCGAGTGCGCTTGCGCGCATCAGGTTGTACTGAAACTGCATGTACGACTGAACATCGAGCGATCGATTGGGGGGATAGTTGCCCAACATGTTTACGCAGTAGCTGTAGAAATGCGGCTCGTTAACGGTAGCCCAGATTTTGACGCGGTCTCCAAAGCGCTCAAAGCAAATCTTGGCGTATTTGCAGAACCACTCTGCCATGTCGTTGTTCAGCCATCCGCCTTTGCAAGCAAGCGTGAATGGCAGATCGTAATGGAACAGCGTAACGTTGGGCTCTATGCCATTTTCGAGGCAGCAATCAATGACCCGATTATAAAAATCGATACCCTCTTCATTCACTTCGCCGATACCCGTGGGGATGATTCGACTCCATGAAAGAGAGAAGCGATAGGTGTTTTGTCCGCCTTCTTTCATCATGCGGATATCTTCTTCATAGCGATGGTAGAAGTCGCAAGATACATCACCGTCAACATGGTTGATGTTCTTATTGCTTGTGTGGCTAAAGAAATCCCACTCACCAAGGCCTTTGCCGTCTTCGTTCCAGGCACCCTCGCACTGATAAGACGCCGTGGCGGAACCCCAGAGAAACGGCATGTTGTTCACGTTGCCCATGAATCCCCTTTCCATCACTCAAAACACGGTGGATACGTGTGGCGGAATTATGATTAAGATGACGTCAACTGATTTGAATCATAGGAGAACGACCAAAGCTGTTTGATTCAATAAATGAACCATGATTTCGAGGAGAGCGGAAAGAGGGATCACGTGAATATCAATGACTTCGATGTGCTCAATCGCATTAGCTCCATCATCAACAGCGAGTTTGGGTCAAACGATGCCGCCATCGCTCGATATCTCATCGCTCACATTAGGCGTTCGAGCGAAATCAATGTTGCCGCAATAACCCGCGATGCATTCGTGACTCGTTCCGCTGTTCGTCGTTTCTGCAATCGATTGGGCTACCAGTCTCTTAGCGATTTGAAAGAATCATTTACTCAGTCAGTCTTTCCAAGCGACTTAAGCCATCGAGAGGAGGAATTTGGCTACGAGGAGTACAGGGCAGAGCTCGACGTTCGCATGATCGAGATGTTCGCTGAGGTTGAAAGCGGCGTGTCCGATATCGCTATTAAGCATCTTGTCGACGAAATTGATGGCCATAAAAACGTTGAAATCTGGTGCACCAATAATGTGAGCGCCAATCTCGTACGATTTCAGCAGGAAATGTTTTATGCGGGCAAGATAGTTCGCATAGTTGCTGGGGCTAACGTCGCGGAATTGAAAAACATGGGAGACGCTTCGCAGTCATTGATAATTCTCGTATCGGTCTCCGGGCTATTTGCGTCACAGGCGCGTGAGTATCTTGATTGCCGTTCGGGCAGGAAGATTCTAATTACTGCGTTTAGCAACGATGACAAATCGAGGTCTTTTGACCGTGTATATCGTCTTGGTAATGCGGGAAACGGAATTGACCGACTCGGCGTTTATTCGAAATACGCCATGACTTATTTTTTCGACTTGCTATCGTCGTGTTACTTGAGTCGCTACCCCTGCACCAAGGGGGAGCCGCTTTATGGGTCTACTTTGGCCTGGCCCGAGTAGTTGCGGCTTTACAGTTCTCTCGCCTGGAGAATGAACGTGGATAATCTGCCACTTTGGCCTTAGAGCCGCGCTAAAAGTGGGAGATAATCCACGCTCGATCGTGGCGTGGAAGCCCCGATCTCGACCTATATATAGGTGCAAATAAGCTGGTATCGAAGTTCGATACTGAAGGTGTACTCCACTACAGCAAAGTGTTACCTTGGGAAACGTCACCTCAGTATCCAAAACCACTGTCCTTCATATCCAAATTCAATAAAACCGACGCTCCTATAAGTTGTCAATAGGCAGTTTGCGGGAGCGCTCCCTTCAATTCGCACAGGTCACGGCTATATAGATACGCCCGGCACCGTGTATCTAGAGGTTTTCGTTGACAGCCACCAAGGTGGCATCGTATTATCTTCTTCGTTCGCGGGGGCGGCGGTCCAAAAGACCAAAGGACCTGCGGATACTTGAACGATTGGGAGTTTGCCCGAGTGGTTAATGGGGACGGGCTGTAAACCCGTTGGCTCTGCCTACATAGGTTCGAATCCTATAGCTCCCACCCGTCAAGTGCCTGTATAGCTCAGTCGGTAGAGCACTTCGTTGGTAACGAAGAGGTCACCAGTTCAAGTCTGGTTGCAGGCTCCATCCGGCGGTGTAGCTCAGTTGGTTAGAGCACACGGTTCATACCCGTGGCGTCACTGGTTCGAATCCAGTCACCGCTACCATAGGTAACACGGTGGCTTCTCAATAGTATGTTGAGAGGCCACTATGGTATAAAGGCAAAGTCCCGTCCGGGGACGACCTGTTAAGAGGAGGGCTTTATGGCCAAAGAGAAGTTTGAGCGCACTAAGCCGCATGTTAACATCGGCACCATTGGTCACGTCGACCACGGCAAGACCACGCTGACCGCTGCCATCACCAAGGTTCTCTCCGAGACCGAGGGCTGCAAGGCTGACTTCACTGCGTTCGAGAACATCGACAAGGCTCCCGAGGAGCGCGAGCGCGGCATTACGATTTCCGTCTCCCACGTTGAGTACGAGACCGCTGCCCGTCACTACGCTCACGTTGACTGCCCGGGCCACGCTGACTACGTCAAGAACATGATCTCCGGTGCTGCTCAGATGGACGGCGCTATCCTGGTCATCGCCGCTACCGACGGCCCCATGGCTCAGACTCGCGAGCACATCCTGCTCGCCCGTCAGGTCGGCGTTCCCTACATCGTCGTCTTCTTGAACAAGTGCGACATGGTCGACGATGACGAGCTCATCGACCTCGTCGAGATGGAGACCCGTGAGCTCCTCTCCGAGTACGATTTCCCCGGCGACGACATCCCCGTCATCCGTGGTTCCGCTCTGGGCGCTCTCGAGGGCGACGCCAAGTGGATGGACGCTATCCGCGAGCTCATGAAGGCCGTCGACGAGTACATCCCGACGCCTGCTCGTAACAACGACCTCCCCTTCCTGATGGCCGTTGAGGACGTTATGACCATCTCTGGCCGTGGTACCGTTGCTACCGGCCGTGTCGAGCGCGGTGAGCTCAAGCTCAACGAGCCCGTCGAGATCGTCGGCATCAAGGATACCCAGAACACCGTCGTTACCGGTATCGAGATGTTCCGTAAGTCCATGGACTTCTGCGAGGCTGGTGACAACGTCGGTCTGCTGCTCCGCGGCATCAAGCGCGAGGACATCGAGCGCGGCCAGGTTCTCTGCAAGCCCGGTTCGGTTACCCCGCACACCAAGTTCACCGGCGAGATCTACGTTCTGACCAAGGAGGAGGGCGGCCGTCACACCCCGTTCTTCGATGGTTATCGTCCTCAGTTCTACTTCCGTACCACCGACGTTACCGGTACGGTCAAGCTCCCCGAGGGCACCGAGATGGCTATGCCTGGTGACCACATCACCATCGAGGGCGACCTCATCCACCCGATCGCCATGGAGGAGGGCCTGCGCTTCGCTATCCGCGAGGGCGGCCACACCGTCGGTTCGGGCATCGTCTCCACGATCATTGAGTAAATTAGCTCTTTGATATAGCTGACTTAGAGAACCCGGCACTTATATGGGTGCCGGGTTCTTTTCTGCAATGGATATTGAGCCGTTGCTGGTGTCGAGAGGATCGATAATGGTCCTGGGTGTACCGTCGATTAGATCTCGTTGGCTCCATTGATGTGTTCCAAATATGAATGGGTTCACCGAGAACCAATTGATTCGAGGTTTTCGTTGACAGCACTTACGTAGAGCTGATAAAGTATCAACTCGTGCCCGTACGGGGCGGAAATGAAAGGTTCAGGATACATGCGTACTCTAGTTACTCTTGCGTGCACTGAGTGTAAGCGCCGCAACTATACGACCACCAAGAACAAGTCGACCATGCCTGATCGTATGGAGATCAAGAAGTATTGCCCCTGGTGCCGTCACCACACGCTGCACAAAGAGACTCGCTAGTCTCTAGTCACATACGCCAGTAGTTCAATTGGTAGAGCATCGGTCTCCAAAACCGAGTGTTGAGGGTTCGAGTCCTTCCTGGCGTGCCAGTCATTATTCCGTAAGCTCCCAATTGGGGGCTTACGGTTTACTCATGTATAAGCGCATTGCGCGGAGGTAACCCAAATGGCCAACAAGAAGAACAAGAAGAAGGCTCAGCAGCAGGCGCCTGCCAACAACGCTGCCGCCAACTCCAAGGTTGAGGCCAAGAAGGCCGTTGCCAAGAAGAACGAGAAGGCTGCGAAGTCCAAGAAGAACGAGAAGCCTGGTTTCTTCGCCCGCACCAAGAAGTATTTCGCTTCGGTCAAGTCCGAGATGAAGCGTGTCACGTGGCCCGATAAGAAGGAGCTCGTGAACTACTCGGTCGTCGTTTGCGCTTCTCTGATCGTCGTCGGCGTCGTCATCGCTCTGCTCGATGCTGGCTTTGGCGAGGCTCTTGCTCTGTTCTCTGGATTGAGGGGCTAAACCATGTCTAAGCGTTGGTACGTCGTTCACACTTACTCTGGATACGAGAACCGCGTTAAGTCCGATCTCGAGCATCGCATCGAGACTATGGGCATGCAGGACCGTATCTTTGATATCGAGATTCCTATGGAGCGTGTCACCGAGATTAAAGAGGGTGGCAAGCGTGAGACCAAGGATTCCAAGATCTTCCCGGGTTATGTCCTGGTCCGCATGGAGATGGATGACGATGCTTGGACGTGTGTTCGTAACACGCCTGGCGTCACCGGTTTCCTGGGCGGCAACGGCAAGCCCGCTCCGCTTTCCCGCGACGAGTACAACAAGATGACTCGTCGTCCCGGTAAGGGCGATTCGCCCAAGCGCACCTCGGTTGATATTCAGGTCGGCACGTCCGTCCGTGTCACCGATGGTCCGCTTACCGACTTTGATGGCAAGGTCTCCGAGGTTAACACCGAGGCTGGCAAGCTTAAGGTCACGCTGATGATCTTTGGCCGCGAGACGCCGGTCGAGCTCGACTTTAACCAGGTCGCTGTCATCGCTTAAGTTTTCGTCCGTTCGCGCGAGCGTGCTTCTTCTGTGACTGCTCATCTCAGGAGTGCTTCTAACACGTGCGTGCTTACGATATAGCAAGTACTTCACACTCGTGATTCGAAAGGAATGACCATGGCTGAGAAGAAGGTTGCCAACGTCATTAAGCTCCAGATTCCTGCTGGTGCCGCTAACCCCGCTCCTCCCGTCGGCCCCGCCCTGGGCGCTGCTGGCGTGAACATCATGCAGTTCTGCCAGGCCTTTAACGCCGAGACGCAGGACAAGAAGGGCGACATCATCCCCGTTGAGATCTCTGTCTACGAGGATAAGTCCTTCTCCTTCATCACCAAGACCCCGCCGGCGGCTCACCTCATCAAGAAGGAGCTGAACCTCAAGTCTGGTTCCGCTAAGCCCCAGGCCGACAAGGTTGGTCAGCTCTCCCAGGAGCAGCTCACCAAGATCGCCGAGATCAAGATGCCGGACCTCAATGCCAACGACATTGACGCCGCCAAGAAGATCATCGCCGGTACCGCCCGTTCCATGGGCGTCACCATCGCTGAGTAACGATTTCTTTAGGTAATGACGGGTGCTCCGACCGGAGCGCCCGTTATATGTGTGCAATAGGGCACACGATACGATGTGGGAGGGCATAAGCCCGTTTAACCACAGGAGGTAATGCACATGGCTAAGCATGGTAAGAGCTATAACGCCGCTGCCGAGAAGATCGACCGCGCCACGCTCTACACCCCCCTTCAGGCTGCCAAGCTCATCAAGGAGCTCGACACCGCCAAGTTCGACGAGACCGTCGAGGCCCACTTCCGTCTGGGCATCGATACTCGTAAGGCTGACCAGAACATCCGAGGTTCCATCTCTCTGCCCCACGGCACCGGCAAGACCGTTCGTGTTGCCGTCTTCGCCGAGGGCGAGAAGGCTCGCGAGGCCGAGGCTGCCGGCGCCGACATCATCGGTTCCGACGAGCTCGTCGCCCAGATCCAGAAGGGCGAGATCAACTTCGACGCCGCTATCGCTACGCCGAACATGATGGCCAAGGTTGGCCGCATCGGTAAGATCCTTGGTCCCCGTGGCCTCATGCCGAACCCCAAGCTCGGCACCGTGACCATGGACGTCGCCAAGATGGTCTCCGAGCTCAAGGCCGGCCGCGTTGAGTATCGCGCCGATCGCTACGGCATCTGCCACGTGCCCCTGGGCAAGAAGTCCTTCTCTGAGCAGCAGCTCGTCGAGAACTACGCTGCCCTGTACACCGAGATTCTGCGCGTCAAGCCCTCTTCCGCTAAGGGCAAGTACGTCAAGTCCATCTCCGTGTCTTCCACCATGGGCCCTGGCGTCAAGGTCGATCCCGCTGTCCAGCGCGACTTCCTGGCTGAGTAACTTTTAGTTACTGCCTGAGCAAAGCAAGCATTGCTAAAGAAACCCGGTTCTGCCTCGTGCAGGACCGGGTTTCTTGCTATCTCGGGCCAAAACCACCACAAAGGGGACAGGCACCTTTGTGGTGGTTTTGGCACTTTGGCGTCAATGTTATGGCATCGCAGCGAGCCGGTTCCAAGTGCCCCAGGTCGCCCCGAAAGAGGAGCGACGCGTACTTTGGTACGCGAGCGACGGCTTGAGGGGCGAGATGGGGCGCTTGGGGCCGGCGCAGCGTCAAGCCTTAAAAGTGGTTACCAGGGTGTTCTGGCGGTTGAGGATTCGATTGCCTCGTGGCGCTTGAGCTCGCGGCGCATGGTTTGCGAGTTGAGCCAGGCTGCCTGCCAGCCACGGATGGGGTAGCGCGCTTCGTCGAGCTCAAACTGCGTATAGCCGCAGGCGTTGATAATCGTCGTCCCGCACGCGTGTTGCCGCTCGCGCTGAAAATCGGGACCGTAGCTCTGATGCACATGCCCGTGTACCATGTAGTCGGGATTCCAGGATTCGAGCGCTGTGTTAAAGCATTCGAATCCCCGATGTGGCAAATCGTCCAGATCGCCCATGCCGGCGGCGGGCGCATGGGTCAGCAGGATGTCGCAGCCGCCGACCATCTTCACTTTGCGTGACAGCTTGCGCACGCGCTTGGCCATCTCGCGCTCGGTGTACATGTTGGTGCCATCTCGGTAGCGCATAGAGCCGCCAAGCCCCGCAATGCGAACGCCGCGATACACGTACACGGAGTCTTCGACACAGATGCAGCCGCCCGGTGCATGACGTGCGTAGCGGTCATCGTGATTGCCGCGCACGTAGATGAGCGGTTTGTTGATGACCGTGACCAAAAACTCAAGATAGTCCGGGTCCAGATCGCCGGCGGACAAAATCAGGTCGACACCCTCAAAGCGTTCTTTGCGAAAGCACTCCCAAAGGCATCGTTCTTCGGTATCGGCTATGGCAAGGATTTTCATAGGGCAGGGACTTTCGGCTCATCGTCGAGCTGCGGAATGGTGCCCACCACGTTGTCGGCCAGCCAGTCCATCTCGACGATTTGCGTGCTCGGCAGTGGGGGAAAGCCCTCGATCTGCACCACGCCGTCTTGGCTGTGGAGTTCGCCGCCAAATGGATTGATGGAGCCCTCGACGATGCCATTGCGGAGGAGCTGAACAAGCTTGCGCGTCTGATAGGGCAGGCCCGGAGCGTAGCGAATATCGATAACGCCCGAGCTCATGCCGTACCAGTAGTTGACGGCGCGAACCTGGCTGGCGTCACTGGTCTCATCCCAGGTGCCATGCAGTAGACTTCGCACGATAAGCTCGTAGTATCGGCCCCAGTTCCATACCGGCATGGCAATGCCGGTAACCTTGCCATCGACCAGGCGGTGAAGTCCGTAGGCCGTGGGGTCTTCAAGCGACTTTGACATGTCGGCGCCGGTCATGACGCTCACGCCTTCGCGGCACATGGTCTCGGCAAGGCCTCCGGCGGGCACATCGCCCCAGGTCAGGATAATTTGCGCACGGGGGTCGAGCAGCGAGGCCCCAATCGCAAAGGCGTTGATCTCGCTGAGTGCGCCCGACGCGAAGACCGACGCGTGGTAACCGATGCGATGGTTGTCCGCCATGCTGGCCGCAAGGGCGCCCAGCAGAAACTTTGCTTCGTACATCTTGCCAAAGTACGAACGGACGCTTTGATGGGGAAGGCCGATAGAGCAGTTGAGGAATCGCACCTGGGGATACTCAACGGCTGCCCTGAGCGTGTATTCCATCAGGCGGTGCGAGGTCGAGAAGATGACGTTGTCTCCATGTTTGACAGCCGTTTCCACGGCGGCGTAGAACACGTCCGGATCGTGGCAGTCCTCGAATGCCTCGGTGCGCACGATACCGCCAAAGTGCTCATCGAGATACTGACGCCCTTGGTCGTGCAGGCTGTCCCAGCTCGACGTCGCACAGGGGAACTCATGGATAAAGGCGATGCGCAGGGGGTTGGCCGCCGAATAGACGGTCTTGCCCATAAAGAAGTTGAGCACGCCGGAGGTGGACTTGGCGGGCGACTCTTCCTCATCGACGCTCGGTGTTTCGACAAGATCGACCTTGTCCTCGTCATTTTTGCCGGCAATGACCAGCTCGCGCCAAATCTTGCACAGGCGGTTTACGACGATATCTGTCGGCGTATCCAGCAGGCGGTCCTGGTTGTACACATTGAGGTAGACGAGCATGGCGTCGGCGGGCGTAATGTCCAGGTGGTCGCCGCCTGCGCGAAGGTAGGCGCGCTTAAAGAGCAGGAAGGTGTGGCGCAGGTAGTCGACCTTTTTCTGCGGCCATTTTTCGATAAGGTTCTGACCGAGCATCTTGGCGAGTGTTTCGTAGCTTCCCTCACGCGAGAACTCGATCTCGTATAGGGGACAGACGCGCCAAAACGCGCAGAACTCGCCGTACAGGCGGCTTTCGACGGAATCCCATGTGCCGGGGTAGAGACGGGTGACCTTGGCCGAAACCGTCGGGGCGTCCAGGAATTTGAGGACACTGACGCGCTTGTTGCCCTCTTGGACGTAAAACCGATGCATAAACTCGGTGACGATGATGGGGTCGCGATAGCCCTCGGTTACCTGGATGTCGTAGAGGTTGGACCACTTGCGGGCGAACTCGGTGTTAAACGGCAACAGGGGCATGAAGTTGCATGAAAAGGCAGACTGACGGCCCTTGGTAACCGTACCGACGACCATTTCGAGTGGAATGTCCCTCAGGCCGACGCTCTCTCGCTGACCTAAGGGGAGCTGGGCAACCAAGCTATCGAGGTCCGTGAGGTACGGATGCTCGCTTTGACTAATGGCGTGTCGACGTCCTTGCTCGCCGCGCTTGCGTGCTTGACGATAGGCCTCTTCCATAGTTTTGCTCCCTTAGTCGTTTAAACAACTATATGAACCATGGTACCACGAATGAAAACCACCACAAAGGTGCCTGTCCCCTGTGTGACGGTTTAGGCGATGATGGGGGCGATGGCGCGGATGCAGGCGTCGGCCGCCGTGAAAGTGGTGCTGTCGTCGCTGACGATAAAGATAATCTTGCCTTTGATGCCAAAGTCGCCAATCTCGCTAAAAAGCACGTAGGGCTCCTTGTCAAAGCCCGAGATGGGCGAGACGGCCGTTTTGGTGGCGCTGACGAGCTCGTCTGCTAGCGCATCGAGCGACGCCCATTTGGAGGGGTCTTTCACCGCGACAGGGACGGCCACGCGCCCAAAGGGCATCAAATGCACGAGCGTGTTCTTGGAGATATTTGAGTTGGGGACAATGATGGTCTGCCCGCAGGCATCCTCGATAGTCGTATGACGCCAGGTGATGTCTTGGACCACGCCCGATACGCCGCCGACCTCGATATTGTCGCCGGGCTTGATGATGCCCATAAAGGTCACCTGCATGCCGCCGATGAGGTTTGAGAGCGTGTCCTGAAAGCCCAACGAGATGGCGATGCCGCCGACGCCAAGAGCGGCGACGAGGGCGTTTGCGTTAATGCCAAAGCAGTTGTCGAGGATAAAGCTGCCGCCGATCATCCAGATGACGGCGCGCGCAATGTTGATGAAGATACTCGATGCCGGAAGCGGGTTGTCGTCGCGATTGAGCAGGTGACGCAGGGTCTTGGATCTGTCTCTTATACACATCTGACGCTGCCGACGATAAGGCTCGTGTA
>URBM01000033.1 GCA_900545995.1 uncultured Collinsella sp. | reverse complement strand
TTCTTCATCTGCTCGATTTGCGTTGCAGACTTGATCTTGATCATAGACCGAGAGCCTCTTTGACATCCCCGTACACGGTCTCGCGAGCCTGGTCACCGTTGACCGACTTGAGCAGACCCTGGCCACGATAGTAGTCGACGAGCGGGCTCGTGGACTTCTCGTAGACGTCGAGACGGTTCTTGATGGTCTCGGGCTTGTCGTCATCGCGCTGATACATCTCGCCACCGCACTTGGGGCAGGTGGCATCGGCAGCGGTGCCGGTGTAACCGCAGGCGCGGCAGGTGCGACGCGAAGACAGACGATCGATAATGACCTCGGGGGCCACATCGACCAGAAGAGCACAGTCGATCTCGCGACCCATGGCGGAGAGCTCGGAATCGAGCGTCACGGCCTGGGCGGTGTTGCGCGGGAAGCCGTCGAGGATGAAGCCCTGCTGGGCGTCATCGGCGGCAAGGCGCTCCTTGACAAGGTCGATCACGAGCTGGTCGGGAACGAGCTCGCCAGCGTCCATGTACTTCTTAGCCTGAATACCAAGCTCGGTGCCACCCTTGACGGCAGCACGCAGCAGGTCGCCCGTGGAAATGTGAGCGACGCCAAACTCGGCGACGAGCTCCTGTGCGACGGTGCCCTTACCGGCACCCGGAGCTCCGAGCAATACGAGGTTCATGAGCAATCCTCCTCTAGCCTATTTAAAGAATCCATCGTAATCATACATCTTGATCTGGCCTTCGAGCTTATCGACCGTGTCGAGCACGACGCCGACCATGATGAGGATGGACGTGCCGCCAAAAGCCTGGATCAGATGGTTACCCGTGAAGGAGAAGATGATCGAAGGCACGATGGCGATGAGCGCCAAAAAGACAGCGCTGGGAAGCGTGATCTTGTTGAGCGCGTTCTTGATGTAGGCCGCGGTAGCCCTACCCGGACGCACGCCCGGAATAAAGCCGCCCTGCTTCTTAAGGTTGTCGGCCGTGTCATCGGGGTTGAACACCATGGAGGTGTAGAAGTACGCGAAGAACACGATGAGGACAACGTTAAGCACCCAGTTGAGCCAACCGGTCGAAAGCGCAGAGGCAACTGCCTGAATCCAGCCGATACCGGGGAAGAACACGGCAATCTGAGCCGGGAAATACAGCAGCGCCGAAGCGAAGATGATCGGCACGACACCCGCGGTGTTGACCTTGATGGGCAGGTAGGTGGTCTGGCCACCCATCATGCGACGGCCCACGACGCGCTTAGCGTAGGAGACCGGGATGCGGCGCTGGCCGCGCTCAAGGAAAACAATCAGCGGGATAACCAGCAGGATGATGGCGCAGATGATCACCATGGTGATGATGCCACCGGCATTGCCCTCGGTGCTGGAGAAGATAGCCTGCGGCAGACCGGCCATGATGTTCGCGAAGATGATCAGCGACATGCCATTGCCGATACCGCGCTGGGTGATGAGCTCACCAATCCACATGATCAGCATGGCGCCCGCGGTGAGCGTACCGACGATCATGAGGTCGAAGATGATCTCGGGAGCGCCGGCGCCATTGAAGCTGATGCCGAAGCTCTTAAAGAGGAAGAGGTAACCCACGGAGTTGAGGATTGCCAGAGCCAGGGTGAGGTAACGCGAATACTGCGTAATCTTGGTCTGACCGACCTCGCCCTCGCGGGCAAGCTCATGCAGGGAAGGCACGACGGCCTGGAGCATCTGGAGGATGATCGAGCTGGTGATGTAAGGCATGATGCCCAGCGAAAACACCGACACATAGCTCAACGCGCCGCCAGAGAAAAGATTCAGGAGGGCCATAGCACCTGCGGCGACCGAATTGTTATCGGTCGAGAAAAGGCCCAGCATCCCCTGGAAGGGAATGCCGGGCACAGGAACGTGCGCACCAATGCGGTACACGACGAGCATAGCTATGGTAAAAAGAATCTTTTCGCGCAATTCTTTGATGCGGAAAGCATTCTTAAGACCATTTAGCACGGCAGCTCGACCTTTCCGCCGGCGGCCTCGATCTTGGCCTGCGCAGAAGCGCTGACCTTGTCGACCTTGACCGTGAACTTCTTGGTGAGCTCACCATTGCCGAGCACCTTGACGGGCTCGAACTCGCTCTTGGTGATGCGAGCGGCCTTAAGAGCGGCACCGTCGATCACAGCGCCGTCCTCGAACTTGCGCTCGAGACGCTCAACGTTAACAGCGGTGTACTCGATACGACGGGGGTTACGGAAGCCCGGAAGCTTGGGCAGGCGCATAGCCAGCGGAGTCTGGCCACCCTCGAAGCCGGCACCCTTAGTGCCGCCAGAGCGGGAACCCTGGCCCTTCTGGCCGCGGCCAGAAGTGGTGCCGTGACCCGAAGAATTGCCACGGCCGACGCGCTTGCGGTTCTTGGTGGAACCGGGCGCGGGAGTAAGATCGTGAAGCTGCATTTGCTACTCCTCTACAATCTCGACAAGGTGCTTGACCTTGAAGATCATGCCGCGGACGGACTCGTTGTCAGCAATCTCGCGAACCTCGCGGATCCTGTGGAGACCGAGGGCACGGACAGTACGGACCTGGTCCTGCTTGCAACCGTTGGTGCTGCGGACCTGCTTGATCTTGATGGTGTCAGCCATGCTTAGTTCTCCTTACCGACGAACATCTCGGAGACCGTCAGGCCACGGCGAGCCGCGACGTCCTCAGGGCTGGAGAGCTCCTTGAGGCCCTCGACGGCAGCCTTGATGATGTTGAGGCCGTTGTCGGTACCGAGGGACTTGGACAGGACGTTCTTGATGCCAGCAAGCTCGAAGAGGGGACGCACAGCGCCGCCGGCGATAACGCCGGTACCCTCGACAGCGGGCTTGATGATGATGCGGCCGGCACCAAAGTGGCCGAGAACCTCGTGCGGGATGGTGCCCTGATCGGTCACCGGCACGTGGAACATGTTCTTCTTGGCATCGAGAGACGCCTTGGAGATGGCCATGGGCACCTCAGCGGACTTGCCCATGCCAACGCCGACGTTGCCCTTGCCGTCGCCAACGACGACGAGAGCGACGAGGCTCATGCGACGACCACCCTTGACGGTCTTCGACACGCGGTTGATGTAAACGACGCGCTCCTCGAACTCGGAGGCCTCGCGCTGCTGCTTCTGATTACGAGCCATGTGCTACATACCTCCTAGAACTCGAGACCGGCGGCACGAGCACCGTCGGCGAGGGCCTTGACGCGGCCATGGTAGATACGGCCACCGCGATCGAAGGCGACCTTGGTGATGCCGGCCTCGATGGCGCGCTTGCCAACGAGCTGACCGACCTTCTCCGCAGCCTCCTTGTTCGAGGTGTGGGTGCCCTTAAACTCGGCCTCGAGGGTCGAGGCAGAGACGAGCGTCAGGCTGGAGCCCTTGCTGTCGTCGATGATCTGGGCATAGATGTTGGCGTTAGTACGGGTCACGCGAAGACGCGGACGCTCGGAGGTACCCGAGACCTTGCCGCGAACACGACGCTGACGACGCTTGAGGCCTTCCAGCTTCGCCTTATGCTTGTTCATACGTAAACTCCTAAAAAGGTTGATCTTGCCAGCACCTGACGGGGTGCTGGTCTTATGCGAGTGAGTCGGTTACGACTACTTGGCGGCCTTACCCAGCTTGCGGCGGATGTGCTCGCCAACGTAGTGGATACCCTTGCCCTTGTAAGGCTCGGGAGGACGATGGCCGCGGATCTCAGCGGCGATCTGACCGACCTGCTGCTTGTTGATACCCTTGACGTTCACGTGGGTGTTGTCGGGAACCTCGAAGGTGATGCCCTCGGGAGCCTCGACGATCACGGGGTGCGAGAAGCCCAGGGAGAACTCGAGGTTCTTGCCCTTCTGCTGCACGCGGTAACCGACGCCGGCGAGCTCGAGCTTCTTCTCGAAGCCCTCGGAAACGCCAACAACCATGTTGTGGATGAGGGCGCGGGTGAGGCCGTGGCGGGCACGGGTCTCACGCTCGTCGTCGGGACGGGAAACGGTGAGGACGTTGTCCTCGACGTTGATAGCGAGCTTCTCAAAGACATCGAGCTCGAGCTGGCCCTTGGGGCCCTTGACGACAACGTTGTTGCCGTTGACTGCCACTTCGACTCCGGCGGGAATCTGGACAGGCTTATTACCGATACGAGACACGGTGATCTCCTTTCCTTCTACCTACCGAGCGAATTACCAGACGTAAGCGATGATCTCGCCGCCGACGTTGTGCTTGCGAGCATCGCGGTCGGTCATGACGCCATGGCTGGTGGAAATAATGGCGGTACCAAGGCCACCGCGGACGCGGGGCATGTCGGCAACGCCGGTGTACTTACGCAGGCCCGGCTTGGAAATGCGGCGAATGCCGTTGATGACCTTAGCCTTCTTGGGACCATACTTAAGCGTGATGTGCAGAGTCTTCTGGGGAACGGTGTCCTCGACATCGTAGCCCTCGATGTAGCCCTCCTCGTGCAGAACACGAGCGATCTCGACGAGCTTCTTGCTGCTCGGCATGGAGACCGTGGCCTTGTTCACAGAGTTAGCGTTACGGATGCGCGTAAGCATATCTGCGATCGGGTCTGTAAGGTTCATACAGATTCTCCTTCGTTCTTGATGAACACGTGCTCTTGGTTCTTCGCCGCCCTTAACGGCAAAGCCTTTTTAGCGCGTTTTCCCTGTTCCAAACTGATGCTTGAAACGCTGATAGTGACTTACCAGCTGGCCTTCTTAACGCCGGGAAGCTCGCCCTTGAGTGCAAGCTCGCGGAAGCAGACACGGCACAGGCCGAACTTGCGGTACACAGAGTGCGGACGGCCGCAGCGCTGGCAGCGCGTGTACTCACGAGTAGAGAACTTCTGCTTGCGATTGCACTTGACGATCATCGATGTCTTAGCCACTTATATCCTCCTCACATAGAGTATTGTTCGCCCCAAACGCCGCCCCCTTATGGGAACGGCGCTTATAGGGCAGGTGAACCTATTTCTTGAACGGGAAACCGAAGGCGTCCAGAAGGGCCTTGGCCTCCTCATCGGTGTTGGCGGTGGTCACGAAAGTGATGTCCATACCACGCTGGTGATCGACGGAGTCGAAGTCGATCTCGGGGAAGATGAGCTGCTCGGTGACGCCCATGGAGAAGTTACCACGGCCGTCGAAGCTCTTGGCGGAGATGCCGCGGAAGTCGCGGATACGGGGGATCGCGACGGAGGTCAGACGATCGAAGAACTCCCACATACGGTCGCCACGCAGGGTAACCTTGCAGCCGATCGGCATACCGGCGCGCAGGCGGAAGGTAGCGATGGACTTGCGGGCACGGGTGATCATCGGCTGCTGGCCGGTGATGGCGCGCAGGTCGCGCACGGCACCGTCGATGGCCTTGGAATCGGTAGCGGCCTCGCCGACACCCATGTTCACGACGATCTTCTCAAACTTGGGGATCATCATGACGTTCTCGTACTGGAACTTGTCCTGAAGCTGCTGCTTGACCTCGTTGTTGTACTTGGTCTTCAGACGCGGCACATACTTCTCTTCTGCCATTGTTCACTCCTTCTTGGGGTTTTAAGCACGGGGCGTGGCCACGATGGGTTGTCCTCGTGCCTCCTGGCTGCATCCGCGCCGCTCATGGCATTTCGCGGTTTGGACTCGACGCAGCAGGAGCCGACAAAACAATCGGTACTATACGCGCATCGGGAGCGTATTTCCAGAAAAACCTCGTCTGCCTGCACAACTCCACAACTCCCCCGCACAAATGGGTCCCAAAAAGCAGTTGCGGTGAAATAGGGACTGTTGGGCGGCCTAACAGGCTTAAACAATCCGTATTTCACCGCAACTTATTGGTGGGGATGCGATTAGCGCTTGCGGGGGACGAGTTTGGTGCGGCGCAGGTGGATCATCTCGGCGGCGATGGAGATGGCGATCTCCTCGGGGTCCTCGGCCTCGATGGCAACGCCGATCGGAAGGTGCAGCTCGTCGATCTGGTCCTGCGTAAAGCCTTCCTGCTCCAGGCGGGCGCGCACAAAGGCCGTCTTGCGGCGCGAACCCAGACAGCCCAGGTAGGCAGGCTTGGCACGCATGGCCTGAATCACCACGTCGATATCGGACTTGTGCCCCGCTGTGGCGACGACCACCAGATCGCGCAGGCCGATGGGGCACTGCTTGCTCAGGTTCTTGTAGTCGACCAGACGACGGTCGTAGACACCGGGCACCCAATCGGGGGTCAGCGTGCCGGGGCGGTCGTCGCACGCCACGACGGCAAAGCCCGCCGCCGTGAGCACCCGCGCCGTCGCGGCGCCCACGTGGCCGCAGCCAAAGATATAGGTCAGCCCCTCGGGGCAGAGCGTCTCGATGTGCGCGGGAGGAATCTCAGAGGCCGCGTTGGTGTAGGTGACCTTACTCCCCTCCTCCACCAGCGAAAGCCCGGGGCAGCCCGCAATGGTGCGGCGCGATTCCTCGCCATGGTACTCGGCCACATCGCCCTCGAGCGCGCTCGCGATAAACGGTTCAAAGTCGATGACGAAGTCGCCGATGTGCCGAAAGGCCAAGACGTCGGCAATTTCCTGGAACAACGGTGCCTGGGTCGCATCCAGATGCAGATAGCACAGGCAAATGGCTCCGCCGCAGATCATGCCGGTATCGGAGTTCTCGCTGCCCATGGTGTAGCGGACCAGACGCGATTGCCCCGCGGCCAGCAGCTCTCGCGCCTCGTCCAGCGCAAAGAGCTCGATCTTGCCGCCGCCGATGGTGCCCGCCTGGCTACCGTCGGCAAAGACGGCCATCCAGGCGCCCACGCCGCGCGGCGACGACCCCGCCGTGCCGGCCACGACCACGAGCTCGCACATCTCGCCAGCACGCAGGGCGACAAGCGCCGCATTCACAACATCGAGCTTTCCCATTGCCGCCTTCTATCCTCTAAAGATATCGGTGAGCATAGCGAGTGCCTCGAGCACGCCGCCGCCGACCGACGTCGCCTTGTCCGAAATGTAGTTGATATAGCTGGCATCGCCGCGCGGATCGACATCGGCGCATTTAAAGCCCTCAGTCACCCGCACGCCGTTCGCCAAAAGCCCGCGCAGACAGCCATCGATCTGCGTGCACATGGGCGTATCGTCCGCGTAGCCAATCACGTCTCCGGCGCTCACGATGTCGCCGATTGCGCGGTCGGACCGAAACACGCCGGCGGCGGGGCTGTGGATAACGCGCTCCTTGCCATAGCCGGCGATCACGCCCGGCACGCCCGTGTTGGGCTGGGGCGAGCCCTGGGTAATGACACGGCCCAAAAAATGCCCGCGCATGGTCTCGACCACGGCGTCGCAATCGACCGGCGCGGTAAAGCCCGGCCCCACGGCGATGACGGTAGGCGCCATGTCGCGCGTGGTGCCCAGGTTGCGCTTGGCCAGAATCGCGTCGACCACAGCCGCGGGTTTAAGCTCATCGAGCATCTTGGCCTGAGGGTCCACCACGACGGCAACATCCCCCGCTTGGGTAATCTCGAGCGCCTCTGCCGGCGTCTGCGCCAAGCGAGCGCGAATGCCCTCGACCTGGACCTCGCCCAGACGAATAGCCTCGCAAAAACTGATTGTGCGGCGGATGCACGTGGGAACCGCGATATCGGCCATAACGACCGACACGCCGGCGTGCACCAAGCGAGCGGCGACACCCGTGGCGATATCGCCGGCGCCGCGAACATAAACGAGCATTCCCGGGGCACCTCCCTGTGCTACGGTTTGAGCAGAGCAAAAGCGGTTCGACCGCTACTCTGATGATTATTTATTATCACAGTATTATACGGCGGTGAACAGATGGAAACGGTTAGCGGCAATCTTGCCTCGGCGCTCAGGATCGAGCCGGGCATTACCGCGATTATCGGCAGCGGCGGCAAGTCGACGTTGCTCAAAACGCTGGGTCTTGAGCTCATGCGCGCTGGCGGCCGCGTGCTCCTCTGCACCACCACGCATATGCTTCCCGTTGCCGGCGTGCCATGGGACGGGTCGAATCGTCGCCTGGACGCCGCGCCTTGGAAGCCGGGCGCCTCGCATGTCCCCGGTTGCACCTGCGAGGCATGCGCGGGCATGAGCCGCGGAAGTATCTGCCAGGCGGGCGTTTTGGACCCGGAGACGGGCAAACTCTCCTCCCCTGCCGAGCCGCTCGACCAGCTGGCGCAGCGCTTTGACTACGTCCTGGCCGAGGCGGACGGCAGCAAGCGGCTCCCGCTCAAGGCGCATGCCCCGTGGGAGCCGGTCGTTCCCGCCGGCACGGCCAACGTCATCTGGCTCGTCGGCGCCTCGGGGCTCAGCAAGCCCATCAACGAAGCCGTCCACCGCCCCGAGCTCTTTTGCGAGCGTTGCGGCTGCGAGCTCACCGACATCGCCACGCCCGAGCGCGTCGCCCAGGTGCTCAATGCCGGGCTGCGGATGCTGAACCTCAACAATGCCCGTATCATGCTCAACCAAGTCGACACGCTCAGCGACCCCACGATGGCAGATCGCTTCGAGGCAGCCCTCAACCGCCCCATCATCGCCACCAGCCTCAAGTAGCCAGCCCCAGTCTCCGCGGTTGCGGTGAAATACGGACTGTTTGGCCACCTAATGGCCGCAAACAGTCCGTATTTCACCGCAACTGCGGGGGGGTCCGGCACCCCCTCCTGTTAGCGGGGGACGTAGCGGCCGGGTTGGGCTCCGGTGGGCTCACCGTCGCGCGCAGCCAGCACGCCGTTCACAAACACGGCTTTGGCGCGGCCGTGCGCCCCAAAGCCCTCGAGCGGCGTGTAGTCCACAGCCTGATGCTGCGTCGCCGCGCGAATGGTCCAGCGCGCCTGGGGATCCCACACGCACACGTCGGCATCGGAGCCCTCGGCAAGACAGCCCTTGCGCGGATACATGCCAAAGACGCGCGCCGGGTTCTCGCTCATCAAGCGGCACAGATCCTCGGGGCCCAGCTGTCCCTCAAAGCTCGTAGCGATCGCGACGGGGCGATGTTCCACACCGGGCCCGCCGTTGGGAATCGCGCGGAAGTCGTCGCGCCCGCGGTCCTTTTGCCCGTGCAGGTTAAAGCTGCAGTGGTCAGTGGCGATGGTATCGATCTCGCCGGCCACAAGCGCCTCGCGCAGAGCCGCACGGTCACCCGCATGGCGCAGCGGCGGACTCATCACATACTTGGCACCCGCAAAGCCGTCCTCGCCCTGCTCCAAGTAGCAAGTATCGTCGAGCATCAGATACTGAGGGCAAGTCTCGACATAGATATTCTTCTGCCCGCGCGCCTTGGCGGCACGGATGGCCTCGAGCCCCAGCTTGGTCGAAAGGTGCACCACGTTGACCGGTGCGTCGCCGGCCAGGTGCGCCAGATATAGCAGACGGCTCACTGCCTCGGCCTCGCACACGTCCGGACGGCTGAGCGCGTGGCCCTCGGGCCCGTGTATACCCTGCTCGTACACGCGCTTCTGCAGCTCATTCACCAGCGTACCGTTCTCGCAATGCACGCACAGGATACCACCCAGGCGCTTGAGCTCCTCGAGCACCTCGAGCGTCTCGGCATCGTCCAAGCGCAGGTGGTCATAGGCAAAGTAAGTCTTGAACGACGATACGCCCGCCTCGCGCATGGCCGAAAGGTCGGCGCGGTTGCGCTCGTTCCACTCGGCGAGTGCCATATGAAAGGCGTAGTTGGCCGTGCAGGTTCCGTCGGCGCGGCGATGCCACTCGGCCAAGGCATCGGGCATAGTCACGCCGCGATCGGCCGTCGCGTAGTCCACGATGGTCGTCGTGCCGCCGCAGGCAGCCGCACGCGTGCCGGTCTCAAAGCTATCGGCTGTCCAATCCATGCCAGTCCAGCACTGCATGTGCGTGTGGCCGTCGATAAAGCCGGGAAACACCCAGCAGCCCGCGGCATCCTCGACGGTATCGCCCTCGGCAGGCTCAATCGCCGCGGCGATCCGCACGATCTTATCGCCCTCCATGGCAAGATCAGCGCGGCGAAGTCCCTGTGGCGTCACGAGCGCGCCGTTTTTGATGATGATCATGTTGCTCCTTATTGATTAATACAGTTGGCCACGCGATCAAAATACGAGCAGGCGGCGATATGCTCCGCTATGCGTCGCTGCCCCTTGGCGGTATCGACGTCCCACAGCTCGTAGGCACGCGCCTCGACCAGCACCACGTCGGTACGGCCCTTGAGGATCGAACCGCCGCCGTCCTTGCCCTCAAGACACATAAGTGCATCGAACAGTTCCGCCGGAAAGAGCACCGGGCTCGAAGGCTCACCGTTGCACGCAAGACGCACCGGATGCTTGCGGCCACACTCGTCAAATGCACGAACCATAGCCCCAAAAGAATCCGAACTCACGAGCGGCTGGTCGCCCGGCAAAAAGAGGCAACCTTTCCAGTTGCGTTCGACCCCCCACGAAAGACCCGCGCGGACGCTTTCGCTGCGCAGCTCGCCATCGTGCAGCACGCACGGGCAATGCTTGTCCTCGCAAATCTGGGCGACCTCGGGCCAACGCGTCGAAACTACGGCGTCAAAGCCCTGGGGAACCGAATCGATGGTCCGGGCAATCAGCGGCTCGCCATAGATATCGGCAAGCATCTTGTTAGAGCCAAACCGCTTGCCCTCGCCCGAAGCCATAATGACGCAACCGAGTTTCATCTCCGCAAACCTCCCCTGGCTGCTTTGGACACCATAGTTGCTATACCCACCATACCAAGCTCACACTCCGTCGGAACAGGCACGCACTCGTTTTCCAGCGAACGACCCTTGGCTCTCCATAGCACAAAGGAGGGCACCCCGCGACGCAGGGCACCCTCCTCAATGGTGCAGATATGCCTACTCAGCGTCGCCGGTAAACGTGGTACCGGTCTTGCCGGCAAGGCCATCGCGCGCCTTCTCGAGCAGTGTGATGAGCGCCGTGCGGCCCGGCTTGCTCTCGGCAAATGTCGAGGCTGCCTGGACCTTGGGCAGCATGGAGCCACGACCGAACTCGTTGGCCTCAGACAGACGCTTTACGTCAGCCGCGGTCAGCGTGTCGAGCCACTGCTCGTGGTCGGTGCCAAAGCCAATGGCAACCTTCTCCACGGCCGTCAGGATAACCAGGGCATCGGCGTCGAGCTGCTCGGCGAGCTTCTCGGCCGCAAAGTCCTTATCGATGACGGCGGCAGCGCCCTTAAGGTGGTTGCCCTGGGCCTTGGTGACGGGAATGCCACCGCCGCCGCAGGAGATCACCACATGGTTGGACTCGACGAGCGACTTAATGGTGTCGAGCTCGACGATGTTCACGGGCTTGGGCGAGGCAACCACGCGACGGAAGCCCTGCTTCTCGTCGTGGATGAACTGGTAGCCGCGGTCGGCCTCCAGCTCCTTGGCCTCGGCCTCGCTCATCCACGGACCAATCGGCTTGACCGGGTCGGCAAAGGCCGGATCGTCCGCCGCAACCTCGACCTGGGTGAGCACGGTGGCGACACCCTTGTCGATATTGCGGTCGAGCATTTCCTCGCGCAGCGCATTTTGCAGGTCATAGCCAATGTAGCCCTGGCTCATGGCGCCGCAAACGGACAAGGGGCAGGGAACGTACTTCTGAGGATTAGAGCGCGTGAGCTCAGCCATCGCGTTGGCGATCATGCCCACCTGGGGACCGTTGCCATGCACGACGACGACCTCGTTGCCCTCCTCGATCAGGTCGACGATAGCCTTGGAAGTCGTCTTGACGGCCTCCATCTGCTCGGGAAGGTTGGCGCCGAGGGCGTTTCCGCCAAGGGCGACAACGATACGCTTAGCCATTTCTCAGCCCAGCTTTAGGCCTGGAACCAACGGGCGGTGTTGCGCTCGTCGAGGGCCTTGAGGGTAGCGGCGGGATCGGCAACCTTCTGCAGGAACATCATGGCTGCGATGGCGTACGGCTTGTAGCTGGCCTCCTTGTACATGCCCACGCGGTGCATGTCGAAGACGTCGGCGTTGACCTCGCCGTGTTCGCAAGAGACACCGGAGATGTCGGCGGGCAGCGGGTGCATAAAGATAGTGTCCTGGCCGTTGGCAGTCTTCTCCATGAGCTCAGTCGTGGAGCACCAGTCCTGATGGGTGGCGTTCTGGGCGAGCAGCTCCTTCTCGAGCGCAGCGATGCCGGCGTCGTCGCCCTCGGCGTACAGGTTGGTGCGCTTCTCCATGGCGGCAAACGGAGCCCAGCTCTTGGGGATCACGATGTCGGCGCCCTCGAAGGCCTCGGCCATGGTGTTGACCTGCTTAAAGGTGGTGCCGGACTCGGCGGCGTAGCCCTTAGCGCGCTCGACGACCTCGGGCATGAGGTCGTAGCCCTCGGGGTGGGCCAGGGTGACGTCCATGCCAAAACGGGGCAGCAGGCTGATCAGCGACTGCGGGCAGGACAGCGGCTTGCCGTAAGAGGGCGAATAGGCCCAGGTAACGGCAACCTTCTTGCCCTTGAGGTTCTCAAGGCCGCCAAACTCGTTGATAAGGTAGAGCATGTCGGCAGAGGACTGCGTGGGGTGATCGGAGTCGGACTGCAGGGAGATGAGCGTGGGACGGTGATCCAGAACACCGTCCTCGTAGGCCTGCTGGACAGACTCAGAGACCTCGGCCATGTAGGCGTCGCCCTTGCCGATGTACATGTCGTCGCGGATGCCGATGACGTCGGCCATGAAGGAGATCATGGTAGCGGTCTCGCGGACGGTCTCGCCGTGAGCGATCTGGGACTTCTTCTCGTCCAGGTCCTGCAGCTCAAGGCCGAGCAGGTTGGCGGCCTTAGAGAAGGAGAAGCGCGTACGGGTGGAGTTGTCGCGGAACAGCGAGACGGCCAGGCCCGAATCGAAGATCTTGGACGAAACGTTGTTCTCGCGCAGCTCGCGCAGAGCGTCGGCGACGATGTAGAGCGCCTTGAGCTCATCGGTGGTCTTGTCCCAAGTGTGCAGGAAGTCGCTGCCGTACATACCCTTAAAATCGAGGCCGTTCAGCTGCTCGACGAGCTCGGTAAACTTGGCGTCCATGTAAATGTCCTTTCTAAAGGTGAAACGATCGCAATGAGTAGATGCGCTCCGGCATGCGCGTGTGGCTAGAACATGCAGAGCGCTATGACGAGGACCCGCCACCGTCGAGGAAGCATGGGAGATAACGACCGCGGGCCCCAAGTCAACAGGAGGCGCCGGGGGCATAAACTGCCCCCGGCTCAACAAGATCGAGGAATGGGACTAGTCGATCTTGTTGTTGGTCAGACCGGCGCGGAACACGGTGGCATCGCCATCGGCCTGGCTCGGATCGTAGAGGTTCAGGGCAGCCACATACATGGCGGCAGCGGTGACCAGGTCGTCCTTGTAGGTGACCTCGTTGGGAGCGTGAGCCTGAGACTCGGCACCCGGGCCAAAGCCGACGCAGGGGATGCCATAGCGGCCCTGGATGGAAACGCAGTTCGTGGAGAAGGTCCACTTGTCGCACAGCGGACGACCGGTGCGCTTGTCCATGCTGGGCTCGCAGCCGATGCGCTCGTCACCGAACATGGCCTTGTGGGCGTCGACGAGGGCCTTGACGTGCGGAGCGGTCTCCTTGTTGATCCACGTGGGGAAGTAAGCCTCGGTCTCGTAGACCTCGCCGGTCCAGGACGGACGGTCGTACATGTACATGGAGACCTTCACGTCGTCGCCGTACTTCTTGGCGGCCGGCAGGTTACGGATCTCGTCCAGGCAGGACTCCCAGGTCTCACCAGCGGTCATGCGACGGTCGATGGAGATGGCGCAGGAGTCAGCGACAGCGCAGCGGCTGGGGCTGGTGTAGAAGATCTGGCTGACGGTGCAGGTGCCGCGGCCCAGGAAGCGGGCGTCCTCGAAGTGCTCGGGGTTGTACTTGGGGTCGAGCATCTTGACGAGGCCCTTGATGTCGGTCGACTCGTCACAGCCGTTGTTGTTGAGAGCGCGGACGTCGGCGATGATGTCGGCCATCTTGTAGATGGCGTTGTCGCCGCGGTCGGGAGCGGAGCCGTGGCAGGAGGTGCCGTGAACGTCGACGCGGATCTCCATGCGGCCGCGGTGACCGCGATAGATGCCGCCGTCGGTGGGCTCGGTGGAAATGACGAACTCGGGCTTAATGCCGTCCTTGTTGTAGATGTACTGCCAGCACATGCCGTCGCAGTCCTCTTCCTGGACGGTGCCGACGACCATGATCTTGTAGCCCTCGGGGATAAGGCCCATGTCCTTCATCATCTTGGCAGCGTAGGTAGCAGAAGCCATGCCACCCTCCTGGTCGGAGCCGCCGCGGCCGTAGATGATCTCGTCGGTCTCGTAGCCCTCATAGGGATCGGCGTCCCAGTTCTCGATGTTGCCGATGCCGACGGTGTCGATGTGGGAGTCGATGGCGATAATCTTGTCGCCCTCGCCCATAAAGCCCATAACGTTGCCCAGGCCGTCGACCTTGACCTCGTCATAGCCAAGGCTCTCCATCTCGGCCTTGATGCAGGCGACAACCTCGCCCTCCTCGCAAGACTCAGAGGGGTGCGAGATCATAGCGCGCAGGAAGCGAGTCATATCAGCACGGTGGGACTCAGCAGCGTTTTTAATTGCCTCGAAATCGAGTTCCTTAGTCATAACAGTCAACCTTTCTACAAGGGTTTACCTACAGGTAGATATTTCAGATAGATCACTTGTGCCAAGCAGCGTGAAGTCGAGCACCCCACAAGCAAGTAACCATAGGAGGCGGACGGAGGACTTTGCTCCGTCGCGAGTTCCGCACGAGCCGGAGAGCACTTAATGTGCTCTCCGTGCGAGCAGGACTGTCCGAGCAGGGAGTAAAGTCCTCCGGCTGCCTCCGGACAGGTCAGACCTGCTAGCAGGTCGGATACTCGCCCTCCCAGACGATGCGACGGTACTGATCCGGATCGGTGTCGCCCTCGGTGGAGAAGCAGAGCACGGAGCTCGTCTTGTCCAGGCCGATGAGCTCCTTGAGCTCGGCGTACTCGGGATCGAGCATGAGGGTCTCGACCAGGCCGGTGGTCACAGCGCCGGACTCGCCGGAGATGACGCGCGGGTCGCCCTTCTCGGGAGCGCCCAGGGTGCGCATGCCGCGAGCGGTGACCCAGTCGGGGCAGGACACGAAAGCGGTGGTATGGTTGCGCAGGATATCCC
>URBM01000032.1 GCA_900545995.1 uncultured Collinsella sp. | reverse complement strand
GGCAAAGAAGTCCGACGCCGCCCTGGTTGCCACGGGCGACAACACCGCAATGACAGTCGCCGCCCTGGGCATCGCCGGCGCAACCATCGCCGCTGCCGGCATCGCCGCAACCAAGCGTCGCGAGCGCTAGGTTTTGGTGGTGGCCCTCGTCCTCCGCATCTAATAGTCTCGATCTGTAACAACTAGCCACCAAAAACGGCCCTAGATGTTACATATTTAGATGAACCGTCTGACTGCCAACCTAATGTCTCGATCTGTAACACGTGGCGGGAGATTTGGCCTCTTACTGTTATAGATCAAGATGAACGGGCGAAGCGCCGACATAATGTCTCGATCTGTAACAACTACGGGGCTCAACGGGGCTTACCTGTTACAGATCGAGACAAACCGGTCGGCCGAGTCTAAAACCACCACAAAGGTGCCTGTCCCCTTTGTGGTGGTGGGGCGGTCGGCATAGAAAAAGTCCCCGCCGGGCGTGTGCTCGACGGGGACTTTGCCGTTTGGTGGCTAGTGCTGTAGGTGATTACTCGCCCAACAGGCTCTTGGTGATGGAAGCGGCGGCCTTCTTGCCGGCGCCCATCGCCAGAATGACCGTAGCGGCACCGGTGACGATGTCGCCGCCAGCCCAGATGCGGGGATCGGTGGTCTGGCCGGTCTCCTCGTCGGCGACGATGTAGCCCCACTTGTTGAGCTCCATCTTGCCGCCGATCTTCTTTGCGAAGGGGTTGGCGTTGGTGCCGATAGCCGAAATAGCGACGTCGCAGGGGATCTCCTCGATGGCGCCCTCGATGGGCACCGGGCGACGACGGCCGGACTCGTCGGGCTCGCCGAGCTCCATCTTCTGGACCTTGACGGCGCACACGGAGCCGTCCTCGCCGGCGACAAACTCGAGCGGGGAGACGAGCGGCAGAACCTCGACGCCCTCGGCCTTAGCATGATGCAGCTCGGCGCGACGGCAAGGCATCTCGTCCTCGGTACGGCGATAGGCGATGATGGCGTGCTCGGCGCCCAGGCGCTTGGCGGTACGGACGGCGTCCATAGCCACGTTGCCGCCACCAAAGACGACGACGTTCTTGCCGTGCTTGGTGGGGGTGTCGTACTCGGGGAACTTGTTGGCCTTCATCAGGTTCACGCGGGTGAGGTACTCGTTCGCGAAGAAGACGTTGGGCAGGTTCTCGCCGGGGACGTTGAGGAACTTGGGCAGGCCAGCGCCGGTCGCCACGTAGATGGCGTCGAAGCCCTGCCCGAACAGCTCCTCGGCCGTGGCCATGTTGCCCACGACGGAGTTGTACTCAAACTTGACGCCCATGTCCTCCAGGCCGTCGATCTCGCGCTTGACGACCGCCTTGGGCAGACGGAACTCGGGGATGCCGTAGACCAGCACGCCGCCGCCGGTGAAGAATGCCTCGAAGACGGTGACGTCAAAGCCGTTGCGGGCGAGCTCGCCGGCGCAGGTGATGCCGGACGGGCCGGAGCCGACGACGGCAACCTTCTTGCCGTTCTTGGGGGCCATCTTGGGCGTGGAGGCGAGCTCGGGGCGGTCACCCAGGAAGCGCTCGAGCTGGCCGATGGCCACGGGCTCGGACTTCTTGCCACGGATGCACTTGCCCTCGCACTGGTTCTCCTGCGGGCAGACGCGGCCGCAGATGGCGGGAAGCATGGAGTCCTCGCGGATGGTATCGAGAGCGCCGCCGAAGTCCTTCTCGCGGATCTGTTCGATAAAGCGGGGGATGTTGATGTTGACGGGGCAGCCCTCAACACAGAACGGCTTCTTGCAGTTGAGGCAGCGCTCGGCCTCGGCCAGCGCCATCTCCTCGGTGAAGCCCTTGTCGACGGGGCGGAAGTCGCAGGCGCGCTCGGCAGCCGGCTCCTCGTTATCGGGGGTGCGGGGCGACTTCATATCGGCAACGAAACGACCGTTAACTAGTGGCATGCGCAGCTCTTTTCCTCATAGGCCTTGAGGGACTCGCCCTCTTCGGAACGGTAAGCGGCCTGGCGGGCACGAAGGTCATCCCAGTCGACCAGGGTGGCATCGAAGTCGGGGCCGTCGACGCAAGCGAACTTGGTCACGCCGCCCACCTCGACGCGGCAGCAGCCGCACATACCGGTGCCGTCAACCATGATGGGGTTGAGCGACGCGGTGATGGGGGTGTCGTACTTCTGGGCGGTGAGGGTCGAGAACTTCATCATCGGAACGGGGCCGACGCAGAAGACCTGGCTCACGGCCTTGTCCTGCAGCAGGCGCTCCAGCGGAGCGGTGACAACGCCCTGCTCGCCGTAGGAGCCGTCGTCAGTGGTGATGTGGATGTGGTCCTCGTCGAGGAGCTCGCGGAACTGGTCCTCCATGAGCAGGAGGTCCTTGGTGCGGGCGCCCATGATGGCGTGCACCTCATGGCCGGTCTCGACCAGGTGCTTGGCGACCGGGAAGGCAATTGCCAGGCCGACGCCACCGCCAATGACAGCGCAGGGGCCCTCGGCCATCTCGGTGGGAACGCCCAGCGGGCCCACGACGTCGCGCAGCGACTCGCCGGCCTCGTAGGTGGAAAGCATCTCGGTGGTCTTGCCGATCACCATGAAGATGAACTCGACCCAGCCCTCGTCACCGTTCCAGCCGGCCAGGGTAAACGGGACGCGCTCGCCCGTCTCGTTGGCGCGAACCATGAGGAACTGTCCAGCGTGCGCATGCTTGGCGATTGCGGGCGCCTCGATGCGGAACTTGAACACCTTCTCCGAGAACTGCGTCTTCTCCAGGATCTTATACATAGAACCCCTCTCTTGTTAGGGCCGCCGAACCGTGCCTCCACGGAAATGGACGGTAGCCCGAATAAAACCGTACGTGCACAGGCGTTGTGCAGACATACGGTGCAAATTATACCCTCATGGACATGTCACTTACGTGTGTCTTCGGCGGTTGGGAGCAGGGTTTATCCACTTTGGCCTACCAAAGGGGGAGAGGTTTATTTTGGCAGGTTTTATCGGGTAAAACGGCAAAGGGGCCAGCCTCGGGTTGCAATGAGGTCGGCCCCCTTTGGGGTGCTATGTGTGTATGGCGGTGCGCGGTTTATTGCGATGCGGTCGCTGCGGCGTTTCCGCAGTTAAAACCTGCCAAAATAAACCTATCCCTAAATGATAGGTTTTAGTGCTTGCCGTTGGCGGAGGCGGCGCCGTTGACGTGGTCGCGGGCATAGATCACGCCGTGCACGATTGCCAGACCGGCGGCATCTGCGGCGCGGGCGCAGGTGTCCTGGAAATCCTCGGCCTCGCGGGCGCGCAGCTGCTTAAGCACGTAGTCGGCGACGGCCATCTTGCCGGGAGGGTTGCCGATGCCGGTGCGGATGCGGCTGAAGTCGCGGCTGCCCATCTTGTCGATGATGGAGCGCAGGCCGTTGTGACCGGCGTGGCCACCGCCCACCTTAACACGTACGTCGCCGGCGGGAATGTCGAGCTCGTCGTGGATTACGAGCAGCTCCTCGGCCTTGATCTTGTACTCGCGGCAGAGCTTGGAGATGGGGCCACCCGAGGTATTCATATACGACTGCGGCTTGACCAGCACGATCTGGCGCTTGCCGTTCTCTTCCTCGGCATCGTTGATATTAATGAGCGCGACCTCGGCGCCTGCCTGGTTTTTCCAGTACGTGACGCCGGCCTGACGGGCCAGCTCGTCGATTGCCTTAAAGCCGGCGTTGTGGCGGGTCTCGGCATACTCATCGCCGGGGTTGCCAAGTCCGGCAACCATGCGAATCTTAAGCGGCTGTGCAGCTGCCATGTTCATCCTTTCGTTGATTTGTCGCCTGCTATGGTGAGCGACCCTGTTGCCGCTGTCAAATGGAGGGCAATTGAGGTTGTTTGGGGGCGTTTGGACGGCCGTCAAAATCCGAGGTGGACAGTTAGTTCAGATACGTATAAGTTCTGAGGACTCGAAGTGCTCAATTCAATGCCGATACGTTGTTTTGGAGCTTTAGTTAGTCCATATGACGCTGTTTTGAAGTCTACCCTGCCTTCAAATCGGGCGAATGGTATAGAGATAACTGCAAAACAGCCTAATTCAATGTGTCCATTTATACGTATTTGAACTAACTGTCCAGCCCTGCTCGACGGTGCACGGGTGATTCGCCGTTTAGACCGGCGCAAGGCCGATTCCGGCCCGCAGGGCGTTGAGCCAAGCGGCCTGACGCTTGCGATAGCCCTTGATACGGTATCGGAATCGGACTCCCGCGAGTCGATGCATCGTTTGGGCGAAGGCTTCGAGTGCAACAAGGTCTTTCATTTGGTCGCGATTGATAACCAGGACGTGGATGCCCATTGCCTTGAGGCCATTATTTCGATTGCCATCGTGGATGCGAGCGTTTTGAAGCTCATGCCCAATTCCGTTGTATTCGTTGTCGACTCCGGCGGCCGGGCAATATAGGTCGCAGATGGCGTAAGGGATGCCGGAGGACATGTTGACCGCAAGAGTGTCGAAGTCGATTCGATAGTTGAGTAGCAGGCCTCCCATGGGCAGGCTGCAACATCCGAATCCGCCAAAGCGCATGGGCGCTCCGAGAACGGCAAACATTAGGGATTCGGCTGGGGATGCAGATCCGGGTCGGGCGAGCTTGACTGCCGTGCGAAACGAGGTGTATGAGCTGCTTTTGGCAAGCTGTGCAACAGTCTCGAGATCTTCGATGGTCGTGGCGGGCTCGCATTTGTAGTGTGCCTGTTCGTAGCGGGTTTCGTTCTGCTGTTCGGTCGCCGACTGGTCGCCCCGGCAATCGAGGTCGTCCATCGCTTCGTAGTCATCGCCCTTGGGCCAGATGTCGTCATAGGCAATGGGGTATGTTGCCCCGGGAGGAAGGGAGTAGGTTCCGAGCAGCTCCATAAGGAGCATCAAGGTTTTGGCGACTGATTCATTTTTGGAACAAAGCATGGCTGTCATGGCAGGAGACGTTGCGTAGATGTCGGCCTCGACGTGCATAATTGCACCTTCAGGAAGAGGAGTGGAGAGAATATGCTGAAGAAGTCGCTTGTCGGGGCGCCTGTTGTCTTCGTTTGAAACGAGAAGATCGAGCAGTTCGGAATCATCTTCATTCCAGGCGTCGAGTATCGAAAGTGCGCCAAAGTCTATCGCGTCATTGTTGGGAATGCAGCCAGCCAAGGCCTGTGCTTGCTGTTCGCTATCAACGGAGTCCCAGGGTAGGGCAGAGTACGCCCGTCGTGCGCGACGAATTGCGCGGAGGGCGGAGAGATGTGAAATCACGGTCGTCATAGCTATAACGTACTAAGTTGGCGGCAGAATGCGACCGCCATACCGTTCTTTTCGCTCAGCGGGGCGCTGCGCGCCATGAACGGCTGGGTGTTATGAAATCGGTGGAATCGGTTGAGGGGATTGCAGGAAATTGAGCTCTGCCGCGAAGGTTGACGATAGCTACTGGACAGTTAGTTCAGATACGTATAAGACGGCGGGCGTTCGAGGCGTTTCTAAGGGCTTTCGAGGGCGACTTGAGGGTAAATATGCGGCGGTCGTACTCGAAAGCGATGAGCTTTGGGCAGTATGGCGTTCGCCGGGGAGCTCAGAAGGCTCAGAACGGCCTTTGGAGCTTTAAAAAAATACGTATCTGAACTAATTGTCCAGGGAAGGTTGTCGAGGGGTAGAAAAAGGGTCGGAAGCGAGCTTCCGACCCTTTAAAAACACCAAAGATGATGAGATGCACGCTGGATTACAGCGCGAAGTCGCCGCCGACGAGCGTGGAGACGGGCTCCTCGTGGTAAACGGCGGAGATGGCCTGAGCGAACTCCTCGGCGACCGAGATGGTCTTGATTTTGCCGCCGACCTCGACGGGAATGGCGTCGGTGACGAGGCACTCGACGATCGGGGCGTCGTTCAGACGCTCGATGGCCGGACCGGAGAAGATGCCGTGGGTGGCGCAGACGTAGATGTCGCCAGCGCCCATAGCCTTGAGCTCCTTGACGTTGGCGCACAGGGTGCCAGCGGTGTCGATCATGTCGTCGTTGATGATGCAGGTCTTGCCCTTGATGTCACCGATGATGCCCATGACCTCGGCGGCGTTGTGGCGCGGACGGCCCTTGTGGGCGATGGCCAGGTCGCAGCCGAGCATGTCGGACAGCTTCTTGGCGGCCTTGGCGCGGCCCACATCGGGGGAGACGACAACCAGGTTGTCGGTGTCGAAGTGCATGTCGTTGTAGTACTGGCCAAACAGCGGCAGCGCGGACAGGTGGTTAACCGGGATATCGAAGAAGCCCTGAATCTGGCCCTGGTGCAGGTCGAGGGTGATGATGCGGTTGACGCCAGCGCGCTCGAGCAGGTTGGCGACGAGGCGGGCGGTGATGGGCTCGCGCGGGCCGGCCTTGCGGTCCTGGCGGGCATAGCCGTAGTGGGTGATGACGGCGGTGATGGAGCGGGCGGATGCGCGCTTGGCAGCGTCGGTGGCGATGAGCAGCTCCATGAGCATGTCGTTGACGTTGCCGCCGGCCACGGACTGAATCAGGAAGACGTCGGCGCCGCGGACGGTCTCGTCGTAGCGGGCGTAAATCTCACCATTGGCGAACTGCTTTAGCGTAAGGCCCGAAAGCTCGACCCCAAGGTACTCAGCGATCTTCTGAGCGAGGGGACGGTTGGAGGAACCGGAATACACGCGGATGGACTTGCGCATATTCTCCGACTTCTCGGGATCATTAATCGGCATTACCCTTCTCCTTTATATCGAATGCCATATAGATGCCTTGTTGCATTGTAACCGCGCGACGGGGTTAATCGGGTCTTGATAACGTCTTTACCGTCAACGGACACGAACCGACCACTCATCCGGTTGCGCAGGTCACGATAGAAAAAGGAGCCGCCCCCATGGGAACAGCTCCTTAGATGCTTGGTAAAACGTTATACCTCGTCGTCCTCGTGCAGACGGCGGCGGTAATCGGCGGCCCAGCCCTCAATGTTTACCTGGCGGGCACGACCCAGGCCAAGTGCGTCGGCCGGGACCGGCTCGGTGATGACGGAGCCGGCGGCCACGAGCGCGCCGTCGCCGATCTGGGCAGGCGCGACCATCATGGTGTCGGAACCGATGAAGGCGTCCTTGCCGATGACGGTCTTGTGCTTGTGCACGCCGTCGTAGTTGCAGGTGATGGAGCCCGCGCCCACGTTGACGCCGGAGCCCATGGTGGTGTCGCCGATGTAGGACAGGTGCGGCACCTTGGAGCCCTCGCCGATCGTGGACTTCTTGATCTCCACGTGCGTTCCGGCCTTAGATCCGTCGAGCATGTGGGTGCCCGGGCGCAGGTAGGCGCGCGGGCCGCAGTCGACGCCGTTCTCGATGACGGCCTCGATGGCGATAGTCTCATCGATGACGCAGCCGCTGCCGACGGTGGTGTCGGTGAGGCGGCTGTTGGGGCCAAGCTGGCACTCCTCGCCCACGGTGACGTGGCCGATCAGGTGCGTCTGCGGCCACACGACGGTGTCACGGCCGATAACAGCGTCGGGGCCGATCCAGGCCTGCGTGGGATCGATGAACGTGACGCCCTCGGCCATCCAGTGCTCGTTGATGCGGTCGCGCGCGATGGCGGTGAGCTGCGCGAGCTGAATGCGGCTGTTGACGCCCAGGCCGTCGCGGTAGTCATCGCAGTGGAAGATGGAGACCGCCTGGCCGTGACCCTTGAGGATTTCGAGCATGTCGGGCAGGTAGTACTCGGACTGCGCGTTGTCGTTGCCGATCTCGTTAATGTGGGCGGCGAGCTGCGCGCCGTCAAAGGCGTAGCAGCCGGCGTTGCACTCGAGCAACGTGGCGGCCTGCTCGGGCGTGCAGTCCTTCTGCTCGATGATACGCTCGATCTGACCATCGGCGCCCAGCTTGATGCGGCCGTAGCCGAAGGGGTCGGGCGGGGTCATGGTCATGACGGTGCAGGCGAGCTCGCCGGTGGCGACGGTTTGCGCGAACTTGGCGACGGTGTCGGCGGTGATGAGCGGCAGGTCGCCGTTGAGCACGACGACGGGGCCTTGCGTGATGCCGCAGGCCTCGAGCGCGACCTTCACGGCGTGACCGGTGCCCAGGCGCTCGGTCTGCTCGACGCACTCGACCTTGGTGGCGCTGCTGGCGTAGGCGCCGTCGATGAGGGCGCGCATCTCGTCGGCGTGGCTGCCGATGACGACCACGACGCGGCTGCAGCCGGCCTTGATGGTGGCGTCGACGATCCACTGAACCATGGGCTTGCCCAGGATCTTGTGCGAAACCTTGCAGTGGTTCGACTTCATGCGGGTGCCCTCGCCGGCGGCGAGGATAATTGCGGTTGCGTCCATGTGATCTCCTGTTACGTTATAGAGACGTGTGCTTGGAAACGATACACGGCGCAATATGATACCGCAGGCATATGTTGAGCGCGTAACGATTGGATTGCGGCGGTTGAGGCTTGCGCCGCCGGCGTGGCGTTTGCGCTGGCCGTGCATGGCGGCGGTGCTGCGGAGCTGTCGTTTGAGCGAGGGGACGGGGGTGCCCGTGGACAACATACGAGAGGAGTTTGGCGGCGAGCCCGTCGCGGCATTCTCGATGTCGCATCCAGCTGTGCCGGCGCTCTATATAGTGCTGACGCTGGGGCTCACCATGTTCTCGATGCAGCCGGTGCTGATTGCGCTGTCACTTGCGGGCGGGTTGGCGTATGGATTTGCGACGCGTGGGGCTGCCCGCACGCTGGGCGCACTTCGCTGGCAGCTGCCGGTGATTTTGATTATCGCGCTGGTCAATCCACTGTTTAGTGCCTCGGGCTCGACGGAGCTGTTCCGTATTGGCATGCGCGCGGTGTATCTGGAGAGCATGGTATATGGCCTGTGCATGGGTGGGCTGTTTGTGGCGAGCGTGCTGTGGTTTGAGGCCGCGGCGTCGATGCTCGAATACGACAAGGTGCTCGCGCTGCTGGGTAATGCCGCACCGGTGATCGCGCTCATGATCTCGATGTGCATGAGGCTTATCCCGCAGTTTTTGCGCCGCGGTCGTACGGTGCTGGCGGTGCAGGATGCGATTGACGTGCCGGGGCGCGCGCCGGCCGATCCCGTGCGCTCGCGTCTGCGGGCGTCAAGCGTGTTGATGGGCTGGGGCATGGAAGATTCGCTGGATCGCGCGGACGCGATGCGCTCACGCGGGTGGGGTGCCGCGACGCGTCGTACGACGTATGCGCGGTATCGACTGGGACTCAGCGACGTTGCCGCGCTGGTTGGGCTTGCGCTGTTTGGTGCTGCCGCGGTGGCGGTGGCGTGGACCGCGACGACGCAGTATTCGTTTTATCCGCAGCTCTCGGTGCCGGCGCCGTGGCCGGGCTATGTCGTGTACGCTGCCTGGATGGTGCTGCCTTGCGCGTTGCACGCGATTGATGAGAAGAGGTTTGGCTGATGGCTCGGTTGGATAGCTGCTCGGTAACGGGCGGGGCGTGCGGCTCCGATGTGCCTGCGATTGAGGTGCGGGGCCTTAGTTTTGCCTATCCCGGGGCCGAGGCACCGGTGCTCGAGGGGCTTGATTGGCGTGTTTCCCAAGGTGCGTTTGCGCTGCTTGTTGGCGGTACCGGTTCGGGCAAGTCGACGCTACTCTCGCTGCTCAAACCCGAGATCGCGCCGACGGGCGAGCGCGCTGGCGAACTGCGCGTGCTGGGCGAGAGCGTTGCCGACATGGATGTTCGGACGTCCGCGGAGCGCGTGGGCTATGTGTTTCAGGATCCCGAGAACCAGATTGTGTGCGAGACCGTGTGGCACGAGATGGCGTTTGGCCTGGAAAACTTGGGGCTAGCGCGTGACGAGATGCGTCGTCGCGTGGCCGAGACCAGCTATTTCTTTGGGCTGGAGGATTGGCTCCACCGCGATACCGATACGCTTTCGGGTGGTCGCAAGCAGCTGCTGTCGTTGGCCGCCGTGTTGGCGCTCCGCCCGCGCGTGCTGCTGCTCGATGAGCCCACGTCTCAGCTCGACCCCGTTGCCGAGAAGAGTTTTCTGCATGCGCTGTTTCGCGTGAATCGCGAGCTGGGCTGCACGGTTGTTGTGGCGACGCATCAGCCGCGCCCAATGCTCGAATACGCGACGTGTGCGTACCGGATTGAGGACGGTCGCGTGCGCGAGGTGGCGGATATGGCTTCTTTGGGACGCCGAGAATCGCTGTTCTCCGATGACATGTTGGGGTGGGGTGCCATCCGATGTGCAAATAAAGGAGTATTCAGCAGGCGTGAGGACAATTTGGGCTCTCTGGAGCCGCCCGGGGACGTATCGAGCGCGAAAAAAAGTTCGGAATTGGACAAATCGTCTGAATTTGTGGCGCAAACGTCGCTCGAGAACGGCTCGGAAGCCTTCCCGCGCACGGATGGAAGCAGAATACTCCAAAAAATGCACGCTGGGTCGGCTACCACCCTGGCAGGGAGCTGGTTTCGCTACGATCGCGCGGGCGGTTGGGTGCTGCGCGGGCTCGATGCGTCGTTTTCGGCTGGCGCGGTGCATGCGGTTGCGGGCGGTAACGGCTGCGGCAAGTCGACAATGCTTTCGGTGCTGGCGAAGACCGCCAAGCTGCAGCGCGGCCGCATGGTGCGCGGGGCGGCCTCGGCGGCGCTGCTGCCTCAGAATCCCAAAGCATTGCTGGTTGCCGAGACGGTTCGCGATGAGCTGATAGAATGGGCTTCGACCTGCGGATATGACGAGAACTTGGCGCGGGAGCGTGCGGCGCAACTGGGATTGGACGGCCTGGAGACGCGCCACCCCTACGACCTCTCGGGCGGACAGCGCCAGCTGCTCGCACTGGCAAAGCTGCTGCTGATCGGCCCCGAGCTGCTGCTGCTTGACGAGCCCACGAAGGGCTTGGACCTGGAGAGCCGCCGCATCATCGCCCGCGCCCTGCGTGACCATGCGAAGGCTGGCGGCACCGTCATTATGGCCACGCACGATCTGGATTTTGCCGAGCAGGTTGCCGATGACATTGCCATGATGTTTGACGGTGAGATCGCCTGCATGGAGCCGCCGGCCGACTTCTTTGCCGACAACGTGTTTTATAGGGCGTGATGGGATGACGGATTATCGCGTCGCGCGCCTGCTTACAAAACTGGAGATCCCGTTGCTGCTGGCGGTGCCAGCGGTGATGGCTGCGGCGTTGCTAGCGGGCGTTGAGCAGGCGGCACTTGCCATGCTGGTCGTGGTGGCGCTGGTGCTCGCGCTGTTCTTTGCGGGTTACGAGGCATCTCGTCCGGGTTTGCGCCAGATTATGCCCACGCTGGTGCTGGCGGCGCTGGCGGCGGCGGGGCGCATCCTGTTTGGGCCCATTCCCGACTTTAAACCGGTGAGCGCTATCGCCATTATCGCGGGGGCGACGCTTGGCCGCCGTAATGGTTTTATAGTTGGCGCGCTGGCGGCGCTGACCAGCAATTTCTTTTTTGGACAGGGCATGTGGACGCCGTGGCAGATGTATGCCTGGGGTCTGGTTGGCTATGTTGGCGGCGCGCTGGCGCATGCGGGCGCGTTCGACCGTGCGGATGGAACCGTGCGCATGCCGGCGCTACTGACCTACGGTTTTGCTTCGGGTTTGCTATACGGCGTGGTAATCAACGCGTATGACATCATCGGTTTTGTTCAACCGCTCACGTGGGCGGGCGCCACGGCGCGTCTTGCCACCGCCGCACCGTTCGACATTACGCACGGCCTTGCGACCTGCGTGTTTTTGGCCGCCCTGTACAAGCCCTGGTGTCGCCGCATTAACCGTGTCGTCGTGAAATACGGGCTGTAAGGCATTTCGCGTTCCCTCACGAACTTGCGGTGGAATGGTTTTCGTTTTTGGCTATTTGCTGCCCAAACAGGAACTATTCCACCGCACCTTATAGGGGGAGAGGGGCCACATAATCTGTTTTCCTCTGTCCCCCCAGGAATTACTTGGGGCTAGAGTTCTAGCGTGAGGGTGACGGGGCAGTGGTCGCTGCCGAAGATGTCGCCGCGGATGCCGGTGTCGCGTACGTTGTCGGCGATTGCGTCGCTTACCAGGAAGTAATCGATGCGCCAGCCGGCGTTGTTCTTGCGGGCATTAAAGCGGTAGCTCCACCAGCTGTAGACGCCCTCGACGTCGGGGTTTGCCGCGCGCCAGGTATCGGTAAACCCGGCGTTGAGCAGCTCGGTAAACTTGCCGCGTTCCTCGTCCGAAAAGCCTGCGTTGCCGCGGTTGGACTTGGGGTTCTTAAGGTCGATCTCCTCATGCGCCACGTTAAAGTCGCCGCAGGTTACGACGGGTTTGCCGGTCTCGCGCTCGAGCGCGTTCAAAAAGCCGCGGTAGGCATCGTCCCAGGCCATACGCACGTCGATGCGCGCGAGCTCATTTTGTGCGTTGGGCGTATAGACGTCGACAAACCAAAACTTGTCGAACTCGAGCGCACAGACGCGGCCCTCGGTTGCGGCTTGGGCGACGAGCTCGGCCGCCTCGTTCTCGCCGGCGTAGGGTAGCAGTGCGTCGGCGTGCAGCACGCGCAGCGGTTCCTGGCGGCTAAAGACCGCAGTGCCCGAATAGCCTTTACGCTCGGCGTAGCTCCAGGTTTGGTGATAGCCGGGCAGGTCAATATCGACCTGGCCCTCCTGCAGCTTGGTCTCTTGCAACGCCAGGATATCGACGTCGAGTTCTTGCGCGATCTGGATAAAGCTCGGGTCCTTTTTGAGCACGGCGCGCAGGCCGTTTACGTTCCACGAGGCGAAAGTGTAAGTCTGAGGCATGGTGTCCTTTCGACGGGGTTGGCAGGCTTAAGATTAGCGCAACAGGGGCGGTGGTGGGCACCGCGCGTGCTGACCCAAAGGCCGCATGCTGGGACATCGCCCGACGCTGCCCGACCAACAAGGACGGAGGACTCATATGACGCAGGCAATAACGGATCCCAAGCAGGCCTCCGCCGCGCTGGCGGAGCTGTTCGGCACCCATAAGCGCGTGGTCTTCTTTGGCGGCGCTGGTGTTTCCACGGCAAGTGGCATTCCCGATTTCCGCAGCGTGGACGGCCTGTATCACCAGCAGTTTGCCTATCCGCCCGAGACCATGCTGTCGCATAGCTTTTACGAGGCGCATCCTGCGGAGTTCTTCGACTTTTACCGCACCAAGATGATCGCGCTCAACGCTAAACCCAACCGCTGCCACACCAAGCTGGCCGAGCTGGAGCGCGCCGGCAAGCTCGACGCCGTGGTGACGCAAAATATCGACGGTCTGCACCAGGCGGCCGGCTCGCAGCGCGTGTTCGAGCTGCACGGATCGGTCCATCGCAACATTTGCCAGTCGTGCGGCGCGGTCTATAGCGCCGAGTGGATTTGCTCGCGCGAGCACGAGGACGCCGCGGGCGTGCCTGTGTGTCCTGCGTGCGGCGGGCGCATCAAGCCCGATGTGGTGCTCTACGAGGAGCCGCTCGACGAGCATGTGTTGACCGGTGCCGTTGCCGCCATCGCCGCGGCCGATGCCCTCATTGTGGGTGGGACCTCGCTCGTGGTGTATCCGGCGGCGGGCCTTACGCGTTACTTTACCGGCGATACGCTGGCCATATGCAACCTTGCTCCCACCGATCAGGATGCAAATGCCGACCTGCTGATTTCTTGCGACATCGCGGCCGCGTTTGCGTTCTAGCCCGCGCGCGCGGATACAATAGAAAGACTGAGTGCAAAGCGACCCCGCCGCCAGCTCCCCAAGCTCGGCGGCGTGGGCATTTTAGGAGGATGTTCATGGCGAACGACAGCAAGACATGGCGGTGCGGAAAGTATGAGCTCAGCTTTGACCGTCCGCGCATCATGGGCGTCCTCAACGTGACGCCCGATTCGTTTAGCGACGGCGGGGAGCACTTCGACCCCGATGCCGCCATCGAGTACGGCCTGGCGATGCTCGATGCCGGCGCCGACATCATCGACGTGGGCGGTGAGTCCACGCGCCCTGGTTTTACCCCGGTCAACCCCGACGAGGAAGCTCGCCGCGTGCTGCCCGTGGTGCGCGCGCTGGCCAAGGAGGGCGCCATCGTCTCGATCGACACGCGTCATGTGGCGGTTGCCAAGGCGGCCGTGCGCTGCGGCGCCTCGATCGTCAACGACGTGACGGGCTTCACCGATCCCAAGATGGTCGAGTTTGTTAAGACGAGTACCTGCGGCGTCATCGTGATGCATGCCGGCGAGGTCGCCGCGCCCACCCGCACGCACGCAACGGTGCAGCTCGATACCTCGGCAGCGGCGTTTGTTGCCGAGAAGGCGCGCGAGGCGGCTGCCGAGGCCGCGCGTGAGGCCGAGAAGCCGGCTCGCCGCCGTCGCGGCAAGCTGCTGGGCGATCCTAAGCCGGAGACCAAGCTTCCGGGCGGCGTGGTGCAGCCCTCGTTGCCGTTTGGCGAACCGGAGCCCACGTCCGAGCCTGCAAGCGAGCAGGAGACGCCGGCCGCCGAGCAGGCTGCTGCAGCCGAGACCGTCGCGCTCGCGCCCGAGGCCGCGCCCGCAGCCACCGAGGCCGCATCGGAGCCCAATGACCGCCTGGCCGCCATGATGCGCCGCAGCGCCCGCCGCGAGGAAGCCTACGTGCCCACCTCGCAGCTCCGCCGCTTCACCCTGCCCGATTCGGCGCCCATCATGCGCCGCGTCATGGGCTTTCTGTCCGACCAGGCCCGCACGCTCATCCATGCCGGCGTGTCGCGCGACCGCATCTGCATTGATCCTGGCCCGGGCTTTGGTAAGTCGGCTAACGAGGACATCGTCATCCAGCGCGAGACTGCCAAGATGGCGTCACTGGGCTATCCGCTCATGTGCGCCGTGTCGCGCAAGCGCTTTGTGGGCGCCGTCTCGGGCGTGACCGAGGCCGCCGAGCGCGATGCCGCTACGTTTGGCGTGTGCCTGGGCGCCATCCAGGCCGGTGCCAACATCGTGCGCGTGCACGACGCCGCGGGTTTTGCGCAGTTCCTGAACGGTTACTGGGCGGTTGCCAAGCCGCAGCCGCGCCGCGCGTTTGTGGCTGTGGGCTCCAACCTGGGGCATCGCTGCGACAACATCCGCGCTGCACGCGAGATGATCGCCGAGATTCCACTCACCTGCGTGTCCAACTCCTCCAAGATTTACGAGAGCGAGCCGGCCTACGAGACGCGCCAGGACGCGTTTGCCAACGCCGTCATCGAGATCAAGACCGAGCTGGCGCCGCTGGTGCTGCTCGATGAACTCATGAAGATCGAGGCTGAGCTGGGGCGCGACCGCTCCAAAAAGGCCAAGGCCAACGGTCCGCGCACCATCGACCTGGACCTGCTCTGGATGGACGGCGAGACCTGTCTCTTATACACATCTCCGAGCCCACGA
>URBM01000031.1 GCA_900545995.1 uncultured Collinsella sp. | reverse complement strand
GCTTGGGGCAAGCGCTGCTGGCTGACGTCTGGCCACGGCACCATGACGCTGCAGTCGGGTATCGCCAACTCGTGCGACCCCGTCTTCTACGACATGGGTAAGGCGTTCTTTTATGACGAGCAACATCCCGAGGGCCTGCAGGAGGTCTTTCGTCGCTGGGGCCTAGGCAAGACCTGCGGTATCGATCTGCCGAGTGAGGGCGCGGGTCGTATTCCCGATGCCGAGTGGAAAGAGTCATACTTCACCGACGCCTCTGCCGAGGACCGCAAGTGGAATGCCGGCGATATGACCAACATTGCTATCGGCCAGGGCGACATCCTGGTGACGCCCCTGCAGATGGCGTGCGCCTATATGGGTCTTGCCAACGGCGGCAAACAGTACGTGCCTCACGTATTTTTGTCTGCCGTGTCGCGCGATGGCGACGGCGATGCCTATAAGTACAACGGCAAGGGCAAGAAGAAGCGCCTGGAGGCCAAGATCAACAGCGATTCGGATTTGGCTCTTGTTCGCAACGGCATGCACGACGTGATTTACACGGCATCGACGTCCCTGGCGGCGCACTTTGGCACCCTGACGCCGCAGGTATACGGCAAGTCGGGCACGGGCGAGAAAAGTGGCGAGGACGAATACGCGTGGTTCTGCGCCTATGCACCGGCCGATGATCCCAAGTATGTCATCGCTACCGTCCTGGAGCAGGGCGGCGGTGGCTCAGATACCGCGATGCATGTCGTGCGCGACGTGCTCGGCGTGATTTATGACGAGCCCGATACCTCTTCGGCCTCGGGCGATTCTTCGGTTCGATAGGAGGTTGCGATGGATTTTTCTCCGGCGGATCTGTTCCGTTCAACCAAGACCGGCTCTCGCAGCAGCCTGGACCGCGTCAACAAGCAACTTTCGGCCTCGCGCGGCACGTTTCGCCAAAAGGTGCATATCGGTGTGCTCGTGGCTACTGTGGCGCTCGTCGCCTACGGTGCCATCATTATCTGGTCGGCTTCGCAGTTTAAGGCCGATGCTTCGTTCTCACGCCATCTGCTGGGAATCGGCATCGGGGCGGTGCTGGCGGTGTTGGTCTGGCGTACCGACTTGCGCGGTATTTCTAATTTCTCGACGGCGTTGCTCGTCATCGACCTGATCGTGATCTTCTCGCCCAAGATTCCGGGCCTGTCCTATACGGGCGGTCTGGGCATGACGGGCTGGATCAAGATTCCCGGTATCGGCTTGACATTCCAGCCGGTTGAGCTTGCCAAGCTCATCACCATCTTCTTTATTGCTACGCTTGGCTCGCAATATAACGGTCGCATCGATACCGTTCGCGACTACGTCAAGCTCTGCGGCATGCTGTCCATTCCGTTTTTGGCCGTCGTTGCCATGGGCGACCTGGGCTCGGGCCTGGTCGTGCTTGTTTCGGGCGCCATCGTCATCTGCATGAGCGGTGCACGCCGCGAATGGGTGCTGTCGACTCTGGCCCTGCTCGTGGGCTTGGTGGCCCTCGTTCTGGCGCTCGATTCGGTCTTTGATTCGTTGCTCGGCCACGATGTGCTCATCAAGCAGTATCAGATGAACCGTCTGACGGTCTTTATCGACCCCGATAATGCCGATTCGGACGATGCCTACAACCTGCAGCAGTCGCTTATCGCCGTTGGCTCGGGCGGCTTCTTTGGTAAGGGTTTGGGCCATGCGACGCAGTCGGCCGGCGGCTTTCTGCCTGAGTTCCACACCGACTTCGTCTTCGCCTTCCTGTCCGAGACCTTTGGTTTTTGCGGTTCTTTTTTGCTCCTGTGCCTCTACGTGCTGCTGATCTTTTCGACGATTCGCGTCGCCTTTAAGTGTGAGTCGCTGTTTTTGCGTCTTTCGTGTGTGGGCATCGTTGGCATGTGGGCGTTCCAGACCTTCGAAAACATCGGCATGTGCATCGGCGTGATGCCGATTACCGGTATTCCGCTCCCATTTATTAGCTTCGGTTCGTCTTCGATGATGATTCAGCTGCTGACGGTGGGTATCGTACAATCCATATGGCGGCATCGTTCGGGCGCCGCGTAACCGCTGGAGGGGTTTGCCATGAAAATTCCCGTAGATAAGCTGACCCGCGCTTTTAAGATGGGCGCGTCCGTTAAGAAGGATTCCGATACACCTGTGCGCGTCTCGGTCTATCTGGATTCGTCCGCCTCGCGCTTTCTGGCCGAGACGGTGCGTGACGCCTTTGTGCCGCAGACGACCTCGGGCATTGTGCGCGTCGAGCGTCTGGGGGAGGAGCGAATTGCTCCAAAGACCGATACCGATGTGGTGCTGGTGCTCTCGTGTGGTTCCGACCGCTTGGAGAGTGCCGTGCAGGAGCTCGTGATCGCCGGCGCGCCCGTGTGCGTGCTTGCCGAGTCTGCTGTGGAGGTGCCGTTTATCGAGGAGTCTACGCCCATGCTCGGCGTGGTAGCGGCAACCGATAAGACGTATCTGCTCGAGACGCTTGCCCGCTGGATTCTCGATCGCACCGACAAGGAAACGGCTTTTGCGGCGAACTTTGCCTTCATGCGCATCGCTGCGGCCAATCGTATCATCACCTCGTGCGCGCTCACCAATATGGCGACCGGTGCGCTGGTGTTTTTGCCGGGCGCCGATTATCCCGTTATGGCGCTGGCGCAGGTGGGCATGCTCTTTGAGCTCGCTGCCGTCTTTGGACGCGGCATTAAGCCCGAGCGCGGCTACGAGGTCGCGGGCGTGCTTGCCGGCGGTCTTGTGATCCGAGCGGTCACCCGCGCACTTGTCAAGCAGACGCCGCATATTGGGTTTGCCGTCAAGGCGCTCACTGCTGCCGCGGGCACCTATGGCATGGGCCGTGCGCTCGTTTCGCTCTACGAGCGCGATGTCGACTACAGCCGTGCCAACGAGGTGGTCACTGCCACGTTCTCCCGCGTTCGCGATCTGGTGACCACGGTCGCGGGCGCTACCCGTCCTATGGCGTCCTATCAGGACGCATCAGATCTCGCTGCTTAGGGGTTTTCCGTTGCGCGTTGCATACCAAGACTGTTTTCATTTAATTGAGCCGTTGCTCGCCAAGGTCGAGAAGCCGAGTCGCTATATCGATCACGAGTGGGGCACGCTTTCCAAGGCCGATGCCGACTACCGTTGCTGCCTGATCTATCCGGATGTGTACGAGGTCGGTCTGCCCAACCAGGGTATCGCCATCCTCTACAACATCCTTAACCAGGCCGAGGGCATCTCCTGCGAGCGTGGCTATGTGCCGTGGCCCGATATGGGTGACGCTATGCGCGAGGCGGGCATTCCGCTGCTCTCGCTTGAGGGTGCAGCGCCGGTCGCTTCGTTTGATATCGTCGGTCTGCATGTGCCGCACGAGATGGCGGTGACGAACTTCCTCGAGGCACTCGACCTCGCTGGCATTCCACTGTTGGCGGCCGACCGAGGCGAAGACGACCCTATCATCATCGCCGGCGGCCCCTCGGTGTACAACCCCGAGCCGTACGCGGCCTTCTTCGATGCCATCCTCATCGGTGAGGGCGAGGAATCGCTGCTCGAGACCTGCCAGCTGCATCGCCGCCTGCGTGACGAAGGGGTCCCGCGCGCGCAGATTGTCGAGCAGCTTGCATCCATTGCCGGCAACTACGTGCCATCGCTCTATGAGGTTCGTCACGACGAGCCCTGCTCGCCGCATGGCTACACCGTGCCGCGTGAAGGCAAGGATGCGCCGACCGTGGTCTACAAGCGCGTCGTCGAGGATTTCGGCGCCACGAATCCGCTGTCGCAGTCGTGCGTGCCCTATGCGCAGCTGGTTCACGACCGCCTGTCTATCGAGATCCTGCGCGGCTGCGCCCGCGGCTGTCGTTTTTGCCAGGCCGGCATGACGTATCGTCCGGTGCGCGAGCGCTCGGCCGACCAGATCGTCTCGTCGGTGATTCAGGGTCTGGAAAAGACCGGCTATGACGAGGTGTCGCTGACCTCGCTCTCCACGACCGACCACTCCTGCATTCGCGACGTGCTCGGCAGGCTCAACCGTCGCCTGGAGGATACGGGTATTCGCGTGTCTATTCCGTCGCAGCGCCTGGATTCGTTTGGCGTGGATATGGCCGAGTCGGTTGCCGGCGAAAAGAAGGGCGGCCTGACGTTCGCGCCCGAGGCCGGCAGCCAGCGCATGCGCGACATCATTAACAAGAACGTGACCGAGGAGGACCTGGACCGTGCGGCCAAGGTGGCCTTCGAGGCCGGCTGGAACCGCATGAAGCTCTACTTTATGATGGGCCTTCCCGGCGAGCGCGACGAGGACATCGTGGCCATCGCCAATCTGGCCGATCACGTGCTGGAGCTCGGTCGTTCCGTGGTGCCCAAGGCTCGTCGCGGCTCGATCTCGGTGTCGATCTCGGTTTCGGTCTTTATCCCTAAGGCTGCCACGCCGTTCCAGTGGTGCCCGCAGCTCGACTACGACGACGTCAAGCGTCGCCAGAAGCTGCTCATCACGAGCGTTCGCAACCGTGCCGTCCGCGTTCATTACCACGATGCCGAGACCTCGCTCATCGAGGCCGCACTGTCCCGCGCCGGTCGTGACATGACGCCCGTCATCATCGACGCTTGGCGCTCGGGCTCTCGCTTTGACGCCTGGGTAGAGCATTTCTCGCTCGATAACTGGAAGGAAGCTGCTGCCAAAAACGGCATCGACCTCAATGAGCTCGTGCACCTGCCCTACGAGTTGGATTGGCGCCTGCCGTGGGAGCATGTGAGCCCTGGCTGTACGCGCGGCTTCCTCGAGCGCGAGTACCGTCGCTCGCTCGAGGGCGTCACGACTCCCGACTGCACCCGCACGTCGTGCACCGGCTGCGGGATCTGCCCCACGCTCCACGCCAAGAATGTATTGATGGGTGATCGCGCATGAGTGAGCGCCTGACCGACAACCCCTCGCTCTTTAGACTTCGTGTTCGCTATGGCAAGCGCGATCGCCTTAAGTACCTGGGCCATCTCGAAGTGATCCATACCATTGAGCGCATCGTGCGCCGTGCGGGACTTCCCTATGCCGTCACGCAGGGCTTTTCTCCGCACATGCGCGTGGGCTTCTCTTCGGCGCTACCGGTGGGTACGTCGTCGACCTGCGAGTGGTATGACCTGTTTATGACCGAGTTCGTGGCGCTCGACGAGGCGTTTGGGCGCCTGGCTGCGGCGTCTCCGGCCGATCTGGCGCCCATCGAGGCGGCGTACATCGACGTGCGCACGCCGGCGTTGACGGCGCAGCTCACGCGCCTGTCGTATCGCATCGACCTGCACTTGGATCCCGAGGCGCCCGTAAGCGCCGACGAGGTGCGTCGTGCGCTCGACACGCTGCGCGCGGACCATGGCATCGACTACGCGCGCGGAAAAAAGAGCAAGCGCTTGGATTTGGATCACACGCTCGTGGGCTATGAGCTCACGGCGGGGGAGCATGAGGACCATCTGGTCCTCATGCTCGACACCCATGCCGACAACGAGGGCTCCATGCGTCCGGAAATTTTGCTTTCCGCTGCTGATGTTTTGTTGCAGGGCTTGACCCCGGGCGTGGATGCACCTATTGTTTCCACCGGTATGCAAGACCTCGTGACCATCTGCTCCTACGATGTCGAGCGTCAGAATCAAGCATGCGAGGACGACGAGGGCCGACTCGTCAGCCCCATACCTGTGCGAACTTGTGGATTTGCTCCACATACTCGTTGACGGGGGTATTTTCGCCTGCTACTATATTCGGCTGTTGCACTAACTGATGCATGAAGGGCAAGTAAACATGTACGCAATCGTTAACACGGGCGGCAAGCAGTACAAGGTCGCCACCGACGATGTCATCACCGTCGAGAAGATCGAGGGCAATGAGGGCGACAAGGTCACCCTGCCGGTTATCTTCCTCAACGATGGTAAGAAGATCGTCACCGATCCCGACAAGCTGGCCAAGGCCAAGGTTACCGCTCAGATCGTTGAGCAGTTCAAGGGCGAGAAGCAGCTGGTCTTCAAGTTCCACAAGCGTAAGCGCTATCGTCGTCTGAAGGGTCACCGTCAGCAGCTCACCAAGCTGAAGATCGTGAAGGTTCAGGCTACCTCCCGCGCCAAGAAGGCTGTCAAGGCAGAGGCTGAGGCTGTTGCCGAGGCTCCCGTCGCCGAGTAGATTACACTCGTAACGAAAGAGTAGGTATACACAATGGCACACAAAAAAGGACTCGGTTCCTCCCGTAATGGCCGTGACTCCCGCGGTCAGCGCCTTGGCACGAAGCGCTATGCCGGCCAGACGGTAACCACGGGCACGATTCTCGTCCGTCAGCACGGCACGCACATCCACCCGGGTGAGAACGTTGGCCGTGGTAAGGACGACACGCTGTTCGCGCTGGTCGACGGTACCGTTGAGTTCCACAAGGGTATCAAGCACAGGGTCAGCGTACGCCCGCTCGCGAACGCGTAATTCACCCTTCATAGAGCACATATGTGGGAGGCACTTGAGTTTTAGGATTCAAGGGTCTCCCTCTTTTTTGTAGGAGGCGATTCTGTTGTCACAGTTCACCGATATCAGCCGCATTAACGTGTGCGGCGGCGACGGCGGAGCCGGATGCATGTCGTTTAGGCGCGAGGCATTTGTCCCCAAGGGCGGCCCCGATGGCGGCGACGGCGGTCGTGGCGGCAATGTCGTCATCCAGGCCGATGCTCAGCTGTCTTCGCTGATCGATTACCGCTTTAAGCATCACTTTCGCGCCGAGCGCGGCACGCACGGGCAGGGTGCCCGTCGTAACGGCAAGAGCGGCGAGGACCTGATTCTCAAGGTCCCTATGGGTACCGTGGTGCGCGAGCTCGACCCCGAGACGCAGACCCCGATGTTCGAGATTGCCGATCTGGTGCATGATGGCGAGCGCGTTGTCGTGGCCCCTGGTGGCGCCGGTGGTCTCGGCAATACGCACTTTGTGACGTCGGTGCGCCGCGCGCCCGCGTTCGCCCAGCTGGGCGAGCCGGCCGAGGAGCACTGGATTGAGCTCGAGATGAAGCTCATGGCCGATGCCGCGCTCGTGGGCTTCCCCTCGGTGGGTAAGTCATCTCTCATCGCGCGCATGAGTGCCGCCCGCCCCAAGATCGCCGACTACCCGTTTACCACGCTCGTGCCGAATCTCGGCATGGTGCGTGCCGGCGAATATTCTTACGTCGTTGCCGACGTTCCCGGTTTGATCGAGGGCGCGAGCGAGGGCAAGGGCCTGGGTCACCAGTTCCTGCGCCACATTGAGCGTACGGCTCTGATCATGCATGTCGTCGACATGACGGGTGGTTTTGAGGATCGCGATCCGGTCGAGGATTATCGCATCATCAACCGCGAGCTCGAGCAGTATGGCGCCGAGCTTTCGGAGCGTCCGCAGATCGTTGTTGCCAACAAGTGCGACGCGCCGGGCACGGCCGATAAGATTGCCGACCTCAAGCGCGCAGCGCTCGACGATGGACATATGTTCTTTGCCGTGTCTGCCGTGACGGGCGCCGGCCTCAACACGCTGATGCTTGCCGTGGGCGAGCAGGTGGCTAAGCTGCGCGCCGAGTTGGCTGTCTCGGATGAGCCGGTCGTTCTGCGCGACGATGAGTGGGAGCGCCGTCGCCTGCAGCGTGAGAAGCGTTTCCGCATTGTTCAGGAAGAGCCCGGTGCCTTCCGCGTGGTCGGTCGTGCCATTGAGCGTATGGTCATCCAGACCGACTGGGAAAACGAGGAAGCCGTCATTTACCTGCAGCATAAGTTTGCGCGTATGGGTGTTGACGACGCGCTCGAGAAGGCCGGTTGCCGTGCGGGCGACGAGGTCCGCATTTGCCAGCGCGCCTTTGACTTTGAGGGCGCCGAGGACTTCTCGGAGTACGAGGAGCTCGAGGATGCTGGCGAGGACGTTGCCGTTGAAGCCATTGACGTGGCCGATGCTGCGGATGAGGGAGTCGAGGTTGTCGATGCGGCGGATGCCGCGGACGATACCGAGACACCGGAGGGCGAGTAAGCCATGTCGCTGCGCGGTGGAATCGGTTTGCCCGAGCTTCCTCTAGAGGACGGGCAGGAGTTTAGGCTCGGTATTATGGGTGGCACCTTTGATCCCATCCATTACGGGCACCTGGTGACCGCCGAGCAGGCGCGCGAGTCGCTCGACTTGGACGCTGTGCTCTTTATGCCGGCGGGCTCTCCTGCCTTTAAGCTTGACAAGCCGGTGACGCCTGCCGAGGACCGTTATGCCATGACGGTCCTCGCCACCGCTGCGAACCCGGCCTTTTTGGCGAGCCGGTTCGAGATCGACCGCCCGGGCGTAACCTATACGGCCGATACGCTTCATGCCCTTCGCGACTTTTACCCGCCGCAGGTAAAGCTCTACTTTATTACGGGCGCCGACGCGATTATCGATATTGTGACCTGGCATGATGCCGAACGAATCGCTGAGCTTGCTACCTTTATTGCGGCGACACGACCGGGCTTTGATATCGATACGGCGCGTGCCCGAATCAAAGAGTCGGGGCTGCCGTTCGACGTGCGCTATATTCAGATTCCGGCGCTGGCGATCAGCTCGACGAACATTCGTAAGCGAGTTGCCCGCGGCATGAGCGTGCGCTATCTTACGAGCGAGTCCGTGCTCGGCTACATTCGCAAACGCAGGCTATATGCCGATTTGGGCCAAGAAGATTTTGAGTGATGGGGGTCTACGTTGTCGGTAGAGGATCAGTTTGAGGGCGATGAGCGCGCACTCTTGACGCGTATCCACGAGTTGCTCGATGTGCGCATGAAGGATAAGCGTAAGCGCTACGTGCATTCGCTCGGGGTTGCCGAGACGGCGTTGCACCTAGCCGAGGTGTACGGTGTCGACCGCTTTGATGCCGCTGCCGCCGGCCTGATCCATGACTGGGACAAAGTGCTCTCCGACGACGAGCTGGTCACGCGCGCTCTGCATTACGGCATTAAGATTGCCGGCTCTCCGTCTGCCGCGACGCCGCTTTTGCATGGCCCGGTTGCCGCCTATGAGCTTCCGCAGCTTTTTCCCGATCTGTCTCCGGCAGTCTTTCAGGCTGTCGACCGTCACACCGTGGGCGCTTGCGACATGACGCCGCTCGATATGGTGGTCTTTGTTGCCGATGCCATCGAGCCCAACCGCCACGGCGACTATGCGCATGCGCTGCGCAAGATGGTGGGGGAGTCGACGCTCGATGAGTTGTTCTTCTCCTGTTTTGCGCAGGGTTTGGTCTATGTGATCCAGTCTGGGCGCTATCTTTATCCCACAGCTATTACGATTTACAACCATTACGCCCAGCTGCGCTAGCTCGGGCTGTCTAGAAAGAGGTATTCCATGGACGACGAGACCATGACCGACGAGCAGATTCTTGAAGGTGTGGAGCACAAGAGCTTCGTCGCCACGTCCGACCGCACTGCCGCCTCGCTGTCCGCGAGCGGTGTCGCCGCCGAGGATGTCGCCCGCGCCGCCGCGCAGGCCGCCTACGACAAGAAGGGCGAGGACGTTCAGGTGCTCGACCTGACCGAGCTTTCCGACGTATGCGACTACTTTGTGCTTGCCACCGGTACCAACAACCGCCAGGTTGATTCAATTGTCGACGAGATCGAGGAGAAGGTCGCCGAGGCTTGCGGCGAGCATCCGTTCTCCATCGAGGGCCGCGAGCAGAAGACCTGGATGCTCATGGACTATGGTTCGGTTGTCGTCCACGTCTTCACTCCCGAAGCGCGCGACTTCTACCGCCTCGAGAAACTCTGGGGAGACGCCCCCCAGCTCCCCCTCAACCTCCTCTAGTAGCTCATTTGAGACGGGGTTTAGCTATCCTCACGCATATCGCCGGGCAGTTGCGGTTTTCCGCACCTGCCCGGCTTTCTTTTTGCCTCAGGGACTAATCGTTGAAGCGGGATTGGCGGCCGAAGGATAGGGCGGTGTCGCCGAACTTGTCTCGGACGGCGTCGATGGCGACGGAGAGGTCGCGTCGGTCGCTGGATTGGGCTCCGCGGTCATCGATCTCGCAGAACAGGTCAGTCTGGATGCCGCCCTGATGGTCAAAGTCGCTCATGCCGATGCCTGCTAAGCGAACGTGCATTCCTTCCTGCCAGATGTTGTCGAGCAGTTCGAGCGCAACTGCTACGAAGATGTTCTCATCGTCGGTCGGATGAGGCAGCCGGCGCTGTACCGATCGACCGTTTCCATACGAATACTTGAGCTTGAGCGTCACTGTGGCGCCCGTTAGTCCCTGACGGCGCAGGCGGCGTCCCACTGACTCGCCCAGCAGCGCAATCGCTGCCTCAATATCCCCACGCTCAGTCAAATCTTTAGCAAAGGTGCGCTCGTTGCTCACCGATTTAACCTCGCGCTCTTCATCGAGACTCGTGACTTCAGAGATTTCGAGTCCCAGCGCACGCTGGCGCATGCGTTCGCCGTTGACGCCAAAAATAGAGGCCAAGGTGGATTCCGGTGCACGTGATAGCTCGCCGAGGGTGTAGATGCGCATACGGCGCAGTCGCTCTTCGGCCGAGCGCCCGATGCCACTCATGGCAGACACTGGTAGCGCGGCCAAAAAGCGCTGCTCGGTTCCGGGGCGCACGATGGTCAGCCCAAACGGCTTATCCCGCTCGCTTGCGATCTTTGCAACCGTCTTGTTGCAGCCCACGCCAATGGAGCACGTCACTCCCAGCGCTGCCACGCGGTCGCTTATACGCCGCGCAACCAACAGCGGGTCTTCGGGCGCAAAGCGACCCGGTGTGATATCGATAAAGGCTTCGTCGATGGATACGCGCTCAACACGTGGGGTCTCGTTGGCGAGAATCGCCATGACCTGCGCGCTCACCTCGCGGTAGCGATCAAAGTGCCCGTGCGTCCAAATGGCTTGCGGGCACAAGCGCCGCGCCTCGGCCGAGGCCATGGCAGAGTGCACGCCAAAGCGACGTGCCTCATACGAACACGTGGACACGACGCCACGCGAATCGGCGTCTCCGCCCACGATGAGCGGCTTTCCGCGCCATTCGGGATGATCGAGCATCTCCACGCTCGCAAAAAACGCATCGAGGTCCATCAGGCCCACCGCCGGACCCGTCCAGGGAGGCGGCGTGACGCCCATGGCATCCTCATAACCGTATGTATGTTCGCGTCTATCCATGTCATGAGTATACCGCGCAGCTCATGTGGGGTGCGTGTATGTGCTTGCAAATCCCGAATTCTTGTCTAAGATATGGATTTGCCCTCGACTACACCGAAGAAGTTGGTCTCACGGACTTCACCTGCCCGCGTCGATGGCGTATTATGTTCAACTGTTTGTTTGTAGTTGCAGCCTAAAGCTGCTTGGTTGGAGGAGTTTCCTTTGGCAGTCAAGATTCGCCTTGCTCGTCACGGCGCTAAGAAGCGTCCGTACTACCGTGTCGTCGTCGCCGATTCCCGCGCCCCGCGTGACGGTCGTATCATCGAGGAGGTTGGCCGCTACAACCCGATGACCGCCCCCAAGACCATCAACCTCGACCTCGAGAAGATCGCCGACTGGCAGTCCAAGGGCGCTCAGCTCACCGACGCCGTCGCCGCTCTGGTCAAGGCCGCCAACGAGGGCGAGAAGACCGAGACCGTCGTCAAGAAGTCCAAGAAGCAGCTCGCCAAAGAGGCCGAGGCCGCTAAGGCTGCCGCTGAGGCCGCTGAGGGCGCCGAGGAGTAAATCGTGCCTGAGGTTGACGCTGCACAGCTCGAGGGTGAGGCAATGCTCTCAGATCGCATCGCCGATCTCGTCGAATATCTCGTTGTTCAGATCGTCGACGACCCGGATTCCGTGAGCCTTGAGGTCATCGATGGTGACGACGCCTCCACGATTGAGGTTTCGGTCGCCGAGGATGACGTCGCTAAGGTCATCGGCCGTCGTGGCCGTACCATCAAGGCCATTCGCACGCTCGCCCGTGCACTGGCCGCTCGCCTCGACACTGCTGTCGAGGTAGAGGTTCTGGGCTAGGACCTTGAGGTCCCAGTACAAAAACATCGCCCGTGTGGTCAAGCCGCACGGAAGGAAGGGGGAGGTCCTCGCGCAGCCGCTGCGGGGGCTTCCTTCTGTATTAGAGCCGGGCATGCGCGTCGCCCTGACGCCGCCGGCGCTCAAGCGCGACCGCTTTTGCACGGTCGTGTCCGTCACCGATACGGGCGATGGCGATCTGGTCTCGTTTGAGGGCATTGACGACTTGACGGCCGCCGAGGGCATCACGGGATGCTACGTGCTGGCAAATCGTGACGACTTTGAGCTCGATTCGCTCGACGCTGCCTATACCGACCTGATGGGTCGCGAGGTGGTCGACGAGCGCTTCGGTTCGCTCGGCACGATCGTCGAGATCATGTCGACGCCCGCTAACGATGTTTGGGTTGTCGAGGGCGATCGGTACGGCGAGGTACTGATTCCCGTGATCGAGCAGGTCGTGCTCGATCTTCCCGACACAGGAACAATTTCCGTCCATGTTATGGACGGCCTGATCGATATGGACAAGTAGGGAGGACAACATGCTGATCGAGACCCTTTCGGTCTTTCCCGAGATGTTTGAGCCCGTCATGTCCACATCGATTTTGGGCCGCGCCCGCAAGGCCGGCCTTTTTGATTTTAAGGCGTATAACCTGCGCGACTGGACGCACGACCGCCATCGTACCGTCGATGACGAGCCGTACGGCGGCGGGCAGGGCATGCTCATGAAGGTCGAGCCTATCGCAGAGGCCATCGAGGCCATCGAGGCCATCAGCTCCGAGGGTCCCAAGCCCACCGTAGTGTTCTTCACCCCCTGTGGCGAGCCTTTTACGCAGCGTGTGGCCGAGCGCCTGCTCAAAAGTGAGCGCCTGCTGTTTGTGTGCAGTCGCTACGAGGGCGTCGACGAGCGCGCGTATGCGTATGCCGATGAGCGTCTGTCGATCGGCGACTACGTGCTCACGGGCGGCGAGCTTCCCGCTATGGTCGTTGCCGATGCCGTCGTACGCCTGATTCCCGGCGCCCTGGGCGACGAGATGAGCAACGTGGACGAGTCGTTCTCGACCGCCGAGGATGGAGGCCTGCTCGAGTACGCGCAGTACACCCGTCCTGCCGAGTTCAACGGCGAGGGCGTGCCTCCGGTGCTTGTGAGCGGCGATCATGCTAAGGTCGATGCGTGGCGTCGTAAGAACGCCATCGAGCGCACCTGTCGTTGGCGTCCCGATCTGATTGAGACGGCGCGGCTCACGCCCGAGGAGCGCGCTTACGCGCAGGAGATTCTGGACGCTTCGTATTCGCAGAGCGAGGAGTGAGGATGGTTCCATCGCAGCATTCCGCGTTGAGGGGCGCTTTTGAGTGGATCGCGGTCATCGCGATTGCGCTCGCCGCCACCTTCGTGATTCGTACGTTTGTGGTCGAGCCCTTCGTGGTGCCCACCGGCTCCATGGAGTCCACAATCGAGGTCGGCGATCAGATTCTGGCGCAGAAGGTGACGCTCGGGCTCGGCCAGCCCGTCAAACAGGGTGACATTGTGGTGTTCCACAATCCCGACGCCACCTCCGAGCATGACGTGCTGGTAAAGCGCGTCATCGCCACGGCCGGCCAGACGGTCGACCTGCAGGACGGCAAGGTCGTCGTCGATGGCCAGGCGCTCGACGAGGACTATACGACTGGCATGAGCTGGCCGCTTTCGGTCCAAGCCCCCGGCGCTCAGGTGAGCTATCCCTACACCGTCCCTGACGACTGTGTGTGGGTGATGGGCGACAACCGCGAGAACTCTGCTGACTCCCGCTATTTTGGCCCGGTCGACCGCTCCGACTTGATCGCCATGGCGCTTGTGCGCTACTGGCCGCTCAACCGCATCGGCGCTATTGACTAAAAACCGCTATAGTACAGTACCTAACCGTGTAATCGTTTCGACGAGGGGATATTAGAGGCATGAACGCTTCATCGCTTTCCTTCCAAGACATCATCCTGCGCCTCCAGCAGTACTGGGGCGAGCAGGGCTGCGTCATTATGCAGCCCTATGACTCCGAGGTCGGTGCCGGTACCTTCCATACCGCGACCACGCTGCGCTCGCTCGGTCCCGCCGAGTGGCGCACCTGCTATGCACAGCCCTGCCGCCGTCCCGCCGACGGCCGCTACGGCGAGAACCCCAACCGCATGCAGCACTATTATCAGTTCCAGGTGCTCATCAAGCCCTCGCCGGTCAACGCCCAGGAGCTCTACCTGGGTTCGCTGGCCGCCATTGGCCTGGACCCCAACGACCATGACGTCCGCTTTGTCGAGGACGACTGGGAGAGCCCGACGCTCGGCGCCTGGGGTCTTGGCTGGGAGGTCTGGCTCAATGGCATGGAGGTCACGCAGTTTACGTACTTCCAGCAGGTGGGCGGCATCGAGGTCGACCCCGTGCCCGTCGAGATCACCTATGGCCTGGAGCGTATCGCCATGTACGCCCAGGGCGTCAACTCGGTCTACGACCTGGTGTGGAGCTATCTGCCCGACGGCACGCCCATGACCTACGGCGACGTGTTCCTGGAGAACGAGCGCGAGTTCAGCGCTTACAACTTTGAGGTCGCCAACGTCGAAATGATGCGTCAGAAGTTTGACGACTACGAGGCTGAGTGCCACTCCTGCCTGGAGCGCAAGCTGCCGCTGCCGGCATATGACTGCGTCATGAAGTGCAGCCATGCCTTCAACCTGCTCGATGCCCGCGGTGCGCTGTCCGCAGTCGAGCGCGCCAACTACATCCTGCGCGTCCGCGCCGTCGCCAAGGCGTGCTGCGAGGCCTATATGGCCGAGGTCGCCGGAATCAACGAGAATGCCGATCAGGAAGGCGAGGTGGCGTAAGCCATGGCAGACGCTAAGGATTTCCTGTTTGAGATCGGTACGGAGGAAATGCCCTCTGCACCGCTGAACAATGCCGTCAAGCAGCTTGGCACTATGATCGCCAAGGGTCTAGACGAGGCCGGTCTGGCCCACGGCGAGGTCCGCGTGATCTCGAGCCCGCGTCGCCTGGCTGCGCTCGTTGCCGACGTCGCCACCGCGACCGATGAGGTTCACGAGGTCAAACGTGGCCCTGCGGCAAACATCGCCTTCGACGCCGACGGTAACGCCACCAAGGCCGCCCAGGGCTTCGCCCGCAAGTGCGGTGTGGCTGCCGAGGATCTGGTCCGTCGCGAGGACACCGACGGCCGTGAGTACGTCTTTGCCGAGAAGAACATTCCTTCCGCCCCGGCCACCCCGATCCTGACGGCCCTGTGCGAGAAGACCATCGCCGGTCTGCAATGGCCCAACTACCGCTCTCAGCGCTGGGGCCACGAGCACGCCACGTTTGTACGTCCGGTCCGCTGGATCTGCTGCCTTTTGGGCGAGGACGTCGTGCCCGTGTCGTTTGCCGACGTGACGAGCGGCAACACCACGCGCGGCCATCGCGTCCTGGGCCCCGGTGACCATGTGGTCGCCAGCCCCGCTGTTTACGAGCAGGTGCTCGAGGACGCCGGCGTGCTCTCTGCCGAGCGCCGTCGCGAGGCCATCCCTGTCTCTTATACACATCTCCGAGCCCACGAGACATC
>URBM01000030.1 GCA_900545995.1 uncultured Collinsella sp. | reverse complement strand
TCGCAAAAGATACTCGCTTTGATGATATTTACGCTGGGATCGGGCAGCTCCCAAATGCGCTCGGCATTGGGAAGGTCCTTATCGACCTCACGCACGAACTTGCACTCGTCATCGAGCAGGAAGGACTTGGTTCGGTCAAAGAGCGCAAGATGTAGATTGGGAAACGTCCTGACGGCTTGGGCGAGCCTTCGAATCGCCAGGTGGGAATACACCTCACGGTCTACCATCTTACCGTCGGCGTAGACCTGGGCGCCGTTAGCGGCGACAAAGTCCATCTTGTCGCGAACGGGCGCAAAGAACTCGCACAAGCGATCGTAGCGACGACCTGACGATGCGGCGAAATGCACGCCATGCTCGTGTAGCGCCAGAATCAGCTCGTAGGTCTCGGGAGGCACCTGGCCGTTTTCGTCAAGCAGTGTGCCGTCCATATCGGATGCAATCAGTTTAAACATAGAAAAGCTCCCTTCGGGCTTGTTGGAATCGAACGTGTATCCGATTTCAACGTACCCAAAGGGAGCTCAAATAAGACTCCGCGGGCGTAAACGTTACAAGGACCTGGCAAATAGCTCACACATGCCAGAGGTCCTACGGTCGCGGTGCCAGGCGACACGCCACCCCGACGGCCAGTCGTTTAAGAACGCCCCGATGACTAGTCGGCGTAGGTGAAGGTCGTGACGTCGAACATGCCCTCGGGGCGAATGCGGAGCGTCGGGATCACCGGCAGGGGCAGGAAGATGATGCCCATGATGGGGTCGAGCGGCGGCTCAATACCCATAGCGCGTGCCTTGACCATAAAGTCGTCGTGCTGCGCGGCAACGTCCTCGGCCGTGCCTTCGCTCATGAGGCCACCGAGCGCCAGCGGAATGCGCGCCACGACCTCGCCGTTGCGCACCAGCACGTGACCACCTTGGCCCACGGCCTCGACAGCAGCCATCATATCGGCGGCGTTGTCGCCCACCACGCACACGTTGTGCGAGTCGTGGCCGATCGTGGAGGCAATGGCGCCACCCGTGATGGTGAAACCGCGCACCCAGCCGCGACCGATGTGCTTGCCGACAAGACCCAGGCCCACAGGACCATCACCGTCGGCGCCCTCGGCCTGCAACGACGCGCCGCGGCCGTGGCGCTCGATCAACATAATGCGGCGCAGGCCCTCGGCGTTCTCGGGGCGAACCATGCCCGTGATGGCCTTACCCGGCACCACGTCAATCACGGCCTCGCCCGGGTTAAAGGCATAGTCGAATACGTCGAGCGAAAGCTTCGGCAGCTTAACGGAGGCGCGCAGCTCATCGGCAAGGGCCGCAACCTCGGCCATCTCGGGTGCGATCTCGCCCACAAAGGTGCCGTCCTGCGCCACCAGAGCACCGGCGGCATATACGCGATGCGGGGCCGCGGCAAACGTCAGGTCATTGAGCACCAGCAGGTCGGCACGCTTGCCCGGGGCAATCGCACCACGCAGCTCGTGCGGGTCGCGACAGCCGTGATCCAGGCCAAACGCCTCGGCCGTGGAGAGGGACGCCATGGAGATGGCGACCACCGGGTCGATGCCGGCCTCGATAGCCACGCGGCAGGCATTGTCGATCATACCGGTCGAAAGAGCATCGGAGGGAGCGCGGTCGTCGGTCGCAAAGCAGCAGCGGCGGGCGCGGGCAGGGTTCTCCAGCAGCATCGGCGACAGGTTGGCCAGGTCGTGGCTGCACGTGCCCTCACGCAGCATCACATACATGCCGCGGGACAGCTTGTCGAGTGCCTCCTCGGGAATCGTCGACTCGTGGTCGGCGATAATGCCCGCTGCGGCATAGGCGTTGAGGTCCTTACCGGCAACGAGCGGCGCGTGGCCGTCAACCTGCTTGGACGGCGTCTGGTTGGCAGCATCGATGCGAGCACAGGTCTCGGGGTCGGCCATAAAGACGCCCGGCAGGTTCATCATTTCGCCCAGACCAAAGACATCGCCTGGATGCTCGGCAAAAAACGCCTGCATATCGGCAGCCGAAATAACGGCACCGGCCTGCTCGTCGGGCAGCGCGGGCACGCACGAAGGCATCATGTACTTGATGGAGATGGGTGCGTGGCGGCCGTCCTCGATCATAAAGCGCAAGCCGTCGAGACCGGCAACATTGGCAATCTCGTGGCTGTCGGCAATGGCGGTGGTAGTACCGCGCGTCGCGGCCATGCGAGCATACTCGGCGGGACGGATGTTCGAAGACTCGATATGCAAATGCCCGTCAATAAAACCGGGAGCGAGATAGCAACCCTGGCAGTCGATGACCTCAGTTGCCTCGTAGGTGCCAGCGGCATCGTCGCGACCATCGTAGAGTACGCCGACGATCACACCGTCCTTGACGGCAACGCTACCGGGCGCCACACGCTGACCGTACACGTCGACGATCTGCGCATTGGTAAACAGCGTGTCGACGGGCACGCGCCCCTCGGCAGCATCGATCACAGACCTCATGACCTCAACGGACATACATACTCCTTTAACCGTAGAAAAAAGCTGCGGAGCGGACAGACCTTCACCGCAGCAAACCAATAGCCATTGTATGCCCAAACGATGGGTCAACAATACGCCTCTCCGCTTAACGGCACACGTCGCTTGGCGCAATGAGGAGAGGTTGCTTTGCACCAATGACAAGGAGTGTCCCAAAGTGCCGGCACAAAAGGAACGTCCCAAAGTGCCAACAACGGAAGCGCCGATGTTTTGGCAACGACAGCGAGCGGGCCGCATTTGAGACAAGGTGACGTGAAACGAAAGGGCGCTGACCTTCTGGTCGCGCCCTTGAAGTTGAACGTCAGATTGTCCAAATGCGGCCCGCGCAGCGTCGAGTCGTTACGCGGTTTGGTAAAACCGCGTAACTAAACCAACTTGAAGCCCTTGCGCTTGCCCACGGAGAGGGTGTCGCCCAGCTTGAGGGCGCTGGGGTCGATGTTGTAGCTCTTGGGAGCCACGGCCTTGCCGTTAATCTTGACACCGCCGCCGTCGATGTCGCGACGGGCCTGGCCGGCGCTGGCCGAAAGACCCATGTCCTTGAGCAAGCCGGCGAGGTAGATCTGGCCCTCGTCGTTGACGGTCAGCTCAACGTGCTTCTCGGGGAAGTCGGCAAGCTGGCCCTCCTTGAATACGCGGTCGAACTCGGCCTGAGCCTCGTCGCCGGCGCCGGCGCCGTGGTAGGTGTCGCACAGGTCGCGGCCCAGAGCGCGCTTGAGCTCGTAGGGGTCGGCAGAACCATCGGCCAGGGCGGCGTCGATCTTGTCGACCTCGGCCGGGGTGAGCGAGCTGGCCAGACGATAGTACTTGCCGATCATCTCGTCGGGGATGGACATGGTCTTGCCGAACATGTCCTTGGGAGCGTCGGTCAGGCCGATGTAGTTGCCGTATGACTTGGACATCTTGCGCACGCCGTCGGTGCCCTCGAGCAGCGGCATGGTAAGCGCGATCTGCGGCTCCATACCCATCTTCTCCATGAGCTCGCGACCAGCGAGCAGGTTGAAGAGCTGATCGGTGCCGCCCATCTCCACGTCGGCCTTGATCTGAACGGAGTCGAAGGCCTGCATCACGGGGTACAGGAACTCGTGCAGGGCGATCGGCGTCTGGGACTGGTAGCGCTTGGTAAAGTCATCGCGCTCGAGGATGCGGGCGACGGTGAACTTGGAGCACACCTGCAGCAGACCGGCCAGATCCATCGAAAGGATCCAGTCACCGTTGTGCACGATGGTGGTCTTCTCGGGATCCAGGATCTTCATAGCCTGGCTCACGTAGGTCTCGGCATTGGCCTCGATCTGCTCCTGCGAAAGCTGCGGACGCGTGGAGTTCTTGCCCGAGGGGTCGCCGATCAGCGCGGTGCCGTTGCCGATGATGAGGGTAACGTTGTGGCCCAGGTCCTGGAACTGGCGCATCTTGCGCAGCGGCACGGCATGGCCCAGGTGCAGGTCGGGGCTGGTGGGGTCGACGCCGAGCTTGATGTTGAGGGGCTCGCCCTTCTCAAGCTTCTTGCGAAGGTCGGCCTCGGGAACGATCTGCGCGGCGCCCGAGGTGATGATACGCATTTGCTCGTCAACAGACAGCATTGGGTATCCTCCTTTTGCTATAGCACCCTCACCGGATACGGCGGTGCTGGAAGTCCATAAACTCTCATATGATAACAAACTGACGCGACGCGGCACCTACGACAGGAAAATCCTCGTCCTGCCGCACGCGTCGATAACGACCGGCAAACGCGTGCCGTCACGTTCGACCAAAAAGCGCGCCTGCTGACGGCGCGAGCAGTCACGGCAACGGACCTGCCCCGTTGCATCCGTGGCGCAGGCGCCCTCGGCAGTCAGCAAGCAGTGCTCGCACACCATGAGCTCGGGACGGTCGGTATCGACAGGCCCCAAGACACCGGGACAAGCGGCAAGCTCGGCAACACGCTCCGCATCATTGCCGAGCAACTCGGCCGACAAGTACACCCGCCCCGCACCGAGTCCGCGCAGCCAGGTAAGCGTGGCCCGATTCGCGCAGAACACCGGCGCCGCCACGTCAAACGTCACGCCCAGCTCGCGAGCGATCACCACCTGTCCCAGGTTACGGCAGACGACGCGCCCGGCACGCTGCATCAGCGAGCAGGTCCGGTCAGCGTCACCAGCGCGGCACACTTCGTCAAGCACCACAACGGCGTCAGACAAATCGAGTTCTCCGCGCGGGTCGGCATCCATCAGCTGCCAAGCAAAAACCATGCGAGCGGGAACCGCGCACTCCACCAACTCCGTCGACGCACCGCCATCCACCGCAACGTCCTCAAAGGGCAGCGCCTCAACGGCACGCGCAACGGGCACAATCGCATCCGCCTCGGCCCGCATGCGCTCCAACACCGCCGCCGTCTGATCCAACATGCCGGCGCTGCGAATCAGGTATACCTCGCAGCCCGCATCCACCTCACGCTTGCAATGCACGACGACGCGCTCCCCTGCTGCGGCATCCACCGGGCTGGGCACCTGCGGCCAGCGCTTGGGCACATCGGGACGCGCGTCGGCACCCGGATAGAACCGAATCTCGAGCGTGTCACCCGCCGCCACGGCGGCATCGAGCTCAACGGTCACCTCTTCGTGGCCCACAGCGACCAAGCGCCCCACCCGCACGCCCCGGTTAATTGCGCGCTCAAAGCTCATCAGCTCGGCACCCGAACGCCCTCGCAGGTACGCATCGGTAAACCCACGGTTAAACGACCTTCCCAGCTCGCGCTCAAGCTCTTCCACGGTACCGGGGTCCCACGTGCCGTCGCGCAGCATATCGAGTGCCCGGCGCCAAACCCGCACCACGTTGAATACGTAATCGGGGTTCTTCATGCGCCCCTCGATCTTGAGCGACGCCACGCCGGCATCTACAAGCTCGGGCAGATGCGCAATACCCAGATAGTCGCACGGGCACAGCAGGCGATCTCCCTCGACGGCGACAACGCTCTGTCCCGCCTCGTCCACTAGGTCGTACGCCAGACGGCACGGCTGCGTGCAGTCGCCGCGCATCGCCGAGCGCCCACGCCGCAGGGCCGAAAACTCGCACGCCCCCGAATAGCCGATGCAAATCGCACCGTGGCAGAACACCTCGATGGGCACGCCCGTGGCGCATAGCGCCGCAATCTCGTCGACCGTCAACTCGCGCGCGGTCGTCACGCGCTCGACCCCCAACTCATCGGCGGCAAGCCGCACGGCGCCTTCGCTATGAACGCCCGCCTGCGTGGACAGGTGAATCTCGACCCCGGGAATCGCCGCGCGCAGTGCGCAGGCCAACCCGGCATCGGCCACAATCAGAGCATCGGCGCCCAGCTCCAATGCATGAGCTCCCAACGCCACTGCGTCGGCAAGTTCATCGTCAAACACGAACACGTTGAGCGTCACGTACACACGCACGCCATGGGCATGCGCCACGGCGCAGCCGCGCGCAAACTCGTCATCCGTAAAGCCATGGGCGCTCACACGGGCGTTAAAGCCGCCCAACCCCGCATAGATGGCATCGGCGCCCGCGGCGATGGCCGCAAGCATCTGGTCGAGTCCGCCCGCCGGCGCCAGCAGTTCGGGCAGCGCCGCACCGGCAGCATCCAATCCAGTCTCGTATTGTCCGCTCGGCCCCATCGCCCGAATCGCCATCGGCAAACTCCTTACCAAGGTATGCATTCACTCTGAAAAATGCCGTCTTCCAGCATACACGAGGCCTCGCGCGCCCCGTTTGGTTTATCGTGTAATAACTTATGTCCATCCTGCCCCGACGGCACATCCACCGTCCGGCACGACATACCTGGAGGTCAATATATGGGTCCTCGCCAACGACAGGGACACAGCCGTTCAAAGACGCACGCCCTGCCCATAATCCTGCTCTCGTTTTTGGGCTTTCTGCTGATTGCGGGCGTGGCGTTTGGCATCGGCATGGTCGGCAACGTCAACCGCTGGCTGTCCGATCTGCCCGACTACACCGACGCCAACGCGTATCTGGTGAGCGAGCCCACCGAGATCGTCGACTACAACGGCAACAAGATCGCGAGCTTCTACACGCAAAACCGCAAGTCCATCACCAAGGACGAGGTCTCCCCCTACGTGCTGCAAGGCACCGTTGACGTCGAGGACGAGCGCTTCTACGAGCACGGCGGTATCGACCTGTGGGGTATCGCGCGTGCTGCGGTGGCAACCCTCGGCGGCGGGCACGAAGGCGCCTCGACTATCACCCAGCAGCTGGTGCGCAACACCATCCTGCAGGAGGAGCAGTTCGACTCGACCATTGAGCGTAAGGTGCGCGAGGCCTACATCGCCATCAAGATGGAGAACATGTACTCCAAAGACGAGATCCTCATGATGTACCTCAACACCATCTATTACGGTCACGGCGCCTATGGCATCGAGGCCGCGGCCGAGACCTATCTGTCCAAGAGCGCCGCCGACCTCACCCTCAGCGAGGCCGCGCTGCTCATCGGCCTTCCCAACTCGCCTTCGCAGTACGACCCCACGGTCAATCCTGATCTGGCACTGTCTCGCCGCAACAAGGTTCTCGACAACATGCTGCGCCTGGGCCACATCACCCAGGAGGAGCACGATGCCGCACAGGCCGAGCCCATCACCCTCAATGTGACCGAAATCTCAGGCAGCGGCGTCGACGTATACTCGCAGCCCTACTTTGTCTCCTACGTCAAGCAGCTGCTGGAGCAGGAGTTCTCGACCGACGTGCTCTTTAAGGGCGGCCTGACCGTCAAGACCACCATCGACCCCACGATGCAGCAGGTGGCAGAGAATGCCGTCCGCGAGCAGCTCGACACGCTCTCGCTTGACGGCCTGGACATGGGCATGGTCGTCGTCGACCCCAAGACCGGCTACATCAAGTGCATGGTGGGCGGCTACGACTACAACGCCGACGAGAACCACGTAAACCATGCCACGGCCAAGCGTCCCGTCGGCTCCACCTTTAAGGCCTTTACGCTGGCAACTGCCATCCAAAACGGCATGAACCCCAACGTCACCCTCAACTGCAACTCGCCGCTCAAGGCCAAGGGCACCACGACCGAGGTCCAAAACTACGCCAACCAGAGCTATGGCAACATCACGCTTAAGCAGGCGACGGCATACTCCTCCAACACCGGCTACATCCAGGTGGCGGAAGCCGTCGGCAACAGCAAGATCATCTCGCTCGTCAAAAAACTCGGCATCGATCCCGCCAAGGACAACATCGAGGACGTTCCCGTCATGACCCTCGGCACCGGCTCGATCTCGCCGCTCGAGATGGCCGCCGCCTACGCGACGTTTGCCAACGGCGGCTACTATCGCCAGCCGATCGCCATCACCGAGATTGACTCTCGTACCGGTTCGGTGCTGTACCAGCACACCGACAATCCCTCACAGGTGCTTACCGAGGGCGAGGCCGCCGCGGTCACCGATGTTCTGTCCGGCGTCATGCAGGGCAGCGGTACGGGTGCTGCCGGCGCCCTGAGCGTCAACCAGCCCTATGCCGGAAAGACGGGCACCACCGACAACACCACCAACCTGTGGTTCTGCGGTTATACCCCGCAGCTGGCATGCGCCCTGTGGACCGGCTATTCCGCGGGCGAGATCCCCATCCAAAAGTACGGCACGGACCTGCTGGGCGACAGCACCAACCTGCCTGTCTTTAAACGGTTTATGAACACCGTTCTGACCGGTACCGAGCGCGAGGAGTTTGCGACCGGAACGGCGCCCACCTACAAGAACAACAGCGTCTGGAAGTTCTACGGCACCAACAACACCAAGAAGTCGGAGAACGACGACAAGGACAAGGACGAGAACGAGGACGAAGAGGAAACCACCACAACGACTACCACGACGACCACGACCACCGAGACCACAGGCGGCGACACCACCGGCGGCACCGGTACGACCGGTGGCTCGACGGGCGGCTCCACTGGTGGTTCGACCGGCGGCGATGGCGGCACGCCTACGCCTACGCCCACTCCCGACCCCTCGCCCACGCCTGACGATACGGTCGGCTAAGAAGTACGCGACTAAAGCCAACAAGGCCCCGAGCAGCTTATTGAACTGCTCGGGGCCTTTTAGTTTGAAGCGACCTGGTGGGCGGTCTTTATACCGGCAAACAAAAAGGGGTACCGACCAACGTCGATACCCCTTACAAGCCACTATGTCAGCGCACACAATGCCGAGCGCACGACCCGCACGCCTACTTGCGAGAATTGCTCAGCTTATTGATCAGCGCCTCGAGACGCTCGCCGTCCTCGGCCGTCTGGGCAATAACCAAAATCGTATCGTTGCCGGCAAGCGAGCCAAGTACATCGGGCAACTCTGCCGCATCAACGGCGGCGGCGATGCCGGAAGCCGTGCCAGGCTGAGCCTTGATCATAACCAGATTATCGGTACGCAGAACGCCCGTTACGAGCTCGGAAACCATACGCTGCAGGTGCAAGTCCTCTGCCAGAACATAGATGCCCTCAGGGAGCTTACGCAGCCCCATGTCGGCAATATCGCGAGAGACAGTCGCCTGCGTGCAATCAAAGCCCATAGCACGGAGCTCATCAACCAGCACGCGCTGCGTGCGGACATCCTTATTGCGCACAATATCTCTAATGGCATCCTGGCGCCCATTGCGTTTTTTAGCCATACAAACCCTCTCTTCAAAAGATGGCGGAGACAATCAATCAGTGATTGAATAGTTTAACGCTATTTGAAGGCTTTTGTGTATAAGAACGCATTTCGAAACAATTCTATGCAAGTTTGTTTCGTAATGAGCCGTTTAGGCGGTTTTTGCGCCCGTCCGGTTAAGAAAAGCTGCCAGATGCGTACACATCACGCAGCGCGCGGGCTTAGCGCTGGCGATCGGCCCAAACAACAGACCCAGTCCCCGATGGTTGTCCTTGAGCGCGGCGACCATCTGACGGGTTCGAGGCGCCTCGAGCATATCACGCATGCGGGCGGAACGCTCGATTGACGACACTCCATGCGGGCTCAGACACAAATTCTCAATGCAGGCAACCAGTCCGACAAAGTAGAACTTTTGGCTTGCCAGCTTGAGCCGACCACCGCTATCTGCTTCCGAGAGTGAGTCCGCAAGCTCGTCGAGCGCTCGGGTGTCATCGGCTACCCTAGCATACATGGTGGGATCAAAGGCATCTGTAAGCTTAGGCGCCACCGCGTGGAAGCAAGCGTCGCCGCAGCCGGAGACGCGCTGCGCCTGCGAGAGCGCATATGCCATAAACTCAACCGTACGGTACGCCTTGCCGTGTGACAGGCATGCCTCAAACAGCAGACGGCTATACATCACGCCAGAGGTCTGAACGACTAGGCCGCCTAAAATCAGCTGGGGCAGCCCGGTCACCATCGAAGACTTGTCTTCAATGACAATAGAGGCAGCATCCAAGACGCGCGAATGGCGCTCTCGATGTGCATCATAGCGGTCGAGCGACACCGTGGGGAACACTATGTCTGCCGCAGTATCGCACGCGATATCGACCATCTTGGAAAGGGATTGCGGAGCAAACCACTCATCGACGTTCATGGCGATGATTTGAGAGCCGCGTGAGGCAGCAAAACCGGCACGAAGACATGCGCCGCGCGTCGCGTCCTCGACGTCAATCAAATCAATATGTATGTCCCTGTCGGCAGCGACTTGAAGCGAATGGCGCACACCGGGCGCAGCATCGCGACAGACAACGACAATCTGCAAATCGTAGAGGTCTTGGTTCTGGATACTCTCGAGCGCACGCATCGCATAGCTGGGCGAACCTTCTACCACAAGGATCACCGAAAGTCGCGGATGCGAGCCACGTCGAACCAAATTATCCGTCCTCTCGACAGCAATGAATCAAACCGTGGTTCATGGTACACCCCGGCAATAAAAGCAATGAGACACCGGTTGCATTGCACGCCAAGAACAGATGTTGCACACGCGCAGCCCACAGATGAAAGGTGTCGACGCACGACGCGTCGAGCCCTCCCCTAGTCGAGCACGACAAGCTCGGCGGGATCGTAATCCACGCCCATAAACGTAAGGCCGCAGGCAGGAGCCGTGGGGCCCGCAGCGGTACGGTCGCAAGCATCGATAACCTCGCGCATCCACTCGGGTTCACGGCGGTGCATGCCAATCTCGACAAGCGTGCCCACGATCGTACGGACCATCGAATGCAGAAACGCATTGCCCTCGATGGTAAACGTCAGGATGTCCTCGCCAAACGCAACCTCATGGCCAAACTCGGCACGCATCACGCAGCGATGCGTGGGCTTGCCAACGGCCGAAGCAACCTTGCAAAAGCTTTTAAAGTCCTGCTCGCCCAGCAGCGCAGGGCAGGCAGCAGACATAGCCTCAACATCCAAGGGATAGCGATGCCACCACACGGCAGCGCGGGACAGCACGGGGCGCGCATCTCGATCGGCAATACGGTACGTATACGTACGGGAACGCGCGTCAAAACGCGCAGAAAAGCCTTTACGGGCCCTGTAGACCTCGTTTATGGCGATATCTTTGGGCAGCAGGGCATCCATAGCCCGCAGCCACCTACGGCGCGTACACGCGAGCTCAGCGTCCGTTACGGGAACGCTGATGTACTGAGCCACGGCATGCACGCCGGCATCGGTACGCCCCGCGCACGTCAAATCGATCGGGCGGCGAAGCAGCGTCTCGATGGCTCGACGTAGCTCGCCCGCAACCGTCGTCTGTCCCGGCTGCTCGGCAAATCCGCTATACGACGAGCCATCATAGGCCACACGAAATACGAGCGTGGCGTCAAGCTCGGAAATCGAATTGAAATCAGACGGGGCAGTCATGGGCGCTCCCAACAAACAAGTAACGGTATCGCGACAAAAAAAGAGGGGTACGCGAACGTACCCCTCGAATATAGCCTATGCAGACGGAAAGTCTACTCAGCGGTCTCCTCAGCAGGAGCCTCCTCGACGGCCTCGACCTTCTTGGGAGCAGCGGCCTTCTTGGGGGCCGAAGCAGCCTTCTTGGCCTTAGGCGTGCAAGGCTCGGTGACGAGCTCCATGATAACGATAGGAGCGTTGTCGCCCTTGCGGTTGCCGAGCTTCATGATGCGGGTGTAACCGCCGTTGCGGTCCTGCCACATGCCTTGGGCAGCCTTGTCGAAGATCTCGGCAACGAGCTGCTTATCGCCGAGCTTGGCGATAGCCAGACGACGAGAGTGCAGGTCGCCCTTCTTGGCCCAAGTGATGATCGGGTCGACGACCGAACGCAGCGCCTTAGCGCGGGTCTCGGTGGTCTTGATGCGGTCGTTCTCGAAGAGGGCCTTAGCAAGGCTCTTCTTCATGGCCTTGGTGTGGCTCGCATCGGTGCCGAGCTTCAGGCCCTTCTTAACGTTGTGACGCATGGTCTAGTTTCTCCTCAAATATGCGAAGCATTAAGCCTTCAGGCTCAGGCCCATGGACTCAAGCTTGTCCTTCACTTCCTCGATCGACTTAACACCGAAGTTACGGATGTTGAGCAGATCGTTCTCCGAGAACTCAACGAGCTGACGGACCGAGTGAATGCTGGCGCGCTTAAGGCAGTTGTAGGAACGGACGGAAAGGTCCAGATCCTCGATCTGCTTGTCCAGCTCGGCGTTGTCGTTGGTGACCTCGGGAGCGAAGATCGAAGCCTCCTCCTCGACCTCGGGGGTCTCGGCAAGGTTCATAAAGGCGGCCATATGCTGGTTGATGATATTGGCAGCCTGGACCACGGCGTCGCGCGGGGCGATGGAGCCGTTGGTCTCGATCTCGAGGACAAGGCGGTCGTAGTCGGTGTGCTGACCGACACGGCAAGCCTCAACGAGCTTGGCGCAACGGGAAACCGGCGAGTAAAGCGAGTCGACGTGGATCACACCGATGGGATCGTTGTCGCGCTTGTTTGCCTCGCCAGAAACATAGCCGCGGCCATAGCCGATGCGCATGCTCATGGTGAGATGGCCACCCTCGGTGAGCGTAGCAATGTGCTGCTCGGGGTTGACCAGCTCAAACTCGGACGGAATAAAGAAGTCCGCACCGGTGACCTCGCAGGGGCCGTCAACCGAGATGGTGGCGGTCGCCTCGTCGGTCGTGCCGAGAGCCCTGAAGACAAGACCCTTGACATTCAGGACGATGTCGGTGACATCCTCGACCATGTTAGGGATGGTCATGAACTCGTGCTGCGCACCATCGATCTGAATAGCCTCGACGGCGGCACCCTCGAGCGAGGACAGAAGAACGCGACGAAGGGAGTTACCCAGCGTATCGCCGTAACCACGCTCGAGCGGCTCGACGGAGACACGAGCAGACGTCTCGTTGATCTCTTCGACCTGAACCTGAGGCCTAATGAATTCTGACATGTATTACCTCCAGCCTCAGCAGCCCGGATGGACTACTTAGAGTAGAGCTCGACGATGAGCTGCTCGTTGATATCACCGCTGATCTGCTCACGCGTCGGCAGAGCGAGCACGTTACCAGACAGCTTCTCGATATCGACCTCGAGCCAGCCAGGGACCTCAAAGCGCTCGGAGGAAATCAGGGCCTCCTTGATGGGGAGGAGGTCACGGAACTTCTCGCCGACAGCGACGACGTCGCCGGCCTTGACGCGGTAGGACGGGATGTCCACGCGCTTGCCGTTCACGGTGAAGTGACCGTGACGGACGGACTGACGAGCCTCTTTGCGGGTGCGGGCGAAGCCAAGACGGAAGACGACGTTGTCGAGGCGAGACTCAAGGATGATCATGAGGTTCTCACCGGTGACGCCGTTCATCTTGCGGGCCTTGTTGAAGTAGCCGTGGAACTGCTTCTCCAGAACGCCATAGATGAACTTGACCTTCTGCTTCTCGCGCAGCTGCATGCCGTACTCAGATTCCTTGCGACGGCGCTTGGGCTGACGGATAGATTCCTTCTTGCTGCTGTAACCGAGCTCAGCGGGATCGATCCCGAGCTGACGGCAGCGCTTAAGAACAGGAGTCCTGTCGATTGCCATATTGATACGATCCTTTCAGTTACACGCGGCGACGCTTCTTGGGGCGGCAGCCGTTGTGCGGAATGGGGGTCTTGTCCTGGATGCTCGAGACCTCGAGGCCAGCAGCCTGGAGGGAGCGGATGGCGGTCTCACGACCGGAGCCGGGGCCCTTGACGAAGACGGAAACCTTCTTCATACCGTGCTCCATGGCCTGCTTGGCAGCAGCCTCGGCAGCCATCTGGGCAGCGAACGGCGTGGACTTACGGGAGCCCTTGAAGCCCACCTGGCCAGCCGACTTCCAGGAAATGACGTTGCCCTGGGGATCGGTGATCGAAACGATCGTGTTGTTGAACGTAGAACGAATGTGAGCCTGGCCCACGGAAATGTTCTTACGGTCCGCGCGCTTCAGACGGGCAGCGCGAACGTTCTTCTTAGCAGTAGCCATCTATCTAGCGCTCCTTATTTCTTCTTCTTAGCACCGATCTGACGCTTCGGCCCCTTGCGGGTACGAGCGTTAGTGTGGGTGCGCTGGCCGCGGACCGGGAGGCCCTTGCGGTGACGAAGGCCGCGGTTGCAGCCGATGTCCATAAGGCGCTTGACGTTCTGGTTGCGCTCACGGCGGAGGTCGCCCTCAACCATGATCTGGTTCTTATCGATATAATCGCGGATGGCGTTAACCTCATCCTCGGTGAGGTCCTTAACGCGCGTATCCACGTTAACGTTGCACTCGACGCAGATCTTCGTCGCAGTGGTGCGGCCGATGCCGTAAATGTAGGTCAGACCGATCTCAACGCGCTTCTCACGCGGGAGGTCGACACCATTAATACGGGCCAACGTAGTCTCCTCTCTTAACCCTGACGCTGCTTATGACGGGGGTTCTCGCAAATGACGAGGACCTTGCCATGGCGCCTAATGATTTTGCACTTATCGCACATCTTCTTGACCGAAGGACGTACCTTCATCGTTCTTCCTTTCGGTAGCGCTCAAACTACTTCCCTACTATCTACTCGCCCAGCCGCAGGCGTTTAAAACTATGGCTGGTCTTCACACACAATCCGACCGTAGGTTGAGCTAAGCCTGCAGCCGGAAATGGAGTGCGTGTATGCGTGCCGCTATTTGTAGCGATAGGTGATGCGGCCACGGGTCAGGTCGTACGGGGAAAGCTCCACGACAACCCTGTCACCGGGGAGAATACGGATGTAATTCATTCGGATCTTGCCAGAAATGTTGCACAGAACCGAATGACCGTTCTCGAGCTCGACCTTAAACATGGCATTGGGCAACGGTTCCTTTACCGTACCCTCGAGCTCAATTGCGTCTTCCTTCTTCACAAGCAATCATCTTTCTCTAGAAAACGACAGCGATTGAGTATTCTACAACACGTATATACGCATCGTAATAACTTCGTAATGGCTCCACAACTAAGTGGAACTTGTTACATTTGAAATGTAAAACAAAGCCGTTCCCTGATGCCCAAGATCGCCTTGAAATGAGAAGGCATAGACCTTGGGGTCATGCCTTCGAAATTGAAAGGCGAGGTTGGGCATCAGGGGGCGGCGACTTTTACATTTCTCCGCCTTGGAGCGAACACCAAGCACCTTGCGCGTCGGTGGTGAGAATCACCGGACCGTCATTGGTAATGGCGACGGTGTTCTCGTAGTGCGCGGCGGGCAGGTGGTCGTTGGTCGTAACAATCCAACCGTCGGAGCCCGTGCTCACATGGTTGGAACCCATCGTAACCATCGGCTCGATGGCAATGACCATGCCGGCCTGGAGGCGAACGCCCCTCCCCTTCTTTCCATAGTTAGGAACGTTGGGGTCCTCGTGCATCACGCGGCCAATGCCATGGCCCACATAATCACGAAGCACGCCGTAACCGTGAGACTCGGCGAGGGACTGAACGGCATAACCGACGTCCCCGATATGGTTACCGGGAACAGCCTGCTCGATGGCAACCTTAAGGCAATCGCGCGTGACCTCGCACAAAGCCTTGGCTTCGGGCGTGGGGGTGCCGACGAAAAACGTCCATGCGTTATCGCCGACCCAACCGTCGACAACGGCTCCCGTATCGATGGAGATGATATCGCCATCGCGCAGGATCATGTCGGGGTTGGGAATACCGTGGACCACGGCATCGTTGATCGATGCGCAAATGGTCCCCGGGAACCCGCCGTAACCCTTAAAGGCCGGGGTGCCGCCATGCATGCGGATAATCTGCTCCGCGAGCTGATCGAGCTCAAAAGTCGAAACGCCGGGGCGCACCATGGCTCCAACGTGGCGGAGCGCCATCTTAGATAGCGCTCCTGCCTTCTTCATCTGCTCGATTTGCGTTGCAGACTTGATCTTGATCATAGACCGAGAGC
>URBM01000029.1 GCA_900545995.1 uncultured Collinsella sp. | reverse complement strand
GGGTCAGCCCGTGGGAGGCCAGGGCGCCGCTGACCGGTGGACGGCACCGAGCCGTACGCTTGAACTTAGAAGGGGGGAGGCCTCGCGGCCTCCCCCTTTTTTGCGTTTACCGGGCGTAAATGACTCATTTACACCAGACGATCTTATCGTTTTTGGTATTGAGCTTTTATTTAAAGAAAATAAATCGAATAACAAGGGCAACTGCTATGACCGCAATGATCAAAAGCAGGATTGTCAGTCGATGCTGCTTGCGTCGTTTACTTGTCGAAACGAAGATTGATTTTCCCTGTTTTGGCGTTTCGAGATAGCGAGCCGAATGCGTCAAGGTTTGCTTTGGTCGAGGACCTCTTTGTCGATGAGTGGCGGATGCTTTCATCGGCTCATCACTAGCTGCGCTGTTTTTAGATAATGGTGCGTCTTTCAGATATACAGGGTCTCCCGAGGCGACGCCCATATGTTTACGTCCCGTTTGGGCATCCTCGAGCGTTTGATATCGATTTCTCGTCACATACTCAGGCTCCGGATCATTAATGGGCTCTTGCGAGATGTGGGGGCGATGGAACCGCGGCGGCTGCGTGGAAGTATCTTCCCCCTGCGTCGGCATAAACAATTTGTTCTGGTTTTGGTCGTCCATGATGCCCTTTAGCTCGTTACCAACAACGTGTACGCGCTCATTGTAAGCCCCTTGCTATTTGTAGCTGTGAACATACTTGTTATTTAAGCTCTGGTTCAAAGAACCTTAACCTTATTAAAACCTGAGTCAAACACACTTAGATATGCTTATAGTACTAGACTCAAAAAACTTTATAGTCGATGTATATATGAGCACTGGGTGGGCATATATAAGAGCGTCAAAAGAAGTCCCAGTCACCTAGAAGATGACTCGGCAGTCCTTAAAAGGAGTGGTAAACATGGCAAGCATGGTTCCTTATCGTTCGGTTTTTGGCGTTCGTCCTTCTGCTAGCTCGCTGTTCGATCTGTTTGATGATATGACTGACCTTGCAAACAACTCGATTGCTTCCAAGGCGTTTCCCGTTGACGTTGAGGATAAGGGCGACGGCTATGAGGTCAAGGCTTATCTGACCGGCGTCGCCAAGGACGATATCGATGTCGAGCTTAACGAGGGTCGTCTGTCCATTAGCGTGAATGTCGAGGAAGACGAGGAGAACGAGGGCAAGAACTTCCTGCAGAAGGAGTTCAGCTCGTACAGCGCGACGCGTGGCGTGTATCTAAAGGACGCTTCGAGCGAGGGCCTCTCGGCTAAGTACGCTGACGGCATCCTGACCGTTACGGTCCCCAAGATCGTCGAGAAGAAGAACGTTACGAAGATCTCCATCGACTAACTTCGTTGGTGTTCTGCGCTATTAAAAGACAGCAAAAGGGGCTGGGAAGCGATTCTCGGCCCCTTTTGCTGTCTAGGACAGTCTATTGAATGGTTACTGGCCGATGCTGGCTTGCGGGGCGTATCGAGAGTTTTCGCGATCCTTGGAGAAGGGTTGCGGAGCTGCCGACCTCGTCATCCAGGGTTGCGGTCAGAGCTTTGGCATAGCTTTTGACGGTAAGGCTCGGACGATTGTTATCTTGGCTGATATGCATGGCAATGAGCTGTTCGGTGCGTTCGGTAACAAGTTCGCGCGCGGCTTCGGCGGCTTGGCCATTGGAGAGGTGTCCCCTTGCAGACAGGATGCGCTCCTGAAGAAAGCGGGGATATTCTCCCTCGCGCAGCATGGTCACATCGTGGTTGCTTTCGAGTGCGAGGACTCGACAATCTTCGAGGGTGTTCATGGCTTGGCTCGATAGCTCTCCGGTGTCGGTGGCAAAACCGATGGAATCATCGAGGGTGTCGAATCGATAGCCGACTGGATTGATGACATCGTGTGACGTTGAGTAGGTTTGCACGTGGATGCCGGCAATGGACAGGGTGTCACCGGGATCGAATTCCTCGACAGGCAGATGCGAGAGATTTTCTTTGCTCGAAAGTGTGCCCCTGCTGGCAAAGAGGGGACCGTGCCAGTGCTTGCACCAGACATCGAGACCCTTGATGTGATCGCTATGCTCATGAGTAATGAGAAGAGCCGAGACGTTGTCTGCCGAGAGCCCCAGTTTTGCCATGCGCTTTAATGTCTCGCGGCGAGAAAGACCGTCGTCAATCATGATGAGCCCCCGGGGGCCTTCGATGAGCGCGCAGTTGCCTTTTGAGCCGCTGCCAAGGATATGAAGGTGCAGACGAGACATAAGATTCCAAAGGATACAATGGGTGCGAACGAATAGAGGAGGAAGCAAATGCCAACGGTATCTCAGCATTATGGACACCATGCTGCATCGCGGGCTGATGATAAGGCCCTGGCAACGCGGCAGACGGCTGCCCCCGTGGTGCTCATGGTATCAGGTGGTGCGGACTCGACGGCTTTGCTCCTTATGGCGTGCACATCAAAGTTGGATATTCTGGATGGGCGTGGTGTAGCCCCCATCGCGCGTGAGCGACTGCACGTGCTGCATGTGAACCATCATCTGCGCGGCGAGGCATCCGATGGCGACGAGGCCTTTGTGCGCGGCCTATGCGCACAATATGGCTTGCCGCTGTGTGTTGAGCATGCCTATTTTGATGATGAATCGGGTAATATCGAGGCGGCTGCCCGCGAGGTGCGCTATGCCGCGGCGCGAAGGTATGTTCGCGAGCTCTGCGCCCAGACGGGGGCACCGCGAACGGCGGCTCGTATCTGCACCGCGCACACGTCTTCGGATCGCGCGGAAACGTTTTTGATGAACGCGATTAAGGGTTCGGGGCCCGCTGGTCTATCGAGCATTCCCCGCCGAAGGAATATCGTGGTGCGTCCCTTGCTCGACCTGACTCATGATGAGCTCGTGGGCTATCTGCAGGTGCATGGTCAGCCGTGGCGAGAGGACGAGAGCAACGAGGACGTGTCGTACTTGCGTAACTACGTGCGTCATCGAGTGATGCCGGTGGTGGCGCAGCGCAACGCGAGCGTCTGTAAGACGATTGGCGCCGCTTGCGAAATTCTGGGCGATGAGGACGCCTTTCTTTCCCAGCTTTCCGCGCAGGCGTTTCGAAGCTGCCTGCGTAAGGAGGCGGCGGGTGCACTGGTCCTTGACGCTCGCCGACTGGCCGCGGCCGAGGTGGTGATTGCTCGGCGTATGGTGCGACTGGCAATTAAGCGTATCGACCCCGACGCTCGCCCGGATATGCGGCATGTGGAGCGCGTGCTTGCCTGTGTCGCCGAAGGCTCGGGTTCGGTCACGCTGCCGGCGGGAATCGATGCGCGCGTGGAGTTTGGCATGCTGTCATTCAAGGCCCCGGCGGCGCGCGAGGGGTTAGTTGCCGATTGGGTCACCATTCCCGGTCGATTGCCGCTGGGGGCGGGCCGCATCCTGGTGGCAGAGCCGATAGCCGTCGAGCCGGGGTGTGATATTGTGCGCCGTGCCCGCGAACTCGCGGGTGCCGGAGAGGTGGCCGCTATGGTGAATGCCGCGACGCTGGGCTTTGCCGATCGCGATAGCGAACGGATGCTCGCCGGCTCGCGCGGGGAGATTCCCGTCGAGGCGCGTTTGGCGCGTCTGTGGGTAGACGGTCCCGTGCCGGGGGATGTGATGTGTCCGTTGGGCATGAGTGGGCGAAGTAAGAAGGTGTCCGACCTGCTCAACGAGGCTCGTATTCCCGTTTCTGAGCGCGCAGGCGTTCCTGTGGTGAGAACGGCTCCGGGGGGTGCCGTGGTATGGGTCGCAGGCGTTCGCGCGGACGAGCGTTTTAAATGCACGGCCGCAACGCGCGTGGCGTATCTGCTTCGCGTGGTCGATGCGGAATAGCGTTCCACGTCAGCTATTCTGTGCGACGTTGACGGTATTCCCGCGCTGATGGCGTACGGGCTGGAAAATATACCCCGTGCGCTGCTAGAATGTGAAGTTCGCGTCCATACGGCGGTGTGTGGGCGATAAGCACAAGAAAGGGTTGTCATGGCTTCTCAACATCCGGATATCGAGAAGGTTCTGTTTACGCAGGAGGATATCGACGGTATCGTCTCTCGCCTAGGCGAGCAGATTACTCGCGACTACGCGGGTAAGGATCTGGTGCTGATTGCGGTCCTGCGCGGCGCCGTGGTCTTTATGGGCGACCTGATGCGCAAGATCGAGCTGCCGACCAACATCGATTTCATGGCTGTTTCGAGCTATGGCGACGGTGTGAAGTCCTCGGGTATCGTGCGTATCATTAAGGACCTGGATATCGACATCCGCGGTCGCGACGTGCTGATCGTCGAGGACATTCTGGACTCGGGCCTGACGCTCAAGTATCTGATGAAGAACCTCGAGAGCCGCAAGCCCGCTTCTCTGGAGGTCGCCGCCTTCCTGTGGAAGGACGTTGAGGACCGTACCTCGGCCATCACGCCCAAGTATGTTGGAACCCATTGCCCCGATGCCTTTGTGGTGGGCTACGGCCTCGATTATGCCGAGCGCTATCGTAACCTTCCGTATCTGGGCATTTTGAAACCGGAGGTTTATTCGTAAGATGCCCGACGACCGTAACGATAACAATTCCCAGACTCCCCGGGAGCCTAAGATCCCGGGGATGCCCGGAGGCAAGAAGCCCACGCGTACGGGCTGGCTGTATTTTATTTTGGCTTGCGCGCTTCTGGGCTACGCCTTCTTTAACATGGGCTCCGGCTTTGCCAATTCTAGCAATACCGTAAAGCTCGCGACGAGCGAGATGGTGAGCGCCATCAAGCAGGATCGCGTCGAAGATCTGACCTATACGGTTCAAGACGGAAGCGTGACGGGTCATTACTGGAAGACGAAGAAGGACAAGGGCGATACGAGCGAGCTCAAGAGCTTCTCCTCGACCTATGTCGGCTCCGATTCGCTTGCCGAGCTTATGGCGGAGCACCCCGATACCAAGTACATCGTCAACACCAATGACCCCGATTTTTGGGGCGACTTGGCGATGAGCGTGCTTCCGACGATCGCCCTGATCGCTATCATGTTCTACTTTATGCGCCAGATGATGGGCGCCAACAACGGGAACATGCAGTTTGGCAAGACCAACGCCAAGACCAACGAGGCCACGCGCCCCAAGGTCAAGTTTGAAGACGTTGCCGGCGTGGACGAGGCAGTCGAGGAGCTCGAGGAGATCCGTGACTTTTTGAGCGATCCGGATCGCTATCGCAAGCTGGGCGCCAAGATCCCGCGTGGCGTGTTGCTGGTGGGCCCTCCGGGCACCGGTAAAACGCTGCTGGCCAAGGCCGTTGCCGGCGAGGCGGGCGTTCCGTTCTTTAGCATCTCTGGTTCCGACTTTGTCGAGATGTTCGTGGGTGTCGGCGCCAGCCGTGTGCGTGACCTCTTTAAGGAGGCCAAGTCCCAGGCCCCGTCGATCATCTTCATCGATGAGATCGATGCCGTGGGACGTCAGCGCGGAGCCGGCCTGGGCGGCGGCCACGACGAGCGCGAGCAGACGCTCAACCAGCTGCTGGTCGAGATGGACGGTTTTGAGGAGAGCGAGTCGGTCATCCTGATCGCTGCGACCAACCGTCCTGACATCCTGGATCCGGCATTGCTGCGTCCCGGCCGTTTTGACCGCCAGGTTACGGTCGACCGTCCGGATGTGAAGGGCCGCGAGCAGATCTTGCGCGTGCATGCCGAGAACAAGCCGATGGACGAGGACGTTAAGTTTGAGAAGCTCGCCCAGATGACCGTTGGCTTTACTGGTGCCGATTTGGCGAACCTGCTCAACGAGTCTGCGCTGCTGGCCGCTCGCCGTCATCGTTCCGTGATCTCGATGGACGAGGTCGAGGAGTCGATGGAGCGCGTGATTGCCGGACCGCAACGCAAGGGTCGCGTGATGACCGAGGCCGAGCGCACCACGATTGCCTACCACGAGAGCGGTCACGCCCTGGTGGGCCACATCCTGGAGCATTCCGATCCGGTCCACAAGATCTCGATCGTCAGCCGCGGCCAGGCGCTGGGCTATACGCTGCAGCTTCCGCAGGAGGACCACTTCCTCAAGACCAAGAACGAGATGCTCGACGAGCTTGCCGTGTTCTTGGGCGGTCGCGTTGCCGAGGAACTCATGTGCGACGACATCACGTCGGGCGCGAGCAACGATCTGGAGCGCGCGACCAAGATGGCGCGCGAGATGGTCACGCGCCTGGGCATGAGCGAGGAACTGGGCACGCAAGTGTTTGGTGAGGCGCAGCATCAGGTATTCCTGGGCCGCGATTACGCCGATCACCAGGATTACTCCGAGGAGACGGCGCGCCGCATCGATATCGAGGTTCAGCGCATCATGCGCGAGGCCCATCGTCGTGCGGTCGAGATTTTGGATGCCCGTCGCGACCAGCTCGATTTGATGGCCAAGGTACTGCTTGAGCGCGAGACCGTCGAAGGCGACGCCGTGAACGCCCTGCTCGACAACGAGTGGGACGCCTACCTTGAGCGCGAGGGCGATATCCTGGCGGCCAAGGAGGAGCGCAATGCCAAGGCGGCCGGTATGCCGACCAAGAAGCGCGCGCCTCGTATGAGCGAGGAGGAGCTGGCGGCTGATGCCGCAGCCTTTGCGCAGGAGGCCATGCAGGAGGATGCCGAAGCCGCATCCGATGATGCCGGCGATGACTGTGCCGTCAATGCCGGTGCCGACACCGACGCCGACAAATAGCCTTTGTGGCGAAAGCCTCTGCGGGGAAACCTGCGTAGGCTTTTTCTTTTTGTTGATTGGGAACAGACTTAAATGCGTGAAAACGCTCATTTAAGTCTGTTCCCAATCAACATTGCTGCGGCGCTTTGCTCGGCTAAAGCGTACAATAGCGCCTATGCGAAAGGGGAACAGATGATCAACGAAACTATGTATGCTCGCGGTGCGGAAAGCTCCATCATCCGCGAGATTTTTAGCTATGGCCTTGAGCGCAAGGCGCAAATCGGCGCGGAAAACGTATTCGATTTCTCGCTGGGCAACCCGAGCGTTCCTGCTCCCGCTGCCGTCGCGGAGTCCATCAAAAAGGCGCTTGAACTGCCGAGCGAGCAGCTGCACGGATACACGCCTGCACCGGGCCTGCCGCAGTGCCGTGCCGCCGTGGCTGAGTCGCTCAACCGTCGTTTCGGTACGAGTTATGAGGGCAAGGACGTCTTTATGACGGTGGGCGCTGCAGCTTCGCTCACCTGCACGCTCAATGCCGTTACGAACCCGGGTGACGAGGTCATTGTCATTGCCCCGTACTTCCCGGAGTATCGCGTGTGGATTGAGAAGGCCGGCTGTACGTGTGTCGAGGCGCTCGCCGATGAAGATACGTTCCAGCTGAGCGTGGACAACGTTCTTAAGGCTATTACCGACAAGACGGCAGCTGTCATCATCGACTCGCCGAATAACCCGACTGGTGCCGTGTATACGCGCGATACCCTGACGCGACTGGCTAATGTTTTGCACGAGGTCAACGCCAAACGCGAGCCCGAGAACCCGATCGCGCTTATCTCGGATGAGCCGTATCGCGAGATTGTCTATGGTGCCGAGGTGCCTTGGGTGCCTTCGATCTACGAGCACACCATCGTGTGCTACTCGTATTCCAAGTCGCTTTCGCTGCCGGGCGAGCGCGTGGGGTGGATCCTGGTTCCCAATACGAATCCTCGGGCAGCTCGTCTAATGCCCGCCGTTGCCGGCGCCGCCCGTACGCTGGGCTTCGTGTGTGCGCCGGCGCTCTTCCAGCGCGTAATTATCGACTGCATCGATGAGCCGAGTGACGTTGAGGCCTATGCACGCAACCGCACGGCGCTTACCGATGCATTGGCGGAGTACGGCTACACGTATGTTGAGCCGGATGGCGCGTTCTACCTGTGGGTGAAGGCGCTGGAGCCCGATGCGAACGCCTTCTGCGAGCGCGCGAAGAAGTATGAGCTGCTCGCGGTGCCCTCGGACAGCTTTGGCATGCCGGGCTGGTTCCGCTTGGGCTACTGCGTGAGCTACGAGACTATCGTCAACTCACTGCCCGCCTGGAAGCAGCTGGCCGACGAGTATCGTCAAAAGTAAAGCGCTCTGCTTACAATGTTTTACGTGAAACGGGGTTTGGCTTTAAGCCAGACCCCGTTGTCTATGCCGTTGTGTGATTGGGATGAAGCAGTTTTACGACTGCCGAAAGCTATGCGTACAATGAATATACGCGACGGCCATACTGGACAAGGAGACCTGATGCCCTACCTTCTTTCTTGTGATATTCATACTCATACGTTGTTCTCCGCGCATGCGTACTCAACCATTGAGGAGAATGTGTACTGGGCGGCGGAACGTGGCCTGCAGGTGCTCGGATCTGCCGACCATTTGAGCTCTATGGTTACGGCTTGCCCCAATGACCTGCGCAGTTACCAGTTCTTTATCAACCAGGATATCTGGCCGCGCATTTGGAGCGGCGTGCTGGTGCTGCGTGGTGCCGAGGCCGATATCGTTTCGCTGGACGGAAGCCTGTTTGGCGAGGACACCCCTGTCACGCTCGATATCGCCGGCGATTCGTACAGCCGTCAGCATTCACTGTTCGATTTGGTTACGCGTAATTTGGATTATTTGGTTGCAAGCGTGCATAATCCGCAGATTGCTGAGGGCGCGACGCTGGCCCAGACGACCGAGATGTATATCAATGCCCTGGAGCACCCCAAGGTGTTCATGCTGGGTCACACGGGGCGTTCGGGCGTGCCGTTCGATATCGACGAGGTGCTGCTGGCGGCTAAGGCCAAGCACAAGATTATCGAGATCAACAACCATAGTCTGGAACACGGTGTCGACACTGAGCATTGGGCCGTATGCCGCAAGATCGCCGAGCGTTGTGCCGAGCTGGGTGTGGGGATTGGTGTCTCGACCGATGCCCACATTGGTATGGCCATTGGCAAGCTCGATCACGCTCGTAAGTTGCTCGATGAGATTCACTTCCCGCTGGATTTGATCGTGACGCGCGACCGCGAGACGCTGCTGCGCGAGATGGCGGCAGCCGGCGTGTGCGACCTACGCAAGGGGATGTAGCGGAGTTTATAAACCAAGCGAAGGGGGCGGCCCGGGCGGGTCGCCCCCTTTCTTGCCCCAAAAATCTACTGAGGTTGGTTAGCGGCGTTCGAGGACCGCTACAGTTTCGGTGTGGTCGGTATGGGGGAACATGTCGACGGGCGTGATCTTGAGCAGGCGATAGCCTCCGTCGAGGAGCTGGTGCAGGTCGCGCTCTTGGGTCACAGGGTTGCAGCTGATATAGGTGATGCGGCGCGGCTTAAGTGCGCAGGCGGCTTCGAGGAACTCGGGGGTGGAGCCGGCGCGCGGCGGATCGATGGAAAGGACATCGACCCGCTCGTTGTTGTCGGCGGCATCTAGGATGTAATCGGTGGCATCGTCGGCCATAAACCAGGCGCTGCGGGTAAGACCGTTGAGCTCGGCATTGCGGCGCGCGTCGGCAATGCCCGCCGGGTTGCGCTCCACGCCGAGCAGCATAATGCCGATACCCTTGTTCTGGGCATCTTTAGCTGCGCAAAGACCGATGGTGCCGCTGCCGCAGTAAGCATCCATGAGCACATCGCCCTGGTGCAGATCCATGCCGTCGATAGCGAGCTGATAGAGCAGCTCGGTCTGCTGCGGGTTGGTCTGGTAGAACGCGGTGGGGGAGATATCGAACTCGCAGCCGAGCAGCTGGTCGCGCATGCACTCGGCGCCATATACAATGCGGGTTTCCTCGCCGAGGATGGCGTTGCCGGTGCGTCCGTTGATGTTTTGGGCGACGGTGACGATGCGCGGATCGAGTGCGGCGACGGCCTCAAAGAAATCCTGTGCATGCGGCAGGTCGCGCTGGGCGGTCACGAGGGTGACCATGATTTGGTCGGTGCGCCAGCCGCAGCGAACGACGGCATAGCGAAGCAAGCCCAGATGCTTGTCCTCGTTAAAGGCGGGAATGCGCAGGCGCTCAGCCTCACGCGCGATGCCGTTGAGAATCTGACGGGCACCCGGCGCCTCGACGGGACATTCGGGAACAGCAACGATTCTGTGCGTGCCACGTTCAAAAAAGCCGCAGCGGACAGCGCCCTCTTTACCGGGGGCAAAGGGAGTGGCGGCCTTATGGCGAAACCCGCGCGGCGCAGGATATTTACCCGGGTCGCCCAGGGTGACGCCCATACCGCGAATGGGGTCGACGCTAATACCCTCGCGCTCGCAAAGAGCAGCAAAAAGCTCCTCCATAGCAGCCTGCTTGGCCGCCAACTGCTTTTTATAAGGACGATTGAGCGCCGTGCACCCACCGCAAGCTTTCATGATTGAACAGGGAGACTTGGGGTCCACAGCCTTACGCGCAGACGAAGCCTGATCTTTATGCGAGCGCTTGGAACGAATCTGAGGCGCTTTGTCTCCGCCTCGACGAGAGTCAGAACGCTTGGTCTTAGCCCTGCTCTTGGTCAATTTGCTTTTTGCAGCTTTAGAAGACTTGGATTTCGTAGAAGATTTCTCCTCCTTTGACCCCTCAGCCGCTTCCACCAAAGCACGACGAGCCCTACGCTCCGCACGAGATTCTGCCATGAATTAACCCCACTATTAAATAAAAGAAAAGTCCGAAGCAATTGTACCGTGCATTTAACGTGCTCGATTGGAGGGGACGCCTATTTAAGGTCCCGAGCACGCTGTCTCCCGGAATGCCGGCAGCCGTCACGGTATTTAATTTGTCGCGAGTTCCGCACGAACAGGAGGCCACTTAATGTGGCCTCCGTCGTGAGCAGGACTGTAGAGCAGCAAATTAAATACCGTGACGGCTGCCGGCATTCCGGGAGACAACCTTGTACTCCATCTCACTAAAGTGTATGATTCTGAACGTTACATAACCCACTTTACTTAACTAAAGTGCCACCAAGGGGGAATACCATGAATACCGATATGTCTCGTCGTCAGTTTGTTGGTCTAGCCGGCTCGTTTGCCACGGTGCTCGGCCTTGGTCTTGTCGGCTGCGGCGGTGGTGCCGGTAAGGGCTCTGCTGCTGGATCTACCGCAGCCAAGGATGTGAAGGGCGCTGCGGAGTCCAAGAAGCTCGTGGTGGGCTTTGACAAGTCCTACCCTCCGTACGGCTTTGTGGGCGACGACGGCGAGTACACCGGCTTTGATCTCGATCTGGCCAAGGCTGTTGCCGATAAGCAGGGCTGGGAGGTCAAATACGAGGCTATCGACTGGGACGCCAAGGATACGCTGCTCAACTCGGGCGCCATCAACTGCATCTGGAACGGCTTTACCATGGAGGGCCGCGAGGACGACTACACGTTCTCCGAGCCTTATATGCTTAACGAGCAGGTGCTCGTGGTCAAGAAGGACGCGGGTATCAAGAGCTGGGACGATCTTGCCGGCAAGACCGTGATTACCCAGACCGATTCCGCCGCTCAGGATGTGCTCGAGGGCGACCAGAAGGATCTGGCTGCGACGTTTGCCACGCTCGATACCATCGGCGAGTACAACACGGCCTTTATGCAGCTCGAGAGCGGTGCGGTCGATGCCGTGGCCTGCGACCTTTCGATTGCTCAGTATCAGCTTGCCGCCAAGCCCGATGCCTATACGCAGCTTGACGAGCCGCTGTCCAGCGAGCACTACGCCGTCGGCTTTAAGAAGGGCGACACCAAATCGGCCGATGCCGTTACCGAGTCGCTCAAGGCGCTCTACGAGGACGGCACGGTCAAGGACCTGTGCGACAAGTACGAGAGCTATGGGCTGTCCTTCGACAACTGGGTTTTGAAATAGCGGCTTTCCCAGGCACCCGATTTTGCCGTTCAAACCGTCGCTTGCGTACATTTAGTACGCGACGCTCCTCTTTCACGGCAAACTCGGGCACCTGGAAAACCCGCTTTAGCATTGGGTTCGCTGTTCTGTTGCTGTGAAAGAGAGCTTGGGTTGTCTATTCAGGTCATGATGCAGATGCTTGGCCAGGGATTCTTGGTCAGCTTGCAGCTGTTTGTGTTGACGCTGCTCGGGTCGATTCCGCTGGGAATCCCCGTGGCGTTCATGCGCATGAGCAAAATTGCGCCGCTTCGCTGGATTGCGCGCATCTATATCTCGGTCATGCGCGGTACGCCGCTCATGCTGCAGATGTTTGCCATCTACTTTGCCCCGTACTACGTGTTTGGCATTTCGCTCACGCCCGATTCCAAGTGGACGGCGTGCGTCGTGGCGTTCATCATCAACTACGCCGGTTACTTTGCCGAGATCTATCGCTCGGGCTTGCAGTCCATTCCGCGCGGTCAATACGAGGCTGCCGAGGTGCTGGGCTATTCGCGCGTGCAGACGTTTCTGTATATCGTGATGCCGCAGGTCGCCAAGCGTATTCTGCCGGCGATGGGCAACGAGATCATCACGCTGGTCAAGGACACGTCGCTGGCGTTTGCCATTGGCGTGGGCGAGATGTTCTCGACCGCCAAGGCGCTGGTTGCCTCGCAGGTGAGCATGGTACCGTTTGCGATTGCGGCGCTGATCTACTGGGTTTTCAACTTCGTGGTCGAGATGCTGTTGGGCGCCGCCGAAAAGAAGCTGGACTATTATCATGACTAACTCGGTGATGAAAATCGAAAGCGCGCGCAAGGCGTTTGGCGGCAATGAGGTGCTCAAGGATATCTCGCTCGAGGTAAAGCGCGGCGAGGTCGTGGCGATTATCGGGCCTTCGGGCGGCGGTAAGTCCACGCTTCTACGCTGCGCCACACTACTCGAGACACTCGACGGTGGCTCGCTTTCGTTTGGCGACCTTGCCGTTGCGACGGACGCGGGGTCGGGTGCGGTATATGCGAAAGGCGACGTGCCCAAGCAGGCACGCTCGCGATTTGGCCTGGTGTTTCAGAACTATAATCTGTTTCCGCACTATACCGTGATGAAAAACATCACCGATGCTCCGATTCGCGTGCTCAAGCGCCCGCGCGAGCAGGCCGAAGCGCGTGCGCGTGAGCTGATCGCGCAGATGGGGCTTACGGGCAACGAGAACAAGGTTCCGTGTGAGCTTTCGGGCGGTCAGCAACAGCGCGTGAGCATCGCCCGCGCCTTGGCGCTCGACCCGGAGATCCTGTTCTTTGACGAGCCGACTTCGGCGCTCGATCCCGAGCTAACGGCCGAGGTGCTGCGTGTCATTAAAGACCTTGCCGCGCAGGATATGACGATGGTAATCGTGACCCACGCGATGCAGTTTGCGCGCGATGTTGCCGACCGCGTGGTCTTTATGGACGGCGGCCGCATTGTCGAGGAGGGTCCGGCCGAGCAGGTTATCGACCATCCGCGCGAGCAACGCACCCGTGAGTTCTTGAGCCGTATCGAGGAGTAGGCTCAGGTATTTACTCAACTATTAATTAAGGCGAAGCCGCCGCAGGTCTTACGGTCTGTGGCGGCTTTTTGTTTGCATCGACGGGGTTCAATAATCGCCTCACAAGCTTGTCTCTTCCTCTCGCCGCCTGTATTCATACGTGCGCCGAAAGGTATGCATGGACGGTCGCCCGTGAGGGTAGGGTGGTGGCATAGGACATTTGGAGGGTGAGTCGGCTCGGCTGCCGACCATGCTGCTCCCGGGATGGCACCGACCGCGAACTCTCCCCGTTGGCGTCGCGCATTGCGCGCGGCCCTGCAAGGAGGTCATCATGGGTGCTCCCAAGACCGGTAACGTAAGGAACGTGGTGCTCGTAGGCCAAGGCGGGGTGGGCAAGACTTCACTCGCCGAGGCCATGCTCCACCTTTCCGGCAAGACCGCCCGCCTGGGCGGCCACGACGGCACCAAGCCCACGCTCGACTATGACCCCGAAGAGGTCAAGCGTGCATTTTCCATCTCGACGACCATCGCGCCGATCGACTGGAAGGGCGCGCGCATCAATGTGCTCGATGCCCCGTGCTACCCCGATTTTATCGGCGACGCCTTTGCCGCGATGAGCGTCTGCGAGACGGCTCTGTTTGTGGTCGACGCCGAGGCCGGCCCACAGCCTACGACGGTTAAGCTCTGGTATGCCGCCGAGGACCTGCGTCTGGCGCGTGCGGTGTTCGTAAACCGCCTGTCGCGCTCCGAGGCCAGCTTTGCGACCACGATGGACCTGCTGCAAGAGCGCTTTGGCACGCGCCTGGGCGCCGTGACCCTTCCCTGGGGCGAGGGCGAGGACTTTGACGGCATCATCGACCTGGTGCGCATGAAGGCGCGCCATTGCAACGGCACCGAAGCCGTTGAGTCGGAGATTCCCGAGGAGTATCGTGCCCAGGCCGAGGAGGCCCATGACCATCTGTGCGAGTTGGTGGCCGAGGCCGACGATGAGCTGATGATGAAGTACCTGGAAGGCGAGGAGACGCTGACGCAGGAGGAGCTTGAGGGCCTGCTGTCGAAGGCGATCGCCGAGCGCATCTTTGTGCCGGTCTTTGCGGGCGATTGCATTAAGGAGCAGGGCGTCAACTCGCTGATGGACGACATCGCGACGTACTTCCCGGCGCCGACCGACTACGGCGAGATGCCGCTCATCGACGGTGATTCGCTCAAAATCTCGAGCGACGATGACCGTCCGGTGGCGTTTGTGTTTAAGACCCTGGCCGATCCGCAGCAGGGTCGCATCAGCTTTATCAAGGTGCTGACGGGTACGCTTGAGCCGGGTCTTGAGCTGATCAACGCGCGTACCCGCAAGGGCGACCGTCTGGCTCACCTGTATGTGATGTGCGGCCGCGATATGACCGAGGTCGGTCACGCCTATGCCGGCGACATCATCGTGGCGCCCAAGCTGGCTGCCGAGACGGGCGACACGCTCTCGATTACCGGTAAGGTCGAGGCCGCGGCGTTTAAGTTCCCCAACTCGCAGTACCGCATTGCCATCGAGGCCGAGAATCGCGGCGACGAAGAGAAGCTCTACACGTTTATCGAGAAGGCCTGCAAGGCCGATCCGACCATGAGCATCGACCGCGACGAGGAGACCGGCCAGACCATTATCTCCGCCGTTGGTGAGGCGCAGGTTTCGGTGCTGCTCAACCGTTTGGAGGATCGCACCAAAGTCGTGGCCAAGAGCGTGCCGATCCGCATTCCGTATCGCGAGACCATTCGCCGTACGGCAAGTGCCCAGGGCCGCCATAAGAAGCAGACCGGCGGCGCCGGTCAGTACGGTGACTGCTGGCTGCGCGTGGAGCCGCTCATTGGGCCCGACGGCACGAGCGATGGCTATGAGTTTGTGGACGAGGTCGTGGGCGGCCGTATTCCGCGCTCGCTGATCCCCGCCGTGGACAAGGGTGTCCAGGAGACCATGAAGGACGGCATCATTGCCGGCTACCCGCTCACGGGCATTCGCGTGGCTGTGTACGACGGCTCGTATCACAGCGTCGACTCCAACGAGATGGCGTTCCGCGCGGCGGCTCGCATCGGCCTGCGCAAGGCATGCGCCGATGCCGACCCGGTGGTGCTGGAGCCCATCGAGGAAATCACGGTGACTATCCCCGAGAGCTACGCCGGCGCCGTGATGGGCGACATCTCGGCCTCGCGCGGTCGCGTGACGGGCATGGAGACCGATGAGCACGGAGACACCGTGGTTATCGCGCAGGCACCTCTCGCCGAGCTGACGGATTACTCGACGCGTCTGCGCTCTATCACGCGCGGTACGGGCGACTTTACCATGAAGCCCGCTGGCTATGAGCAGGTGCCTTATGACGTTCAGGCCAAGCTGGTGGAGCGCTATGAGGAGGGTCGCGCCAAGTAGCGTGCGATTTTGCCTGCAATGTAGGTGCTGACGAAAGGGCCGCCCTGGGTAACCGGGGCGGCTCTTTTTGATTAGAGGCTTTAGCCTGTGCGGGGCGCGCAGCGCGCCGCATCAGAAACCACCCGCTATGCGGGTGGGGCCAAACGGCTTTACAAAGCCGCCCCCTCGCCGGACACTTGCGATTGTTCAGGCCGCGAGGAATCCGAGTCGAGAGG
>URBM01000028.1 GCA_900545995.1 uncultured Collinsella sp. | reverse complement strand
CGCAAGATGAGCGTGGAAAATCTCCCACTTTGGGCCCCCTTACGAGCCAAAAGTGGGAGATTATCCACGCTCATTCAACAAGCGTCCAGATTTCCACGCTCGTCCGTCCGATTTTCCACGCTTGTGCAGCCAAACGCCCTGCAACTGCCTCAGCACGCACGCGGCACGCCGGCGACCTTGAGCTTGCGATCGAGCTTTGTCGGATCCCTTAGATCATCCCAGCACAAGCGCACGATCTTGCAGTTATCAAGCAGCGAAAGCCTCGACTCGCGCTGGCGCTCATCAAACTGCGCCTTCGCGAGCTTGCCCTCCTCCGCCGCCTTCTCGCTTTTAACGAATCCGTCGAACTCCCCGATAATCAGCCGGTCGCCCACACGCCACAAGTAGTCAACTCGATACGGCCGCCCCGGCTCAACCGGGTCGAACAGCTCAACTTGCAGCTCCGGCGTCTGCCAGCCGCGCTCAATCATCAGGGCACGCGCCTTGGACTCGCCACCGCTTTCCGATAGGCCATCGGCACACCGCGCAACACTTCGCGCCGTCACAACACCGCGACGATTTAAGCCAAGCTTGTTGATTGCCTCAACGAGATGCTCCTTCGACAACAGCTGCTCATGAAGCGCCGAGTCCGCAATGATCAGTCCCTCGACAAACGATGCATCGACCAGGCAATCCGTAATCGTTTGGTCGATATCGGTCACGGCAATATCCATCTGGATTGCCCGCGTTTGACGAGCATAACGATGGCGAATCACCCGAGAGCCCGGCGTCGTCGATTGCGCCGGCGCCGCGGCGATATGGATGTGCGTCAAATTGGCATGCGAAACCGAAAGGCCATAGATAACAGCCGCCGTATAGGAGCAAAACGTCCAGTCGGGATGCTTTTGCGCAAGGGCCCGCACCCGATGCAGATAACGTTGCCGAAACTTGAGCTCGGACCAATAATCCGGACGCGCATACAGCCCCGGCATGACCGCCTCTAGACTTCCCGCCGCCACACGCCGCTCAATCTGCTTTGCCTCCGCCGCCGTGCGTGCGTACACGCAGCTCATCTGCTGTTCGCACGCTTTAATGTGGCTTGTAAGTCTTTGATTCGCCGTCATGTTTCCCATGTCGCCTCCCAACTCTTGGAACGGCGCAAACGTACCAGACGGTTTCATGCGAAGTCTGACCAAATGCTGTCCGGGCGCTGACCAAATACTTGACGGTTTTGGACGTTTTAGGCTGATGGCTTATATCTGCAGGTAGGGTAGTTGTCGAGAGGTCCCTGTCTCCACAATTTGGCGCCTCTAAAGCCGTCGATTTCTTTTAAAGAAAATATGCTGTGGCTCAAAACTACCTTGTTTGCAACGTGGCCCGTATGCACTCGACGTGTAACGAGGCCGCCGGCATGACAGCTACAGAAAAATCGAGCGTGGAAAATCTCCCGTTTTTGGCCCCTTCCTCGGCCAAAAGTGGGAGATTATCCACGCTCGATTTGTAAACGTCCGAAAATCCACGCTCGTGTGTCCGAAAATCCACGTTCGTCACGCCGCGAGCACAGCAACGGCCGCAGCAGCAACCACAGCTACAGCCTAGTGCTCCTCGCCGGCGCGGGCCAGGTCGTAGGGCGTGGTCTGGTAGACGTAGTAGTTGAGCCAGTTGGTGTAGAACAGCTGAGCCTGGCTGCGCCAGACGTTGCGCGGCTCGGCGGTGGGGTCGTCGCCCGGGAAGTAATGCGCCGGCACCTCCGGGTTGAGGCCGCGCTTCACGTCGCGCTCGTACTCCAGGCGCAGCGTGTCGGTATCGTACTCGGGGTGACCAAAGACAAAGAAGCGACGGCTGTCGGTCGACTTGACGATGTACAGGCCCACCTCGTCGGACACGGCCACGACCTCAAGCTGCGGCTCGGCCTCCACGTCCTCGCGGCGCACGTCGGTGTTGCGCGAATGTACGGCATAGAAGCGGTCGTCAAAGCCGCGGACCAGCGGGCTTTGCGGCTTCACCAGATAATGCTCGAACACGCCGCTCGCCTTTGCCGGCAGGTCGTACTTCTGGATGCCGTAATGATGGTACAGGCCGGCCTGCGCGCCCCAACAAATGTGCAGCGTAGAGTGCACGTGCGTGGTGGACCAATCCATGATCTGGCAGAGCTCGGGCCAGTAGTCGACCTCCTCGAACGGCATCTGCTCCACCGGCGCGCCCGTGATGATCAGGCCGTCGTAGTGGATGTCGCGGATGTCGTCGAACGTGCGGTAGAACGTCTCCAGGTGGCCGGCGCTCACGTGCGTGGCCTCGTGCGTTTTCGTGCGCAGCAGGTCCACCTCCACCTGCAGCGGCGTGTTGGAGAGCTTGCGCATGATCTGCGTCTCGGTAGCGATTTTGGTGGGCATGAGGTTGAGGATGAGCACGCGCAGCGGACGGATGTCCTGGTGCAGCGCGCGGTACTCGGTCATGACAAAGATGTTCTCGCTCTCGAGCTGCGCGGCGGCAGGGAGGGCGTCGGGGATGCGAATGGGCATGAATGCTCCTTACGAATCAGTTGCAGTTATGGTACAACGACCGGCCCCATCCGCGCGAGTACATCGCCCGGCGATGCCGTCAGCGGCCCAAATCACTCCAAAAGTAGAGATTAAGGCATGCCCAAAAATCTATGGCGCTTTAGCCTAGCAAAGTGGCAGCAGGACGCTACAATGGTTCGACGCGAAAAACTCGGCCGAAAGGATACATATATGTACCAAACGCGTAAGATCGGTGTGGTCGGCCAGGGCCACGTAGGAGCACATGTTGCCAACAGTCTGCTCATGCAGGGCATTGCCGATGAGCTGTACCTGTGCGATATCAACGAGGCCAAGGTGACGTCCGAGGTCCAGGACCTGCGCGACTCCCTTTCGTTTGTCCCGTACAACACCAAGATCGTCAACTGCTACGACCACTACGAGGAGCTTGCCTGCTGCGACGTCATCGTCAACGCCGCCGGCAAGGTCGCGCTGGCCGCCGGCAACCGCGACGGCGAGCTGTTCTTTACCACCGACGCCGCCCGCACCTTTGCCAAGCGCATCGTCGACGCCGGCTTTGACGGCATCTTCGTGAGCATCTCCAACCCCTGCGACGTCGTGTGCACCGAGCTGTGGCACCTGACCGGCTACGATCCCAAGAAGATCATCGGCTCGGGCTGCGGCCTGGACTCCGCCCGCCTGCGCACCGAGATCTCCAAGAAGGTCGGCGTGAGCCCCAAGTCCATCGACGCCTACATGATCGGCGAGCACGGCTTTAGCCAGTTGGCCGCCTTTAAGGCCGCAACCATCGCCGGCAAGAGCCTTAACGAGCTTCAGGCCGAGAACCCCGACAAGTACGCCTTTGACCACATGGAGGTCGAGGAGCTCGCGCGCAAGGGAGGCTACGTAACCTACCAGGGCAAACAGTGCACCGAGTACGCCGTCGCCAACTCCGCCGCGCGCGTTTGCGCCGCCGTGCTGCATAACGAGCACGCCGTGCTTTCCGCCTCCACGCTCATGACCGGCCAGTATGGCGAGGAGGGCATCTTCACCTCCCTGCCGTGCGCGATCGGTGCCGAGGGCGTCGAGGAGGTCTACACGCTGGACCTGTCCGAGCACGAGCTCGAGGGCTTCCACAAGAGCTGCCAGCACATCCGCGACAACATCGCCCAGCTCGACTGGTGGGACGCCGAGGCCTACGACGCAAAGTAGGCCGCTGGCTACCGCAACCTTGCGAATCTATGCGCGATACTAAGCGGGCCGCGCCGGAAATCCCCGGCGCGGCCCGCTTTTTGACTCATGTGGCCCGCTTGCGAATCGAAGGTTAATGCTTTTCCCGTTACCTAGTACTGCTCGATGCCCATGTAGCGACGAACCTCGGGGCTGTGGTCAAACACCTTGCCGCGGGCGGCGCGCAGCTCGCAGCTCATGTTGTAGAAGAAGATCGGCTCCAAGTACGAACGCACGCTGGCGGGCACGTCGCCCACGCCGTACTCGAGCGCGTCGAGCACCATGATCGTATCGGTGTGCGTGTTGAGGAACGCAAGAGCGCGCTCCTCCATGGGGCGGCACTCGCCCGATCCGAGCTGCACAAAGTAGAACACGCCGGGCTCGGTGGCTTCGAACGGGCCATGGAAGTACTCGCCGGAGTGGATGTAGCAGCAGTGCTGCCACTGCATCTCCATGAGCGAGCAGATTGCCATGGCGTAGGTCTGGCTAAAGTTGGGGCCGGAGCCCAGGATGTAGAAGAACTTGTGCTGCTGGCAGAGCTCGGCAAAACGGGCACCTAGCTCGGCGTTGACCTTCTCGCGCGCGGCGGGCAGCAGCGCATCCATCTGCTTAAGGCCTTCGTACATGTCGGCGAGCGCTTCGTAGCCCTCCTGCTGGTCGAGCAGTTCGGCGGCGATCAGAGCGCCGATGCCCTGCGGCACCTCGGCCTGCAACACGCCCTCGCCCCACGGATAGACCCAGGTGGTCCACTTGCCGTTGTCGATCTTTGAGCCCTCGCAGTCGGTAAGGGCAATGACCTCGGCGCCGGCAGCCAACGCCATCTCGCAGCCGTCGACGACCTCTTGCGTGTTACCGCTGTGGCTGCAGGCGATGACGAGTGACTTCTCGCCAAGACTCTTGGGAGTCATCAGGCAAAACTCGCGCGCCGTGTAGACCGTCGAGGTAAACGTGGTGGCCTCGCGCTTGAGCAGTTCGTTGGCCGGCATGAGGTCGATCATCGAACCACCGCAGGCGATCCAAAAGACGTTCTCGACCTTGCCCTTGCGCTCGATAATTTCCTGAATCAGATCATGTGCGTTCATGCTGATGCCCCTCCTTGTGTGGCGGCTTTTGGTGACGGCTGCTCGTACCTGCTGTCGTTCTATGTTGTTCTATATATACCACGCATGCAGCCACGGTGGAAGCCATTGCGATAAATTTGTTCCATGTTGTTCTATTCGTGAACGTTAGATGTCGAACACGTAGCGCGAGCCCACGATCTTTTGACGACCGAGCAGCAGGGGCCGCTCGTCCTCATCGGTAAAGTATGCCTCCATATAGAAGAGCGGCTCGCCGACCGGCACCTCCAGCAGCGGGGCCGCCTGAGCATCGGCAAGCGCAATCTCCACGGTGCAGGGGTCGGACTTGAGCGGCGCGCGGCCCGAATGCTCGGCAACGAGCGCAAAGATTGAGTTATCGGTGAGGTCCTCATCGGCCAACGTCTGCAGGTAGGGATGGTCGGCAAGCACAAAGGCGTTGTTCTCGAGCATGACGGGCACGCCATCTGCCGTGCGCACGCGCTCGACCACGATGAGCTCGCAGCCGGGCTCCACGCCAAAAAATGCCGCGTCCTCACGCGTCGCCGCAACCACCGTGCGCGACACCAGGCGCGCTCCGGCCACCATGTCGTTGGCGGCACAACCCTCGGTGAAACTCTGGACGTCGCCCTTCTGGCGAATCTTGCGTTTGAGCTTGGGAGCGCACACAAAGGTGCCCCTCCCCTGCTGGCGGTTGAGGTAGCCCGCGCGCGACAGCTCCTCGATGGCACGGCGCACGGTGATGCGCCCCACGCCGTAAGACTTCGCGAGCTCCATCTCGGAAGGAATGCGCGAGCCGGCCGCGTACACGCCGCGTGCGATCTCGCCCTTTAGGTCGTCCATGACCTGCTGGTATAGCGGCACGGCGGGCACCTCGGCGCGCTCGGAACGCTCTGTTTTGCTCTCGGTTGCCATAGTTTACGCTCCATCCCGTGCGTGCTCGGATTCAAACTCTTCAATCGCCGTCATAAACTGCTCACCAAAGCTGTCGGCCTTTTTCTCACCAATACCGTTGACCTGGATAAGCTCGTCGCGCGTCTGCGGGCGCAGGCGGCACATGCCGCGCAGGGCCTTGTCGGAGAAGACCATATACGGCGCTATCTCGAGCTCGGTCGAGATCTCCTTGCGGAGTGCCCGCAGACGCTCGAACAGCTCGGCGTCGTCGCCCACGCGCGGACGCTGGTCCAGCTCGGCTTCCTCGCGCAGCAGGTCCACCGCACGACGGGCGCGCGCTGAGGCCTTGCGCTTGGACGCGCGGCGCTTAATGGTAAAGGCAAAGGCCTCGTCCTCGACCTCGCCGGCGCGCGGGCCCAGGCCCACCACCGGATACTGACCCTGCGAGGTGGCCAGGTAGCCACGGCCGCACAGCTGGCCGATGATGTCCTTAATGCGGCCGACCGATTCGCTCGACAGCTCACCATAGCCGCAGTCCTCGTCCAAGTGCATCTGGCGAATGCGCTCGGTATTGCCGCCGTGGAGCACGTCGGCGATCAGCGACTTGCCAAAGCGCATGGGGCGTGTGGCAACGTAGCGCACGGCGGCGCGAGCCATGTCGGTGACGTCCTCGACCTCGAACTGCGTGAGGCAGTTGCTGCAGTTGCCGCAGCCCTCGGCCTCGTCCGCCGTGCCGTCCGTGCCCGCCGCTGCATGCTCGGCCGCGGCCTCGTCGCCAAAGTAGCGCAGCATGTATTCGCGCAGGCAGCCGGTAGTGTTGCAGTAGCCCTCCATCTGGCTGAGCAGACGGTAGCGATTCTGGAGCGCCCACGCGCGTTGCTCGTCATCGAGCGCCTCGTCGGCCGCATCGCCGCGATCAATCAAAAAGCGGCGCATGCGAAAGTCGTTGCCGTTCCACAGCAAGTGGCAGCTCGCCGGGTCGCCATCGCGGCCGGCGCGGCCCGCCTCCTGATAGTAGGCCTCGATGCTCTCGGGCACGTTGTTGTGGATCACGTAGCGTACGTTGGGCTTGTCGATACCCATGCCAAAGGCGTTGGTGGCAACCATCACCTGAATGTCGTCGTCGATAAAGGCGCGCTGGCTCTGACGACGGGCGTCGTTGCCCATGCCGGCGTGGTAGCGGCCCACGCAAATACCGCTGGGGCCCAGTGCCTCGGCAAGCTCGCCCGCCAGTGCGTCGACGGTCTTGCGGGTGGAGCAATACACGATGCCGCTCTCGCTCGAATGCGCGATCACGTAGTCGCGCACCCACGCGGTCTTGGCCTTGTCGCCCATCTCCTCGCAACCAAAGTAGAGGTTCTTGCGATCGAAGCCCGTCACCACCGTCGCGGGGTTTTGCAGGCCGAGCATCTGCTGAATGTCCGCACGCACGCGCTCGGTCGCCGTAGCGGTAAAGGCCGCCACGATGGGGCGCTGCGGCAGGGAATCGATGAACTCGCGAATCTGCAGGTAAGCGGGGCGAAAATCCTGGCCCCATTGGCTCACGCAGTGCGCCTCGTCAATGGCCACGAGCGGCACGCCAATGCCGCCGTCCGCCGCGGCCTCCTGCGCAAAGGCTAAAAAGCGCGGCTCGAGCAGGCGCTCGGGCGCCACGTACATAAGCTGGTAGCGACCCTCGCGCGCCCGCTTGAGCACAGTGTTTTGCTGGGCCGGAGTAAGGCTGGAGTTGAGATAGCTGGGTCGCGCACCCGCCGCGAGCAACGCACGGGTCTGGTCCTCCATCAGCGACAGCAGCGGGCTCACCACAAAGGTGATGCCGGGCAGTATGAGCGCGGGCACCTGGTAGCAAATGGACTTGCCGGCGCCCGTGGGCATAACGCCCAGCGCATCGCGACCGGCAAGGATCGCATCGACCATGCGGTCCTGTCCCGGGCGAAACGAGGTGTAGCCAAAATAGGCGCCGAGCGTGTCGAGCGCCATCTGCTGCATGCTATCGGTCATGATTTCCTAACGTCCAAGTCATCTGCCGCCGATTATACGCCGCCACGCGGACCAGCGTCGCCCGGCTGTCAGCCACGCTCATTCTGCGGGTAGTCATTGGGAACGTTCTTGAATGACTAGTCGTTTAAGAACGTCCCCAACGACTAAGGAGTGTCCCCAGGTGCCGGCAGAAAAGGAACATCCCCAAGTGCCGGCCCGGCAACGTCGATGTTTTATCTCTTGACAAGCACGGAAACGTCGCTGGTTGAGCATAAGTCAGCGAAAACACCCCTAAGCGAGCAAGGTGACGTGAAAGAGGAGGGAAGCGTACTTCGGTACGCGACCGACGATTGAACGTCAGATTGCCGCTTAGGGGCGTTTGCAGCGTCGACAGATCCGCCGTTCGTCAGAACGGCGGAACCAACCCTACATGACCATAACGTAGCGCGATCCCACGTAGTACTGCTTACCCATCAGGACCGGCTCGCCATTGGGGCCGATAAAGCCGGCACGCAGGTTGAGCAGTGGATCGTGCGGAGCGATGCCCAGCTCGGCCGCCTGCTCGGTATTGGCACGAACGGCCTCGACCGTGCGGTAGCCAACCGAGACAATCGGCGTTCCGCCAACACGCTCGACCTCGGAAAAAATCGACTTGTCCTCAAGATCGGCCGTCAACAGCTCACGGTAGGCGTCAAACGGCACAAAGATGTTCTCCTCAAAAATGGGCTCGCCGTCGGCCGTACGCACGCGCTTGATGTGCAGCAGCAGCGCGTCCTTCTGCAGGCCAAAGAACTCCATCTCGTTTTGACGTGCCGGCACAATCTGGCGATCGACCACATGCGCGCCCGCCTTCATGTCATTATCGGCACACAGCGCGGTAAACGTCTGCAGCGTCGAAGCGTGGAACTGGCGGTTGATGTGCGGCGTGGAGACAAAGGTGCCACGGCCCTGCTGCTTAACCAGGTAGCCATCGGAGCACAGCTCCTCGATGGCGCGGCGCACCGTAATGCGGCTCACGTCGTACTGCTCGGCTAGCTCAAGCTCGGACGGAATACGCTCCTTGGGTGCATAAACACCTTTCTCGATCGCGTCCTTGATTTCGTCATAAATCTGCTGGTAAAGCGGTGCATTTTTGGGCGTAGGCATATCTAATCACTCTTATCGAAATATTGAAATAACTAATACGTATATAACGTCTAGTTTCATGTTACCTCATAATGATAAAACGATACATCGCATACAGCAAATCCTTACCTGCCGTCGTCCTGCTGCAGGCTGTCCTGCTCGCTGAGGCGCGCCTGCCTGCTGGCCATGCGTGCGGGCTTGTCGGGATCGGGAACGGCCGTGGGCATGGGCTCGTCGACATGACCGCCCCACCAGCCGCCCACAAAGTTGAGCGTGTGGAACACGTTGATCACGGCGCCGGGATCAACGTCGCACACCAACTTGATAATGTCCTGGCTCTCGTAGGTCGAAACAACGGTGTTCAGCAGGTACATCTTTTCGCGGCTGTATCCGCCGACGACCTCGGCGCAGCTAATGCCGTGCTGAAAATGGTTTACGTAGGCAGTCATGACCTCGTCTGCCTTGCGCGTCGTAATCTGCAGCGTCACGCGGTCGTAGCGACGATAGAAACTGTCGATGGTCTTGGTCGAAATAAACTGGAACACGATGGAGTACGCCGCGTTGTCCCAGCCAAACATAAAGCCAAAGATCGCCAGGATAAAGCAATTGAAACCAAAGATAACGCCCCAGATGGTCTTGCCCGTGTGGTTGGAGACCCACAGCGCGATAAAGTCGGTGCCACCGGTAGATGCGCCGGACTTTAGCGCGATGGCAGCGCCCAGACCCGAGACCACGCCGCCAAAAATGATGAGCATAATCTTGTCGCCCAAAAATGGAGCGAAGTGAAAGACGTTGAGGAACAGCGACGAGAGCACGACCTGCATCATCGAGAAGATGACGAAGCGCTTGCTAATGCCGCTCCAGCATAGGAGCGCCACGGGAATGTTGAGCGCAAGCATGCCGAGCGAGATGTCGATGTGAACGCCGCCCAGCGAGGTAACGCGATCGAGCAGGACCGCAACGCCGGTGAGGCCGCTCGGAAGCAAGTCGGCGGGCTGAATGAACGCCTGGATCAGGAATGTCTGGAGAACGGCGGAAATCGTGACCGCCACGGCAGTAATAGCGCGGCGGACGATGGTGAGGCGGCCGAGTACGAGCACTCGGTCCGTGAGCTGATCGATGGCGTTCGCCACGCAGGCTCCTTTCGAAGGCAGATGTAGTTGTGGGGTATGTCCGCGATTGTAGCATGGAGCGTGCGGGGGCGCTTCAATTCACCCTCTCTCGACAACCAAAGCGGGACCAGCAACCCCACGACCAAAGGCCCAAATTACAAGTGAGTAGACTTTACGCGATCTGCAGAGCACACCCAAAACCGCCACCCCTGTGACCTGCGGTTTTACTAGAGCAGATGCGCTTTGTGCTCGTCCTGCACCAAAAAGTCTACTCACTTAGTCCGAATCGAAGCCAAACGGATCAAAATCGAAACCAAATTGAGCCAGTCCACCGCAAAAAACGTTTGAACCCGTGCTTCTCGCGGCGGATTGACACTACAAAGCGGCCAAAATGTCGGTCAGATTATCAATAACGGCATCGGCTCGCGATTGATCGAGGTTGACGCCCTCGTGCGGGCGCAGTGCCAGGACGCGGGCGCCGGAACGTTTGCCAGCCTCGATGCCCAAAGGCGAGTCCTCGATAACCAGGCACTCGGTAGGCTCCACACCCAGCGCCTCCATGGCACGCAGGTAGATCTCGGGGTCGGGCTTAAACGCACTGCACTCGTGACCGCTGATGGTGTAGTCCAGCACGTCGGCGATACCGGCAATCCCCACCAGCTCGTCAATGAGCTCGCGATAGGACGAGCTTGCGATGGCGCACTTCACGCCGCGCTCGTGCAGCTTGCGCATCACCGGCTCCGTCTGCTCGTTGAGCAGCTCGGCATACGGAACGGGATGGTCTGGGCTGTAGACCTGCTTGTACTCCACGCGCAGGCGCTCGCGCAGCTCAACATCGTCAGGTACCAGCGACTTCCAAATGGCGGGCTCGTTAGACCCCGAAAGATCGGGGATCTCGTCAAAGTGAAAGCCCTTCTCCTCCATAAACGCCACGCGACGACGGTTGTAGAACCACTCGGTATCGACCAGCACGCCGTCCATGTCAAACAGCACTGCCTTGATCATACGCATCTCCTCCCACCTGCCAAAAAGGGACAGGTTTATTTTGGTAGGTTTTATCTGGGATTTGCGACGCGACAGACACGCCCTCCCCAGAGCAAAAAAGGGGGATGGGGCGCAAACCCCATCCCCTCTCAATCAACCCGTAAGGTCTACTTACTTGTGATTAGTAGGAAAGCTTCCACATGTAGCGACGCATGGTCAGCGGATGCTGACGGGCCTCGGCGATCTGGTTGCCGTACTCGCGCATAACGGCGAGGTGCAGCAGCGGGTTGAAGTAGGTGACGACGCTCGCGGGCACGGCGTCAGCCAGGCCGTAGTCCTTGGAGTCGATCAGAGCGACCTTGGCGCCCATGCGCTCAAGGAAGGTGAGGGCGCGGGCGTCCATCGGACGGGTAGCGCCATCGGACATGAAGAAGACGTAGGGCTTACCCTCGGTGGAAACCTCGAACGGGCCGTGGAAGTACTCGCCGGTGTTGTAGGCGGCGGCGTCGATCCACTGCATCTCGGTGAACAGGAAGGCGGCGTGAGAGTAAGCCATCTTCTCGGAGGCACCAGAGGCCATGAAGTAAATCATCTTGTCGTCCTTGAAGTCCTCAGCGAACTTCTTGGCGAGCTTCTTGCAGGACTGAGCAGCGTTCTCGCAGAGATCGAAGACGTTGGTGAGGCCGGTGATCATGTCGTCGTACTTGTCATAGCCCTCGGTCTGCTGAAGGATCTCGAGAGCAAGAGCGATGGCATAGCCGGGCTTCTCGCACTTGGCAGCGAAGTTGGCGTGGAAGCCGTGAACGATGACGTAGTCAGCGTCGACGGTCAGAGCGGAGCCAGCCTTGTTGGTGAGGGAGACGACCGGGCAGTTGTGCTTCTTGGCGGTCTTGTTGGCCTCGACGGTCTCGGGCGTGGAGCCACCGAGGGAGCAGGTGATCACGAAGGTGTGCTCGTTGACCCAGGAAGGCGTGTCGTAGTTGAACTCGTTAGCGGTGAAGATCTGAACGTTCAGCTTGTCCGTGTTGTTGGCCAGGAAGTACTTGGCGGGGTACAGGTCGGACATGGAAGCACCGCAGCCGACGAAGGCGACACTGTGGATCTCGTGGTTGGACAGGACGTCAGCGACGATCTGCTTAGGGAGGTTAAGGTCGATCTCGTACATCTGACACATTCCTTTCGATTTTTGCGGCGCCACATTGCCGGGCGCTCGCAGGGTTACCGTGGTTTGGACCGAGTCGCCGGTCCGTTGAGGATGCGACAAGGGGACTGTCCCATTGTCGCATTTTGGGGATGGAAGCCTGCCTGGGGTATGGGATGCCAGGCAGGCCCCCGGGGGAAAGCGGTTAGGCGCTTGGTCGCGACTAGGCCAGAATGCCGGCCGCGGAGAGGGCGATGCCGCCCACGATGGCGATCACGAGAAGCCAACCGGTGTTGACGTTCTTCTTGATGAGCCAGTACATAAGGCCGGTGAGGCCAAGGGAGATCATCTGGGGCATCATGCCGTCCAGGATGTCCTGGATAACGACGGTGCCCTCAGCGAACTGCAGCGGGGTGGTGGCGCCGATCAGCGTGGCGATCATGCCGCCCACGGACATAAGACCCACGATGCCGCAGACATACATGAGCTTCTCCATGAGGTCGCCGCCCTGAAGCTTGCTCAGGTACTCGTGGCCGCCCTGATAGCCCATCTTGGCTGCGAACCAAGTGATCAGCACGGAGGGGACGATGGAGATGAGCATGGCCAGGATCGGGCCCATGATGGAGCCCTGCTGAGCCAGCTGAACGCCCAGGCCAAAGGCGATAACGCGGATGGTGCCCTGGAAGAAGGAGTCACCGATGCCGGAAAGCGGACCCATGAGGGAGGTCTTGACCGCGTTGATCGAATCGGGATCGAAGTTCTCGGGATCCTTGGCGTACTCCTCCTCCATGGAGGCGGTGAGGCCTAGGATGAAGGCGCTCGTCTGCGGGGTGCAGTTGTAGAACGCCATGTGACGGTGGTAAGCCTCTTTCTTAGCAGCGAGCTGCTTGGGGTCGGACTCATCCGGATAGAGGCGATCGAGCGTGGGAACCATGCCGTAGAGGAAGCCCATGTTCATCTGACGCTCGTAGTTCCAAGAGGCCTGGATGGCCCAGGAGCGCCAGAAGAACTGGCTGACCTTCTTGTTCAGGGACACGTCCTTGGTTGCGGTTGCCATAGTGTGTTCCTCCTTAGTCTTCGTCGTCTTCGAGCGGATCGTAGTCGGAATCGACACCGGCGGCTGCATGGGAACCGTTGAACTTGAAGCCCATGAAGACGACAGCCAGGCACACACCGATCAGAGCGACCGCGATGACGGACAGGTTGAGGTAAGCGGCGAGCAGGAAACCGATGAACAGGAACGGAGTCATACCCTTCTTGATCATCATGGTGAGCAGCAGGGCCAAGCCGTAGGCGGTCATGATCTTGGTCGAAACGTTCAGACCAGTGGACAGCCACTCGGGAACCATGTTGACGATGGCCTGAACCAGGTCGGTGCCAACAAAGACGGCGAGGAAGATCGGCAGGAAGTACATGATGGCGTACAGACCGGAGCCGGCGCAGATGTGCATGCGGTAGGCGGTCTTGAACTTTCCGTTATCGATCGCGCTATCTGCCACATGGGTGAGGGCGGCGATGATGGAGCGGAACACGATGCCGAGGAGCTGACCCAGGACGGCGACCGGGATGGCGATCGTCATGGCGGTCTCGGCGGAAGCATCGGTCAGGCACGCAAAGGCAGCGGCCACTATGCCGCCCAGGACCATATCGGGCGGAACGGCGGCGCCGACCTGCACCAGGCCCATGGACACGAGCTCGACGGCGGCACCGACGGCAAGGCCGGTGGGCACATCGCCCAGCAGCAAACCGACGAGCGTAGCGCCAACGAGGGGCTGCTCGAAGTTAAGACGACCGAGCAGGCGGGAGTCCCACATGCAGAACACGCCGACGAGGCCGACGAGCACCGCACTGATGAACGTATTCATACCCTTCTCCTTTCAGTCAGGCAAAAGCCTGGTTGATTACAGCTTGGCGTCGATGTCGACGCTCTGATACGTAGGGGTCTGCTGAACATAGAGCTTGATGCCCATGTCGAGCAGCTGGTTGACGTCGGCCTTCTGGGTGGCGTCGAGGAAGACGGAGCTGTCCTTGCCGCCGACCTGATCGGCGCCGTCGTGGTTGGCGGTGGCGCCCAGGTTGATGGCGTCGAGCTTGTAGCCCTGGCAGAACTGCAGCATCTCGGCCGTGTTGCCAAAGACGAACATGACGCGCTCACCGAGGGTGTTGAGCTTGTCCATCTTGGCGAGGGCACGCTCGACGGTGAAGACGTTCAGGCGCACGCCCTGGGGCTTGGCCAGCTTAAGAGCGCCCTTCTTGATGTCATCGTTGGCGGCAGCGTTGTCGACGACGATGATGCGCTCGGCCTGAACCTTGGTGGTCCAGGTAAAGACGACCTGGCCGTGCAGCAGACGGTAGTCAAGACGTGCGAGGACGATCTTGGCGGGACCGGAGCTGTGACGGGATGCCTTGGCCTTCTTGGCGGGAGCCGCGGCGGCCTCGACCGGTGCGTTGGGGTTGGTCAGACCGGTGCGGGCCTCGTTGATGAGGGCTGCGAGCTCGGCACCCTTGACGGGGACGGGGCTCATAGCAAGCGTGAGCGCCAGCGGGATGTTGAAACCGCTGACAACCGTGAACTTCGTGCCGTTCTTGGAAAGCTCGACCATGTTGTTGTTGACCGAGCTGCCGAGCATATCGGTCAGCACATAGACGGTGTCGTCCGCGTTGAACGTGGCGATCATGGCGTCCACCTTCTTGGTGATGGGCTCCTTGTCGTCACGAGCAAGCGACACGACGTGGACGTTCGACACGTCGCCGAGAACCATCTCGAGCGTGTCTTTGGCGCCTGCGGCCAGGCCGCCATGAGATGCGAGAATGATCTGATTCATCTTGCCTCCTCCTTTTCGTTATGGTCATTATAACGTCTTATACGTTGCGGATATTGCTAATTAGCATAAAGACCGTTCGCGGGTGAAAAACGACCGTTGACGGGTTTAACGTACTTGTAACGTTGGCGCAGGGAAGGCCGGCGCTGGCCAGGCGGTGCCCGATCAGACGCCGCGCCAATCCCTTATCGCACGAAGTACCAGGGACTTTCCTGCACGGTGGGCTCCAGCGCGATGCCGGTGCGCTCCTTAAACAGATCCATGTCCTGCGATTTTTCGGTCCACCACGCATTGGGCTTAAAGGTCATGCTCTCAATGACATGACCGACAAACACACTGTTGCGCAGCTTGGAGAAGTCGGTGTTCATAATCAGGATGGACGCGAGCACCAGCACGATGCCCAGGACTTTGATCGCGCCGGCGGGCTCGGCATAGACACCAATGCCCACCAGTACGGTGACGACCGTCTCGAATGACATTACGACGGGAACTTTCGACGTCTCGAGCCCCATGGATAGCCCCTGCATATATAAGATATAAGCCACGGCCGTGGGGATGAGTCCAAAGCCAAGGAACAGCAGCAGCAGCTGTGGCGACATTGCCGCGGCGACATCCGGCCACGGAGCCGCGATAGCCGCCATAACCGCACCGCCAAAAACAAAGCCCCAAAACGTGACAGCCAGCGGGTGGACCGTCTTGGTTGCTATTCGGCTAAACACCGCGAGCGACGCACCGCAAAAGCCTGCAATCACGCCCGACGTGACGCCCCAAACCGAAAAATGAAAACCGGAAAGGTCGCCATTGGTCACCGCAAGCACGCAGCCAACGATGTTAAAGACAATGGCAACGAGCTTGTTGGGGGTCACGTCCTCGCGATAAAGCACGCGGCCGAGCATGACGCCAAACACCGGCGAGGTGTAGAGCAGCACCGAGGCCGTGGACATGCCCACCTCGCCCATGCACTCGTAATAGCAGGTGTTGGCGGCGGCCAGACCGACGATACCGACAAGCGCGCAGGGAACAAGCTCTTTAGGGCTTGCCTTGAACAGGGCCAGCGGGCCCTGAGCCACGGTAGACCCCTCACCCGGACGGCAGCCCATAAACATCAGGACCGGCGCCAAGATAAGCGCTCCGACCAACAAGCGAAAGGCAGCCATGCTCTGGGACGAAACGCCCATGGCCGAGATGCCGTTTACAAAGATTCCGATGCTGCCCCACATAAGCGCGGCGATCAGTACCAGCACATAGCCCAAATTGCTTTTCTTCAACGCAGCCTCCTCGATATTGTTTCCAATATGTTTCACACTACGTTATAGTCGTTATATACATTTTTCAAGACACAAATCGGCGAGCGGAAAAGTGATCCGCTGGGGCCGGAGGCAAGCGGATCACCGACTCAGACCAGCCCCTCAGTGATCCGTTTTCCTCCGTCCCCCAGCGGATTACTTGGCGATTGCGGTGAAATAGTTCCTAAATGGGGGTGCGGACGATTTCTTGGACC
>URBM01000027.1 GCA_900545995.1 uncultured Collinsella sp. | reverse complement strand
AGCGCAAGCAGTTCGTGAAGGGTATGGAGGAGCTTGCCCAGGAGGGCGCCATCCAGATTTTCCGCGAGCTGGGCGCCGGCATGGAGAGCGTTATCGTCGGCGTGGTCGGCGTGCTGCAGTTCGAGGTGCTCGAGCGCCGTCTGAAGGCCGAGTATCGCGTTGAGGTCCGTCGCCAGCCGTTGCCCTATACCGATATCCGCTGGATCCAGAACGACCCCGACACCATCGATATTCCGAGCCTTTCGCTCACGCGCGATACCCTGCGCGTCGAGGACATGCGCGGCGGCAAGCTGCTGCTGTTCACGAGCCCGTGGAACGTGGATTGGGCGACCGACCACAACCCCGACCTGATCCTGTCGGAGTTTGGCAACGTAACGTTTTAGCGCATCGGCGCGGTAGCCTTGCGGGGCTGCCGCGCCCTTTGCTTGCCTGCCGCCGGCGGAGCGGCTATCATACCCACCGTCGCCTCAAGACCGGGGCGGCCGAGCAGTTCGGTTCCGATATCCTGCTCGTTAAACCTAAAACCAAAGGAGTACATAATGATCAAGAAGGTCATGGAGGACTACAAAGTCCTGTTGCGGAGCATTCCCGCGGCAACGGTTTCGCTGTTTATCGTGAGCGTTATCATGATGAACCTGCTGGCCAACAAAGAGCTTATCAGCCTGCCGTATCTGGCGCTCGACTGCGGCTTTGTGGTGAGCTGGGTCTCGTTTTTGTGCCAGGACATGATCTGCAAGCGCTTTGGCGCCAAGGCATCCATCAAAATCTCTATCCTCGCACTGCTGGTTAATCTTGCCGTGAGCCTGTGCTTTTGGCTGTGCTCGCTCACGCCCGGCATGTGGGGCGCCTACTACGACACGGGCATGATCGAGGTCAACACTGCCCTCAACGCCACGATCGGCGGCACCTGGTACGTGGTGTTTGGCTCGTCGTTGGCCATGCTCACCTCTGCCGTGGTCAACTCCACGCTCAACCAGTCGCTCGGCCGCATGCTCAAAAAGAATAACTTTGCGAGCTTTGCCTTCCGCTCCTATGTGTCCACGGGCATCGGTCAGTTTATCGACAACCTGGTCTTCGCTATTGTGGTGAGCCATACGTTCTTTGGCTGGACGTGGGTGCAGGTGCTTATGTGCTCGCTGACCGGCGCTATCGCCGAGCTGCTGTGCGAGGTTTTCCTGAGCCCCGTGGGCTACAAGGTCGTGCGCGGCTGGGAGCGCGAGAACGTGGGTGCCGAGTATCTCGAGCGCCACGCGGCTGCCTAAGGAGCCAATATGCAGGTGTTGATCACGGGCACTTCGGGCGGCATTGGAGCCGCATGCGTGCAGCGCTTTTTGGACGAGGGCCACGAGGTCGTGGGTTTTGATCTGCTGCCCGCCACGGTCGAGCACGAGCGCTACCGCCATCTGATCGTGGACGTCCGTGAGCCGGACACGTTTCCGGACGACCTGGAGCCCCAAGTAATCGTGAACGTCGCCGGGACACAGGACTCGGCCGACGACATCGCCGCCAACTTGACGGGCACCATTAACGTGACCGAGCGCTATGCCTTTGTGGGGGAGGGCCTTGCCGCCAAGCCGGCGCCGGCTATCAAATCCGTGGTCAATGTGGGGTCCGCGAGTGGGCATACGGGATCGGAGTTTCCCGCCTATGCCGCCAGCAAGGGCGGCGTTATCGCCTACACCAAGAACCTTGCAAACCGCCTGGCACCGCAGGCCATCGCCAACAGTGTGGACCCGGGTGGCGTTATCACGCCGCTCAACCGTTGCGTGATGGAAGACGAACACCTGTGGAACCAGATTATGGAGCTCACGCCGCTTAAGCGCTGGGCCACCGCCCAAGAGATCGCCGAGTGGATCTACTTTGTGGGCGTGACCAACCGGTTTATGACCGGACAGAGTCTGCTAATCGATGGCGGCGAGGCCGGCCGCACGCAATTTATTTGGCCCGAATAGGAAACGCGCCCGATGGAAAGCCGTCGGGCGCATTTTTGATGTATCGATTTTTAGTCGAGGCAAGTCCAGTTGACGGGGGTCGAGTCGTGCTGTTCGAGTAGCCGATTGGCAGCGGAGAAGGGGCGCGAGCCCATATAGGCGGGAAGCTCTGCCGTTGCCCGGTTGGCCGAAAGCGGCGAGGGGTGCGTGGATGCCAGGCAGAACTTGCCAGTCGCCTCGCCCGCACCAGTTGCGGCGAGCTTGCCTTCGACCATCTGCTGGGCAAAGCGTCCCCAGGCCAAAAAGACCATGGGCTGCGGCAGTAGGCAACAGCGCTCGATGATGTAGTCGGTGAGCGTGCTCCAGCCCAGTTTGGCGTGCGAGTTGGCGGCATGCTCGCGCACGGTGAGCGTGGTGTTGAGGAGCAGGACGCCCTGCTGTGCCCATGGGGTTAGGTCTCCCGTGGCGGGAATGGGGCAACCCAGATCGGCTTTGAGTTCCTTATAGATGTTGCGCAGGCTCGGCGGCAACTTGGTTTGCGTCGCGGGGACCGAGAACGACAGTCCCATGGCCTGGTTGGGTCCGTGATAGGGGTCTTGACCCAAGATGACAACTTTGACCTGGTTGGCCGGGGTGTAGGCGAGGGCATTGAGGATGTCGTCTTGTGCCGGGTAGATAGTCTGCTCGGCACGCAAAAGGGCGATGCGCTCGAGCAGCTGGTTCGTAGTGTCACGTACCGGCTGCGGCGCATCGCCCAACCAAGTTGCTATGTTGCGGTCGCGAGTTGCGGTGTCCATGGGGCTCCTTTATGGCAGATGCTCTGTTGGCATCTATTGTAAAGGCGCACCGGTTGCCTTTATGCCGCGGCTGTATGAAGAGTGGGGTCTACGAGACTTGCTCGGGCGCTCCTGCCATGCGAGCCTGTCCATGCGCGCGAAGGCGCGGAAGCTCGACGGTTGCCACCATGACGCCGGTGAGGATGAGAGCTGCACCCAGGAAGGCGATGGGGCTCAGGACCTCGCCAACCAGGAAGAACGAGAAGACGGCGGAGCAAACCGGCTCGAGCGAGAAGGCAAAACCGGTGGTCTCGGCGGGCACGTGAGGCTGCACGAGCGTCTGCGTAATGAAGCCGTAGGCAGAGCAGATGAGTGCGAGTGCAACGACGACGATAACCTCGTTAGGCGTGCTGGGAAGCGTGAAGCCGCCAAAAGTGAACGCGGCGATGCCCGAGAACAGGCCACCGAAGCCCAGCTGCCAAACACCCAGGGACAGCGGGTCGACTTCTTCGACAAAACGCTTGGCGACGATGATATGGCCGGCATAGACAAAGGCGGAGAGCAGCATAATGAGCGCGCCGGGGTTGAGGCTGGTAAAGTCGGCGCCCGAGAGCAGCAACATGCCACAGGTGACGATGGCGGTGCCGACGAGTACCTTGCGCTCCGGGGCGCGATGCAGCAGGGCGGCGTTGGCAAATGGCACGATCACGACCGTCAGGCTCTGCAAAAAGCCGGCGGTTGAGGCGGACGTGAGGCTGGAGCCCAGGCACATGCAGGTGAGCTCGGTTGCCATGATGGCGCCGATAATGGCGGCGCGGACCATCAGGTCGCGGTTAATGTGGAAAGTGCGCTTGTGGAAGAGCAGCAGGCAGGCCGCGAAGGCGATGAGGCAGCGCAGCGCGACGATGCTCGTGGCGTTCATGCTATCCATGCCGATCTTCATGAGGGGATACGAAAAGCCCCATGCGACGGGAACGGAAAATGAGAGCGCGATTGCTTTTTTGCGATCCATGGGACTCCTTTTGTTACAGAACGGTTTCGCACAAAGGATTCTGCTCCCAGATTTGGATGTAGTAAAGCGAATGTATCTTCAGTATGATTAAGAAATACTAATGTGACAGAAAAAACCCTGGCAAAACGTTTTACGGCTGCATTGATGTGGAGGCACGATGGCATCGCGGTATCAGATTGTTTGTATGGTGGTCGATCGCGGCAGTCTTAAGGCCGCGGCGGACGAGTTGGGCTATACGCAAAGTGCGGTGAGCCAGGCCGTCAAGGCGCTCGAGCGCGAGCTGGGCACCACACTTATCGAGCGCGGTAAGCAGGGCGTTTCGCTTACGCGCGACGGTAAACAATATCTGCCGTACCTGCGCCAGATTGTGACCGCCGAGGTCGAGCTCGAGGGCAAGCGCCAGGAGCTGCTGGGGCTTTCGTCGACCGATATTCGCATCGCGACGTTTACTAACGTGAGTCGTACCGTGCTGCCGCGTGTGATCCGCGACTTTGGTGCGCTGCACCCGGGCGTACGCTTCACCCTCAAACAGGGCGATTACACGCGCAACGCTCAATGGGTGCACGATGGCGTGGTTGATTTTTGTTTTACGGCACGCGGATTTACCGCTGGGCTCGAGAAGCGCGTCGTCTATCACGACGAGTTGGTAGCATTGTTGCCGGCCGAGCATCCGCTGACGGCAAAGGAAAAGGTGACACTTGCCGACCTGGCGTCCGAGCCGTTTGTGCTGCTGGATGAGGGCGAACAGAGTCTGGTGCTCGATGCATTCGCAACGCATGGGCTGTCGCCGCACGTGACGAGTGAGGTGACCGATGACTACACCATCATGGCGATGGTGGAGGAGGGCCTAGGCGTGAGCATGCTCTATCGTCGTACTGTGGAGGGCATGCGAGCCGATATTCGTGTGCGGCCCATCGTGCATGCCCCCTCGCGCGACGTGGTGGCCGCCTGGCGCAGCTGGGACACCATGCCCATCGCCACGAGGCGCTTTATCGACTATATGAGCTCACATATTGTCAATTAATGACTGGCGTGGCGTTGAGTGCGGTGTTTAGCGGGCTGTTGCTTTGGCTTGGGTGGCGCGATAGGTGCGTGCCGGGTGGCAGAGTAGTACCGCCACGACCATAAAGAATGCCGTGGTGCCCAGGCTGATGGGGTAGACCATCATGACGTTCGCAAAGGTGCGGAAGTGCGGGAACACGCAGAACACCCAATAGAAGCGGATGCCGCAGACGCAGATCATGGTGATGAGGGCGGGGGTGAGCGAGATACCAAAGCCGCGCAGGTAGCCGGACATGTTTTCGTAGAACATGCTAAAGGCGTACGCCGGGAAGATCGAGCATACGCGGATATAGCCGATCGAGACGATGTTGGGATCGCTGTTGAACAGCGATAGGATCTCGCGCCCCAAGCCGACAATAACGATAATCGTGGTGAGTGCAACGATACCGCCTTCGACCAGGCAGACCTTGAGCGTCTTGGTGCAGCGGTCGATCTGGCGGGCACCGTGGTTTTGTCCCACAAAGGTGGTGCAAGCCTGGCTAAAGCTGTTGAGCAGGTTGTAGCACACGTACTCCAGGCTCATGGCGGCACTCGATGCGGCCATGACCTCGGTGCCCAGACTGTTGATGGCAGACTGGATGATGATGTTGGCGACAGCAAAGACGGCGCTTTGGATGCCGGCGGGCAGGCCGATCTTGACGATGCGCTTAAGGGCGACAGGGTCGATAGCCAGGTCGCGTGGGGTGACGCGGACGACGGAGTCGGTCTTGAGCAGGCGGATAAAGAGTGTAGCTGCGCTGACGGTGTAGGCGATGGCGGTGGCGATGGCGACGCCCGCGACGCCCCAGTGGAGTGCGGGGACAAAGATGAGGTCCAGGCCAATGTTGAGGACGGTGGACACGGCAAGCGCCTGCAGCGGCATGCGGGTGATGCCGACGGAGCGGAAGATCGCGGCCTCAAAGTTGTAAAGCAAGATCGAGGGCATGCTCAGCAAAAAGACGCGTAGGTAGAGCGAAGCGAGCGGCATGGTCTCGGCAGGAACGTTGAGCGCGGCGAGCATGGGCTCGGCAAAGATCTCGCCCAGGGCGATGACGACAAAGCCTACGAGCGCCATTAAAATCGAGGTATGGACGGCGCGTTTGACCATGTTCTGATCGTTGCGGCCGATAGCGTTGGCGATGACCACGTTGGAGCCAAGCGACATGCCAATAAACAGGTTGAGCATAAGACTGGTAAGCGGAACATTGGAGCCGACCGCCGCCATGGCGAGGGTTCCCTGGTCGCCCGAGAAGTTACCGATGATGACCGTGGCGATGAGGTTCGACAGTTGCTCCAAGATGCTCGTGGCGGCCACGGGGAAGGCGAACAGGGGAATATTGCGCCACAGCGAGCCGGTGGTCATGTCAATGTGCTTAGATACGGTGTCAGCCATACGCTCTCAATCTCTAATATGCTCTTTCGTGCTTATTTGCGCAGATGATGATACTCCTAATGCAACCAGTCGGCACTTAGGGACGTTCCTTTTCTGTCGGCAGCTGGGGACACTCCTTGTAGTCATTGGGGACGTCCTTAAACGACTAGTCATTCAAGAACGTCCCCAATGACTAGGTGGGAAAGGCGTGCGACAATGGTGGGCGTTGTGTTGTTCGCGCTAAGGAGTTGCCATGTTGTTGTGTCCCGTTTGCCATGAGCCGTTGGTGGACAATGAGCGCGGTGCTGCATGTGCGGGCGGACACCGGTTTGACCGTGCGCGCGAGGGCTATCTATATCTACTGCGCTCGTCCAAGAGCGGCGACTCCATGGGCGATCCCAAGTCACAGGCGCGCAGCCGTCGCGACTTTCTGAACCGCGGTTACTATGCGCCGTTGCGCGATACGATGGTCGAGCTCGTGCGCGAACGAGCTCAGCGGTGCGCGGCTACGTCGGACAAGCCGCTGCCCTTGCTCGATATTTGCTGCGGCGAGGGCTATTACACCAGCGCCATGGGCGCAGTGCCGGGCGTGGATGCTTACGGGTTCGACCTGGGCAAAGAGATGGTGCGCCTTGCGGCCAAGCGCGGCGATGCGACCTATTTTGTGGCCAACATGAAGGATATCCCCGTGCCCGATGGCGCCTTCGATATGGTGACCGAGCTCTTTGCTCCCTTTAATGAGCGCGAGTTTGCCCGCGTGCTGGCACCGGAGGGTTCGCTCTACACCGTGGTGCCGGGTGCCCGCCATCTGTTTGGGCTCAAGGAGGTACTCTACGACACGCCGTACCTTAACGACGAGAAGCTGCCGAAGACCACCGAGCTCGAGTTGGTCGGAACGCAGCGGGTGTCTGCGAATATTACGCTTCAGACCCAGGCGGACATCGAGGCGGTGTTCCAGATGGCGCCGTACTACTACCGCACGCGCCCCGCCGACAAAGAGCGCCTGGCAAACCTCGATACCCTTCAGACTGACATCGACTTCATCATCGCCGAGTACCGCCACAGCTAACAACCTGCCAAAAAGGGACAGGTTTATTTTGGTAGGTTTTATCTGGGCAAACGTAAAGGGCCGACCGCGGAGATGCGCGATCGGCCCTTTTTAGTTGCTTGGCTGCAGAGGTTATGAGAAGCGAGCGCTTACAGGCGGTCCTTGTTCTCGGCCTTAACGGCGTGTGCCTGCTGGACAAAGAACAGGTCGTACACCACGATGACAAAGGCGCCAAAGTTGATGGCGTCGCCGCCAAACGCGGGAAGCGTGAGCACCGCTTGGGCAAGCGTGGCGACCGCGGCAACAATACCGAGCTTAAACGCGCCGTCCACCTGCGAAGGCTTGTTGGCGCCCTTGATACCGGCGACGCCTGCGGCAAGGTCGACGAGACCCTTGGCGATAAGCACGACCGCTGCGAGCGTGGCGTACGAACCGTACGTGGAATCGAGACCGCCCGTGGCGATACCGACGCCGGCGGTGACGAGGCTGGCGATGCCCAAAACAAAGTAGATGAGAGCAAGGATTTTGAGAGTCTTGCGAGTGAAGCTCATGGCTGGTCCTTTCGATACGAGTACGCCAACTTGGCGCACCCAATGTACTGCACATATGGTGAAGCACATTGTAGTTCAACGGGGCGATGCATGCGTTTGAAAGCGTCTCTTGCCTGTGCGGTCCAACCTTTCAAAAAGGAAAGCTGGGCGTAAGCCAAATCGATGGCAGCGTATGCGCGGCGCTGCGATGATGGGGCCATGGTAAGAGCTAGACCGAAGGAGGAACCATGATGTACGGAGCAGAGCAGGTACGTGAGGCGCGGTCGTTGGGAAGGCGCATGAGTGATTCCGTGATCGCTACTGTGTGCACGGGATTGATGGCGGTGCTTTGTATTGCGATGCTGTGGGCCATGTCGCATGTGGGACAATAGCGGACGGTTGGGTGCCGACACAAACGGCGCTCACGTATTCGTTTTGCTTGCTAAGGAGTACCCATGGGCGTCGTCGATCCCTTTTCTGTTGCTCGGTCCGCGGGGCTTGAGCTGATCGGGAAGTCCGAGGGCCTCACGCTCACCGACGGCACGATGGAGCTGCGTGCCGATTTTGGCCGCATGCTTCCACGGCTCAAGCAGGGCCGTCTGCAGCAAGAACTGCTGGTAAAGGCTGCGCGCGCAAAAGGCATCGAGAGCCCATGGGCGATTGACGCCACGGCAGGCTTTGGCGAGGATTCGCTGCTGCTGTCGGCCGCGGGCTTTACCGTCGATCTGTATGAGCAGGATTGCGTGATCGCGGCGCTCCTCAAGGATGCTTTGGATCGCGCGGCAGATGATCCGGCGCTTGCGACAGCCGTGGCGCGCATGCGCTTACATGCGGGCGAGGACAGCATTGCCGGCCTTTACCATACAGCTGAGCTGATCGGGCGGGGCGAGCTCACCGCTCCCGACGTGGTGTATCTGGACCCCATGTTTCCCGGACGCACCAAGAGCGCGGCGGTTAAAAAGAAATTCCAACTCTTGCACCATCTGGAGCAGCCGTGCGCCGATGAGGAGACGCTGGTTGAGGCTGCGCTTGCGGTGCACCCGCGCAAGTTGGTTATCAAGCGGCCGGTGAAGGGGCCACTGCTTGCCGGTGTTAAGCCGAGCTATCAACTTGCGGGCAAGGCCGTTCGTTACGATGTCTTGGTGCCGCCGCGCCCGTAGCTTGCGTGCGATGGTTGGCGCTCCGTCGGTGCCGTGCCGATGCGGTGCCTATTTCCAAGGGTGCGATGTCAGGTGCCAGCCGCCGCAGTATTCGCATTTGTAGCAGGCCAAACCGCGCCGCCCGCGGCTTTCGCAGTCGGCCATAACTGCCTCGGCCTCGGCGCGCGTGTCGTAACGGTTTTTGCGCTCGCACGATTTGTAGCGCCAGGCCTCGTCGCGCTCGGCGTTCAGGGCGTCGCGGCGCTCGTCTTCGCGCGCAAACAGGTCGCTCATATCGCCGCCCGTGGCAGCGCCCAAAAACTCGCTTTTGGCTTTTGACCAAGCGGCTCGCTTTTTGCTCCCCATCTGCTTCGTGCCTCTCTCCAAACGCTGGTATCATTGCCCAATCAAAGTGATACCAATAAACGTGAGGTCGCCGCGTGATGATCAGAAAAACCCTCGATACCGACATTCCCGCTGTCATGGCTATCTATGACGCGGCCCGCGCCTTTATGCGCGCGCATGGCAACGCCACACAGTGGCCCGAGGGCACGCCTTCTGCCGAGCAACTGGCTGCCGATATCGCCGCCGGTGGCAGCTATGTGTGCGAAGTCGACGGCCGCGTGGTGGCGACGTTTGCCTTTTTACCGGGCCCGGACGAGTGCTATGACGTAATTGAGGACGGTCAATGGCGTAGCGACACTCCGTACGCCGTGCTGCACCGTGTGGCATCCGATGGCACCGTGCACGGTATCGCGGCTGCGATGTTTGCCTTTGCCAAGGAGCGCGCCAACCACCTGCGTATCGACACGCATCAGGACAACCTGCCCATGCAGGGTGCGAGTCTCAAGGCGGGGTTTGAGCGCGCCGGCATCGTGTATGTGTCCGACGGTACCCCGCGCGTGGCGTTTGACTGGCTGCGTGAGGCATAAGAGCGGGGACGCGTGTCAACAATTTGCACGAACGAAAATGGCCCCGGGTGGGGCCATTTTCGTTCGCAGGCTGTTTTGCAAGCCGGCTTTCGCAAGGCGCGAACCTACGAAAATCGCCGCGCGGCAACGCGGGGCGATGAGCTCGGTCGGGGGATAGGGCCCGCTTCGCCCGCCGGCCCGTAAATTGTATCATCCAGTGTGGAACGAGAGCGCCCGTTGCCGCGTGCGATGGGCTTGCAATAAGAGGAGAGCCATGTCGAAGCAAGCGGTCGTTGGAATCTTGGCGCATGTCGATGCCGGCAAGACAACGTTGGCCGAGGCCATGTTGTTCAACGCGGGTCGCATTCGTAAGCGCGGCCGCGTGGACGATGGTGATTCGCATCTGGACACTAACACGATCGAGCGCGAGCGCGGCATTACGATCTTCTCGTCGCAGGCCGTGCTCGACCATGGCGATACCCACGTCATGCTCGTTGATGCGCCGGGGCATGTCGATTTTTCTGCCGAGGCGGAGCGCACATTGCGCGCACTCGACTACGCGATTTTGGTTGTGGGCGCCAACGACGGCGTACAAGGGCACACCGAAACCCTGTGGCGCCTGCTTGCGCGCTATGACATTCCGACGTTCATCTATATCAACAAAATCGATTTGGAGAATCCCGGCCGCGAGGTTTTGCTGGCACAACTTGGGCAACGTCTTTCCGAGGGCTGCCTGGATGCCAGCGAACTGCTGGCGGGCGGCGCCGTTCAGGAGGACGCTGCTGCGTTGGACGAGGCGGCGCTCGAGGAGTTTCTTGAGGCGGGCGAGCTTTCTGTTGCAACGCTGTCGCGCATGGTTGCCGAGCGCAAGCTATTTCCCTGCTTTGCCGGCTCGGCTCTCAAGGACCAAGGCGTGGACGAGCTGCTGGATGGCGTATGCGCGCTGATGCGCGAGCAGGCGTGGCTCCCGGAGTTTGCCGCGCGCGTCTATCGTGTCAGCCGCGGGGATCGCGGTGAGCGCTTGGCTTGGGTTAAAGTGACCGGCGGCACGCTGCATGCCAAACAGGTGATCAACGGACGCTCCGGTGCCGAGGCATGGGAGCAGAAGGTCGATCAGGTACGCATCTATAACGGCGAAAAGTATGAGCTTGCCCAAGAAGTTGCTGCTGGCGGTATTTGTGCCGTGACGGGTCTTGCGCACGTTCGCCCGGGGGACGCCCTGGGCGCGGAGCCCGCGGGCGATGCGCCCGTCATTGCGCCTGTCCTCACCTATACGGTGCTTCCGGGCGAACACGATGTCCATGCGGTGTTCAAAGCGCTGGCTGAGTTGGCGGACGAAGATCCCATGCTCGGCGTAAGCTGGAACACTCATCTTGAGCAGATTCATTTGCAGTTGATGGGCGCCGTGCAACTCGAGGTCGTGCAGCGGGTATTGGCCGATCGCTTTGGCCTTTCGGTTGCGTTTGAGTCTGGCGGCATTCTCTATAAGGAGGCTATTTCGCAGCCGGTCGAGGGCGTGGGCCACTTTGAGCCGCTGCGCCACTATGCCGAGGTGCATCTGCGCCTGGAGCCGTTGCCAGCGGGTTCGGGCGTGCAGTTTGGCACCGTGACCTCGACCGACGAGCTCGATCTTAACTGGCAGCGTTTGGCGCTCACCAACGCCATGGAGCGTGATCACCTGGGCGTGCTGACCGGCTCGCCCATCACCGATGTACGCATTACGCTCACGGGCGGCCGCGCGCATGCCAAACACACCGAGGGCGGCGATTTTCGCCAGGCCACGTACCGCGCGATTCGCCAGGGTTTGATGCGGGCGCGTGAGGCCGGTGCAGCCGTGCTGCTGGAGCCGTGGTACCACTTTGAGCTCGAGGTGCCGGGGGAGTGCGTGGGCCGGGCGCTCTCGGATGCCACGCGCATGGGTGCCGAGTACGAGCCGCCGACGATGGCGGGGGACCGGGCGAAGCTTGTGGGTCGCGTGCCGGCATCCGAGGTGCAGGATTATGCGCTGGAAGTAGCCGCCTACACGAGTGGCCGCGGGCATCTATACCTGGAGTTCGCCGGCTATGCGGCTTGCCATGATGCCGAGCGCGTCATCGAGACGGCTGCCTATGAGCCTGAGGCCGATCTGCCCAACACGCCCGATTCGGTCTTTTGCTCTCATGGCGCCGGTTACACGGTCAAATGGTACGACGTGCCCACCGCGGCGCACGTAAAGATCGACCCTGCCACCTTCCGCCCCTGGCGAGTAGCAGACGCCGAGTTTTTCGGCCACATGTGACAAAGGGACAGCTCCTTTGTCACATGCTATTGGTGTAACTCGGTACAAATTGGTATAACTGTTGCCAGGGTTCGCCAATCCGAGGAGGCCGACATGAATCCCAATCCCTTTAAGCCTACGGCTGGCAAGCGGCCTCCGATACTCATCGGTCGCGAGTCGGTCATCGAAGATTTCGAGGAAGGGCTCGATAACGGCGCCGGAGCGCCGGGCAGGCTCATGCTCATTACGGGAAACCGCGGCTGCGGCAAGACGGTTCTCCTGCGGGAGCTGCAACGTCTGGCCAGTGAGCGCGGATGGGCGGTTGTCTCCGATTCCGCTTCGCTTGGCTTATGCGACCGCTTGGCCGACGCGCTTCGCTCGAATAAACCCGTTGTGACGTCAATGGAGTTCGGTCCCTCGTTTGGCCGGATGTCGGTCGAGGCGGCGCGGGCAAAGGGTGAGACGTTGCGGGGGCTGGTCAACGAGCGCCTCAAGAAGCTCGGTCCAGGCAAGGGCATACTGTTTGCGATTGACGAGGCGCAATCTGCGTCTATCGAGGAGCTGGCGGCTCTTGCCGTTCTCTATCAGCAGGTGCTCGGAGACCAGGATGCCACGGGCTTGTCCGATAGCGACCAGCGCGGTCTTGCGCTGGTGTTCGCCGGCTTACCCAGTATGGTTGACGATCTGCTCGAAGAGCCGAGCGTGACGTTTCTGCGGCGTGCCCAGCAGCGTACGCTGGGGGCGATATCTTTGCCCAAGGTGCGCGATTCATATGTCCAGACGGTCAAAGACGCCGGTCTTTACGTTGACGCGGAGACAGCGGACCTTGCGGCACACAAGAGCATGGGGCATCCCTATATGGTTCAGCTGGTGGGCTATTACATGTGGCGCTCTGCTGTCCGGCGTGGCTCGCAGGTCATTGAAAGGCACGATGTCGAGGATGGGCATGCGGATGCCGTCTCCGAGTTCTACGAAGCGGTTGACGCGCCTCTGTATTACGGGCTGCGCAGTCCACAGCGCCTTTTTATCGAGGCCATGGCGGTTGACGAGGGCAAACCGACTCGCATGGCGGATATCATTGAGCGCTGCGATCGCACCCAGAGCTGGGCGAGCAAATATCGCGCAAGCCTGATTCGCGAGCGCGTCATCGAGGCTGCCGGATACGGCCTCGTCCGATTTACCGTGCCCATGCTGGGCGCGTACATTCGCGATCGCGTTTTATGGCATGAGTAATGTGAAAAGGGATGGTCCCTTTGTCACATCGATAGATGTGAGGTCAAAACATGGTGATTCAAACTGAGCGATTGACGCTCCGTCCGTGGCGCGAGACGGATGCGGCGATCCTGTTTACATATGCGAGCGACCCGGATGTGGGGCCGGCTGCGGGCTGGCCGCCCCATCGAAGCATTGAGGAAAGCAGAGAGATCATTCGGACGGTCTTTGCGGCGCCCCATACCTTTGCCGTATGCCTAGCTGCGACAGATGAGCCCGTGGGTAGCATCGGTCTCATGCCGTCTCGCTGCGAGTCAAACCGTCGAGATGACGGTCTCGAACTCGAAGTGGGCTATTGGATCGCCAAGCCATTCTGGGGCCGAGGCTTTGCTCCCGAAGCAGTACGAGCCATGCAGCGCTATGCGTTCGAAACACTTGGCTGCAAGGCGCTTTGGTGTGGATACTATGAGGGCAATAACAAGTCGTTACGCGTCCAGCAAAAATGTGGGTTCGCGCCACATCACGTTGAGCGCGACGTGCCCTGCGAGCTTATGGGCGATGTACGCACCGAGTGCTTTACGTATTTGACCTGCGAAGACTGGCGCAGGCAGGCACGGTACGAGTAATGTGACAAAGGGACAGCCCTCTTGTCATATTCGATCAACTGGAAGGGGAGCGATGGCGGTGTCGCAACAACCAAGTGCTATCGAGGTGCGTGGTGCACGTGTCCACAACCTCAAGGACATCGATATCGATATCCCGCTGGGAAAGCTCGTGGGTATTGCCGGCGTGTCGGGTTCGGGTAAGAGCTCGCTGGCACTGGGAGTTCTTTATGCCGAGGGCTCGCGCCGTTACCTGGAGGCGCTCAGCACCTATACTCGACGTCGCCTGACGCAAGCCGAGCACGCCCAGGTGGACGAGGTCTTGCACGTGCCGGCGGCGCTCGCGCTGCACCAGCGCCCCAGCGTGCCGGGCGTGCGTTCCACTTTTGGCACCATGACCGAGCTCAACAACAGCTTGCGCCTGCTCTTTAGCCGCTGCGCCCATCACGTGTGCCCGCATTGCGGGGCGCGTTTGGAGCCGAGCCTTAACGTGGCCGCGGGTCTGTCGCTCACGTGTCCCGCATGCGGCCGCGAGTTCTATGCGCCGAGTGCCGAGGATTTGGCTTTCAATAGCGGCGGTGCGTGTCCCACCTGTGGCGGCACCGGCGTTATGCGCGAGGTGGACGAGGCGAGCCTGGTGCCCGATGAGTCCAAGACCATCAACGAAGGCGCGGTGCTTCCCTGGGGCACGCTCATGTGGGATCTGATGAAGCAGGTGGCAGGCGAGATGGGCGTGCGCACCGACGTGCCGTTTAACCAGCTCACGCCTCAAGAGCGTGATATCGTGTTCCACGGCCCGGCGGTTAAGAAGCACATCCTCTACGTGCCCAAAAACGGCGAGGGCGCTACGCCGCTCGACTTTACCTACTACAACGCCGTCTATACCGTCGAGAATGCGCTTGCCAAGGTCAAGGACGACAAGGGCCTCAAGCGTGTTTCGCGCTTTTTGAGCGAGGGACCGTGTCGTGATTGCGGCGGCACGCGTCTCTCCGAGACTGCTCGCCAGCCCCAGGTGCGCGGTATCAATCTGGCGCAGGCGGCGGCCATGACGCTGGGCGAGGCGATTGAATGGGTTCGCGGGGTGCCCGCGTCGTTGCCGGGCGAGATGCGGCCCATGGCGACGGATATCTGCGATTCGTTCTTGAGCACGGCTCGCCGTCTGATCGACTTGGGGCTCGACTACCTTTCGCTCGATCGCGCCGGCGCCACGCTTTCCACGGGTGAGCGTCAACGCGTGCAGCTTGCTCGCGTGGTGCGCAATCGCTCCACGGGCGTGCTCTATGTGTTGGACGAGCCTTCGATTGGCTTGCATCCTGCCAATGTCGACGGCCTGGTAGGTGTGATGCGCGACCTGGTAGGCGACGGCAACACCGTGGTTGTTGTCGACCACGACACGCGCGTGCTGGCCGAGGCTGATTATCTGGTCGAGATGGGCCCCGTTGCTGGAGCAGGCGGCGGCAACGTAATCGCCGCTGGTACGGTAGACGAGGTCGAACAATCGCAGGGCAGCCGCATCGTCCCGTTTTTGCGCTCGGACCCCAAGCGTTTGCGTCCGCAGGTGACTGACGACGAGATGTTCGACCAGGGACATATCCGCATGGCAACTGATGCCATCCATACCGTCAAGCCGCTCGAAGTCGATATCCCGCGCGGCCGTCTCGTCGCGGTTACGGGTGTTTCGGGTTCGGGCAAGACGACGTTGGTACTCGAGACGCTCATCCCGGCGCTTAAGGCGCAGGCAGCCGGCGAGCGCCTGCCGCGCCACGTGCGCTGGATCGATGCCGAGGGCATTGCACGTGCCAACCTGATTGACGCCACGCCCATCGGTGCCAATGTTCGCTCGACGGTAGCGACCTATGCCGACATCCATGACGAGCTGCGTCGCGCCTTCGCCCGTACGCCCGAGGCCAAGGCAGCCGGCTACAAGGCGGGTGCCTTTAGCTACAATACCGGCGCCTTGCGCTGCCCTACGTGCGATGGAACGGGCTCGATTTCGCTCGACGTGCAGTTTTTGCCCGATGTCGAAATCGTCTGCCCGGCATGCCGTGGTTCGCGCTACGCCGAGGCCGCCTCGCATATCCATCGCGAGGGCAAGGATGGGAGCCTGCTTACGTTGCCGCAGCTCATGGACATGAGTGTGGACGAGGCTATCGACGCCACGGTGGGACTCAAGAAGGTTCAGGCGCGCTTGCAGACCTTGCACGACCTGGGTTTGGGTTATCTCACACTTGGCGAGCCGACACCGGCGCTTTCGGGCGGTGAGGCACAGCGCCTTAAGCTCGCGAGCGAGATGGGCCGTGTTCAGGATGATGCCGTATTCGTGTTCGACGAGCCCACGATCGGACTCCATCCGCTCGATGTTCAGGTGTTGCTGAGTGTGTTTGACGGCCTCGTTGCCAAGGGCGCCACGGTTATCGTGATCGAACACGATCTCGACCTTATCCGTAACGCCGATTACGTGATCGACATGGGCCCGGGCGGTGGCGACGCCGGCGGGCAAATCGTCTGCGCCGGCACGCCGGGCGACATCGCGGCCTGCTCCAAGAGTGTTACCGGACGTTATCTATAGGCGATGTGACAAAGGGACTGCCTCTTTGTCACATTGACTTCTATTTCACGCATTGAGCTGCGAGATAGTCGCGGAAGAATGGCAATTCAAAAGCGACGATTCCGCGCCCGCGTTCTCCAATGACTGTCTCTTATACACATCTCCGAGCCCA
>URBM01000026.1 GCA_900545995.1 uncultured Collinsella sp. | reverse complement strand
TCCTGAGATGTCTCGTGGGCTCGGAGATGTGTATAAGAGACAGGAACGGTATTTACTACCGTTCACCGAATTCATTGACAAACGATTCGACAGACAGTATGTATCGACGAGGTGAGATATCAGTCTTCGTCAACCCGCAGGATAGCAGGGTTATTCACCATGGCTAGTCAAACGTTTTAGCGTTAATAAAACCCGAAATCAGCAGGTAATCGCCGCGAAATAAATGATTGAAAATCAGCCAATCATGTATATCAGTTGTTTAGAAGCGCGTTTAGTTTTCGGAACGGCTGGCCGATGCCTGGGCGCGCTCGGCATTCCATGCAACAAGTGCCTCGTGGACCGCTTTGGCGACATCGGCCGGAACGCCTCGAACTTCCGCAATCTCCTGCTCGCTTGCCGCGCGCAAACGCTTCATCGAGCCAAAATGGCGCATAATGGCACGTTTTCTGGTGGGTCCCACGCCCGGAACGTCGTCAAGCACCGAAACCGTCATAGCCTTATCGCGCAACTCGCGATGGAACGTAATCGCAAATCGGTGGGATTCATCGCGAACCTGCTTGATCAGATAAAGCGAAGCGGAGCCGGTCGGCAGCACGACGGGGGTCTCGTCCCACGGCACGAAAACTTCCTCATCGGCCTTTGCCAAGCCACAAACTGGTATATCGAGGCCAAGCGCCTCAAGTTGCTTAATTGCAGCGGTCAATTGCGGTTTGCCGCCATCGACAACGAGCAAATCGGGGCGCGAGCCAAAGCGCTCGTCCGCCATGCGCTCGGGAGCATAGCGACGCCCCAGAACCTCGGACATCGATACGAAGTCGTTCGCCTCGTCCAATTCGGCCTGAATTTTAAAGCGACGATACTGGCCCTTGTCGGCACGGCCATTGGTAAATACCACCATCGAAGCGACGGTAAAGGTGCCGTGCAACGTCGAGATATCGAAGCACTCGATGCGCAACGGCGGCGCAGGCAGCGCCAGCGCGCTTTCGAGCTCCAGGAGCGCTTGATTGGTGCGATCGTCAGCATACCCCGTGCGCATCATGTAGCGCATGAGGGCATGGCGCGCATTTTTGGAAGCCATATCGAGCAGGCGGTGCTTTTCGCCGCGCTGCGGCCTATGGAGATGGCAAGAGCGTTCGCGCTTGCCCGCAAGCCACTCCCCCAACGCCTCGGCATCCTCAAGCTCGACAGAGAGATTGATCTCGGCTGGAATATCAGCCGTCTCGTCGTAATAGCGCTTAAGAAAGCCCGATTGAAGCTCTTCCTCGTCGACATCCAGGCCTTTATCGAGGATGAACTCACAAGTTCGAACCGTTCGGCCCTCGCGAACGACAAAGACACAGGCGGCAGAGATAGTCTCTTCGCGATAGAAGCCGATGACGTCGATATCGACGCTCGATGGAAAAACGACCTGTTGGCGATCGTCCAGGCCCCTAATGACTTCCAGGCGACGCTTGACGCGCGCCGCACGCTCAAAATCGAGCGTCTCGGCTGCCTCCGTCATCTCGGACGTAAGCTCGTCAACGACATCCTTGCGATGGCCCGACAAGAAACGTTCGACACGTTTGACGTTCTTGGCATAGTCGGCAGGGGAAATCGCGCCGACGCATGCGCCCGGCCCGCGCGCGACATGGTAGTCAAAGCAGGGACGCCCGTTTTGCGCGCAAATCATATTGACGATGTCTTCTTCGCCCTTATGAGATTCGACGATGCGGCGGCAGCTGCGCCATTCCGCACAGGATGCCGAGCAAATAGGAATAACCTTGCGTAGCGTATCGATGGTCTCACGCGCCGCACGGCTATCGGTATAGGGGCCAAAATAGCGCGTTCCCGGTTTATGACGCTCTCGCGTGTATTTAATAGCCGGAAACAAGTCGCTCTTGGTAATGGCGATAAAGGGATAGCTTTTATCGTCTTTGAGATCGACGTTAAAGTACGGATGGTACTGGCCAATCAGATTGCGCTCGAGCACCAATGCCTCGTGCTCGGTCTCCACCACGATATAGTCGAAACTCGCCACCAGCTGCATCATGAGCGGGATCTTTTGACGCTCGTCCTGCAGCGTCACGTATTGACGCATACGGGCACGCAGGTTTTTTGCCTTGCCCACATAGATGACATCACCCTTGGCATCTTTCCAAAGGTAGCAGCCGGGTTGCGTGGGAACGCGCGAAACCTGCTCGGCAAGTGTTGGAATGTTGTCGTGACCTGCCACGCGCACCTACTTGCGACGAAGCAGCGCCGAGACCTCGGGCATCTTAAAGACGAAGGCAAGACCAAAAGTTACAGCGAGCGAGACGACGCCTGCAACACAAACGTAGCCCAGGGTAATGAGGATCGAGCTGCCAAGCGCTCCGACAAAGTGCTCAAGTGCCCACATGACGCCGGCGCCCGCGGCAGCGCCCAAGCCACCGAACAGTAGGCCGAAGAAACCGCCATGCAGGATAGACTTGACCTGAAGGCCATGCAGACGACGGCGCAGCCACCACAGTGAGCATCCGACCAAGACCACGTAGTCAACGACGTACGAAAGCGCAATTGCCGGCATACCGTAGCCCAGCACCACGCCAAACAGCAGCACCGAACCGGCCTGGCCGATAGCGGAGTACAGGCAATAGCGGCTATAAGGTTTCATATCGAGCAGGGCCGAGAAGCTCTTCTGCATCAGCACGACCACGCCGTAGAGCGGCAGGGAAAGTGCCAGATAGATAAGGAACTCCGACACCAGCGCCACACCGGATTCATCGAACTTGCCGGCGCAGTAGATCATGTTGAGCGGACGGGCGAAGACGATCAGATACATCGCAAACGGAATCAGGAAGAAGAGCATCTGGGCGACACCGCGCGAAATGCCCGTGCGGACGCTGTCGTAATCCTTCTCCTGCGCATCGTGAGAGAGTTCGGTATAGAGTGCCGTCGAAAGCGAGGCGGCGATCAGCGCATAGGGCAATGTGTACCACAGGCGCGCATATGCGATGACGGAAGGGCCGGTCTCGGGCTGCACCACCAGCGCGGCGGCATTGGTAATGGAGGTCGAGACAAACATGCACACCGTGGCGAGCAGCGTCGGGATACCAAGCGCGATCGTCTGTCGCAGCGCGGGATCCTTAAAGTCGATATGGATATGAGGATGCACGCCATGCTTGCCAAGCGCGGGAATCTGGCAGGCCATCTGGACAAAGACGCCGAGGGTCGTACCAACTGCGATCAAGATAATACCGGCCTGCTCGCCAAATTGTGCAGACACGGGAGCAAAGCCCATAAAGCTGGCGATGACGATGACATTGTTGAGAACCGGGGCAAACGTCGACCAGAAATAGTCGCGGTGTGCGTTGAGAACGCCCGAGAACACCGAGCCCAAGCCATAAAACAGAATTTGAATAGCAAAGAAGCGGAACATGAACGCAGCGGTATCCATGCTGCCGCCATCGCCCGAAAGGAACGACTGCGTCCAAATAAAGCCGGGAGCAAACACGGTGCCCAGCAGCGAGATACCGCCCAGCAACAGAAGCAGAATACCAAGCAGGTTGCCGACATACTCGTTCGATGCCTCGCGACCCTGCTCGCGCCTCACACCCATATACACCGGCAAAAACGCCGTAACGAGCATGCCGCCCATCACGAGCTCGTAGAGCATGTTGGGCAGGTTGTTGGCAACCTGATAGGAGGACGAGAGCAGCGACATACCGATGGCGGCCGCCATGGCCCACGTGCGGATAAACCCGGTGACACGCGACACGATGGTCAGCACGGTCATAAGGCCAGCAGAACGACCAACCGTGGAGTAGTCCGACGAACCCATATCGTCTACGTCGTCCTGAGAGTCCTCATAAACCTCATCTTGTGGCGGCAAATCGTCCACGACGGCAAAGGAGCCGGTCATCGCAAAGGGATCGTCAACCAAAACGGCGTCATCAGCAGGTGCGGCGTCATCGCTGTTCGGCATGTTGTTACCGGATACGGCATCATCATCGAATATGGCATGGTCGCCAAACACCGTGTCAACTTCATTGGCGGCGACGGTTCGGGCAGAAAACGACAGAGGGTCCCAGTCGTCATCACCGTCGATGGCCACGCCCTCGACGGGATCGGTCGAACCAAGCGGCGACCATTCGTCATCCGAAAGAAGCGGTTCGCCATCATCATGAGCCGTGGGCTTGGCGGAATGAGCGGCAGGAGCGCTCTGCGGTGTGCTCTTTCCCTGGGCTGCCATCAAAAACACCGCCGTCTCATCGGGACGCGGCGCACGAGGAGCCTCGGAGGCGATCGGCATCACGCTGGCGCTCGATTGAGCGGCGGCCAAAAAGACAGCCGTCTCATCGGGACGAGCCGAAGAAAGAACCGTACGGGGAAGTGCCGTGCCGGCACCGGCGGCACGCAAGTACACGGCCGTCTCGCCCGGGTCAGCGGCAGCGGACCAGGCGTTTCGAATCTCGTTATCGAACGAAGCGGCCTCGGGCGCGGGCGTCTGAGGAGCCGACCCTTTTGCAAAGTGAGCTCCGCGCTTTGATTCTTCCTGCGGCATCGCTCAGTCCTCTCTCGTGATCGGGGCAACCGTCGCCCCGCAAAATGCAACTAAGTCATCGGGAGCAAGCTCAAGCTGATAGCCGCGCTTGCCACCCGAGATAAAAATGGTATCCCAAAGGACGCATGTCTCATCGATCAGAGTCCGGAAGCGTTTTTTCATACCGACCGGACTGCAACCGCCGCGGACATACCCCGTCGCGGCAAGCAAATCTTTGACATGCATCATGGTCAGCGACTTTTCGCCTGCGGCGCGCGCGGCGGCCTTGAGGTCGAGCTCGTCGGCAACGGGAATGCAGCACACGACATGGTCGTTGGACGGCGTCGTGCAGACCAGGGTCTTAAATCCCTGACCGGGCTCCTCGCCAAGCTGCTCGGAAATCGCGACGCCCAGCCCCGACGATTCGTCGCCATCGTCTTCGTACGTATGGAGAACATAGGAGATGCCGGCGCTTTCCAGCTCGCGCATCGCATTGGTTTTTGACGTCTTAACAGCCTTTGCCATGGCACATCCTTTCCCTCGCAGAGCGACGTAAGGATTAAGTATAGGGCCAATTCCGCCGCATATGCCATCTCGACACACAGAAGCGCCACCGAATCAGAAGGAATCGGTGGCGCGTCGGTACTACAACGTCTCTTTACTGTGCGTCGAGCTGCGCCTGACGCTCACGGTCACGCTTGAGCAACGGCGCCAAGAACTTGCCCGTGTAGCTCTGCGAACATGCCGCGACTTGCTCCGGCGTGCCTGAGACCACGACGGTTCCGCCGCCATTGCCGCCCTCGGGGCCCATATCGATCAGGCGGTCGGCAACCTTGATGACATCAAGGTTGTGCTCGATCACCAGAACCGTGTTGCCCGCATCGACCAGGCGTTGCAACACGTCGAGCAGCTGACGAACATCCTCAAAATGGAGGCCGGTTGTGGGCTCGTCCAAAATGTAGAACGTCTTGCCTGTCTGGCGACGATGAAGCTCCTTGGCGAGCTTTACGCGCTGCGCCTCACCACCCGAGAGCGTCGTGGCGGGCTGGCCCAAGCTCACATAACCTAGGCCGACGTCATACAGGGTTTGAAGCTTTCGCTTGATCTGCGGAATATTCCCAAAGAAAGCCAGTGCCTCGGCCACGCTCATGTCAAGTACGTCCGAGATAGTCTTGCCACGATAGGTAACCTCGAGCGTCTCGCGGTTATAGCGCTTGCCGCCACAAGCCTCGCAGGGAACATAAATATCGGGAAGAAAGTGCATCTCAATCTTGATCTGGCCGTCGCCCTTGCACGCCTCGCAGCGTCCGCCGCTCACATTAAAGGAGAAGCGTCCCGGCGAGTAGCCACGCGCCTTCGACTCCGGCGTGCTCGCAAACAGCGCACGCAGGTCGTCCCACAAACCAATATAGGTAGCGGGATTCGACCGCGGCGTACGGCCGATTGGCGACTGATCAATATCGATCACCTTATCGATGCACTCGATACCGTCGATTTTTTTGAACGGGCCCACGGGACGCGTAGAGCGATGGATAGCGTTGGTGAGGGCAGGCGCAATCGTATCGGTGACCAAGGAACTCTTTCCCGATCCCGATACGCCGGTTACGACGGTAAGCGTGCCAAACTCAATCTTGGCGGTAACGTTTTTGAGGTTGTTGGCACATGCTCCCGTAATCTTAAGACAGCCACGTCCGGGGTTGCGGCGTTCATTGGGAACTCGAATCATTCGCTTGCCGGTCAGATAGGCACCCGTCATTGATTCGGGGCACGCCATGATGTCAGCGGGCGTTCCCGCGGCGACCACGTGCCCGCCGTTGACGCCCGCGCCTGGCCCCATATCGATCACATAGTCGGCAGCGCGAATCGTGTCCTCATCGTGTTCAACGACGATAACGGTGTTGCCGATATCGCGCAGGCGCTCGAGTGTCTTAATCAGCCGCTCGTTGTCGCGCTGGTGAAGACCAATCGAAGGCTCGTCCAGAATATAGAGAACGCCCATGAGGCCCGCACCGATCTGCGTAGCCAGGCGAATGCGTTGCGCCTCACCGCCGGAAAGCGTCGCCGAAGCACGATCGAGCGTCAGATAATCAAGGCCGACATCAACCAGAAAACGCAAGCGTTCCAGGATTTCCTTGACGATACGACCGCCGATGAATTGTTGACGCTCGGTGAGCTCAAGGTCCTCAAAAAACTCGAGCGACTCGCGGCACGACAGGCAGCAAACCTCATAAATGGACTTGCCGCCCACGGTGACGGCGAGCATCTCGGGGCGCAGGCGAGCACCATGGCAGCTCGAACACGGCTCCTCGCGAATGTACTTCTCCAGGCGCGCCTTAGTGTTCTCGTTGGTCGTCTCGGTATAGCGCTCGTACAGGATATTGCGCACGCCCGAAAACTTGGTGTCCCACTGGCTGCGACGACCGTCGAGCTTTTGATAGTCCACCGAAATCTTCTTGTCGCCCATGCCATCCAAAAACGCACGACGCACCCGCGGGGGCAGGTCCTCCCATGGCGTATCGGCACTCACCTTAAAGTGTTTGCAGACCGCAGCAAAAATCTGCGGATAATAGTTGGAATTGCCGAACAGGCTGCCAAAGACTCCGTCGGCAATCGACTTTGAGGGGTCTTCAATCAGCGCCTCGGCATCGACTGTCTTTTTAAAGCCCAGGCCATCGCACTCGGGACATGCACCATAGGGCGCGTTGAACGAGAAATCGCGCGGCTGCAGGTCGTCGATGGAATGCCCGTGCTCCGGGCACGCCAGTGCCAGCGAATACTCCAGCAGCTCGCCCTCGGTTCCCTCGGGAGCGTCGCGCTCGGGCAGCATGTACACGTTCACGTTACCGTGCGCCAGTGCCGTCGCCTGCTCAACGGACTCGGCAATGCGACCCAGGGAGTTCTCTCGAATCACGATACGGTCGACCACGACCTCAATGTCGTGTTTGAACTTCTTGTCCAGGTCGATCGGGTCGTCAAGCGAGCGCACCTCGCCGTCGACGCGCACACGGCTAAAGCCCTCCGCACGCAGGTCCTCAAACAGCTTGGCATATTCGCCCTTGCGTCCACGAACCACCGGCGCCAACACAAACGCGCGACGGCCCTCCCCCGCCGCCAGCACCTTATCGGCGACCTGATCGGTCGTCTGACGCTCAATGACACGACCGCACTCAGGACAGTGTGGCGTTCCCACGCGAGCAAACAGCAGACGCAGATAGTCGTAAATCTCGGTTACGGTGCCCACCGTCGAGCGTGGGTTTTTGGACGTCGTTTTCTGATCGATCGACACAGCCGGCGACAGGCCGTCGATCGAGTCCAGATCGGGCTTGTCCATCTGGCCCAAAAACTGACGCGCATAGCTCGAAAGGCTCTCGACGTAACGGCGCTGGCCCTCGGCATAGATGGTATCGAACGCCAGTGAGCTCTTGCCCGATCCGGAAAGACCGGTTATGACCACGAGCTGGTCACGCGGAATGGAAACGTCGATATCGCGCAGGTTATGCTCGCGCGCGCCGCGAATAACGATAGAAGAATCAGACATGGAAGCTCCTTGCCTCCTATAACCTCAAATCACACTGTCGATGAGTTTAGCGCACTCAACGCGCACAGATGTTCGTAATACAAGATTCGCAGACCTTTTGCTTTGCGTATCGGGTGCTTTGTTTCTCGAAATGCCGTGGAAAGGTTAGAGTAATCTAAAACTGAACTTAATTTGCTGTAACAGAGGAACGTCCATGACCGAAGATATCCCCCTTGAAATCACTTCGAGTGGCATGGCCAATCTGCCCATATTCATCGCCGTCCTTATCGTGGCCGCCGTCGTCGTGCGCGTGTATTTTTCAATCAAACACAACGAAAAACCGCCCATTGCCCGCGTCTTTTGGTGCGCGATGCTCCTCATCCCGCTCGGCATGGTAGCTGCATGGATTACGAATCAATTGCTCGTAAATGAGGACTGTTCCCTATGGGTCCTTTCTTATTCGGCGCTCGGTGCTGCCGCCGTCATACTTCTTGTCGAGCCCTTGGTTTCGGGACTTATCGACCAAACCGATCTTGCGACGGGAACGGTTGCCTGTATTTGCCGCGACATCCTTGTCGTCGCCGCTGTTTCAGCGCTCTCGTTCGTTTCACTCGAAATTGCCTGCAACGAAACGTTCTATCGCATTCCCGCCAACTCATTCGGGTTTTCCGTTGGGCTGCTCGCGACGGTTCTGCTCTCCCTTTATTTGCTGGGACAGCGTCATGGAGGAGTCATGGCCCTCGTGCCCGTCGTCTGTTGTACCCTTGGCATTGCCGAGCACTTCGTCATAACGTTTAAAGGCGAGGCCATCCTGCCGAGCGACATTTTGGCATTGGGCACCGCAATGGAAGTAAGTGAGGGATATGAGTTCACCTTCACTGCAGGAATCGTAACCTCACTCGCCCTGCTGGAGATTTCCCTGGGGCTTCTTTCGCTTATCCGACCGCGAAAGCTCCGTACGCCCGCCCATGTCTTCCCCGCAATCGCCGCTAACCTCTGCGCTTTTCTGCTAGTGACCGTTGTGGGGCTCTTGGGCTTTTCCAACATCGACTTGGAGCAGTCGCTGGATTTTGGATTTGACCGTTGGCAGCCCATCACCACGTATGCGTCTCAGGGTTTTATCACTTCGTTCACCGAAATGGTCAACGAGTTGCCCATTGAAAAGCCCGAAGACTATACGCCCGATGAGGCGCAGAGCATCGAGCAGGAGCTCGCCGCCGCCTACGACAGCACGTATGGCTCGAGCGAGCAGCGCGCGGCGGCCGTTGCCCAGTTCAATGAAATCAAGCCGACGATTGTTGCCGTCATGAACGAGAGTTTTAGCGACCTTTCGTGCTTTGAGCAGCTCCAGGCGGCCGGGTACACCGGTCCCGCATTCTACAACTCGCTTCCCGACACACTTGTTCGCGGCACCATGCTCGCTTCGGTCACCGGTGGCGGAACGGCGAACTCCGAATTCGAATTTTTGACCGGAGCGACAACGGCCTTTGTCGGATTAGGCAAAATCCCCTATCAGCTGTATCAGATGAATGGCGTCAACAGCCTGGCAAAGGACCTTAAAGAGCTCGGGTATACCACTACCGCTATGCACCCGCAAAACCCCGTCAACTACCATCGAGATAAAATCTATCAGCAGCTGGGTTTTGGAGACTTTCTATCAATCGGCGATTTCGAAGGTGCGCCCTATTACCATGCCGGCGTATGCGACTACGCCACCTACGACAAGATACTCGACCTGCTCAGAACCGACGAAGCCCCGCAGTTCATCTTTGACGTCACGATGCAAAATCACGGCGGCTACGACTATGGCACCGTTCCCGTCGAAGAGCTGACAAACTATTGGGTCGAGGGAGCCAGCGAGGGCGCCAATAGCGCGCTCAATACCTATCTCACCTGCATCAATGCATCCGACCGGGACCTCGAGTACTTTATCAACGAGCTCCGCAATATCGGCAGACCGGTTGTTCTTGTCTTTTTTGGCGACCATCAGCCGAGCGCCGCAACGACTCTCAACGACGAGCTGTACCCTCAGGAAGATACGGCAAGCCACGCTTTCCGTATCTATCAGTCGACCTATTTCGTCTGGGCTAACTATGAAATCGCCGGCAATACCGAGCTCAACGTCTACGACACCGTCGGGGCAAACGAGATTGCAGCTATTACCCTTAATAAGATCGGCGCCCCGCTCACTGACTATCAAAAGGCCCTGCTTGCAACAAGGTCAGATGTGCCCACCATCAATGTCGCCGGCTATCTTGGTGCCGACGGGCTGCGCTACGACTTGGAATCTGAAGACAGCCCATACGCCTCGACGATCGACAAGCTGCAGCGCATGCAATACCTCGAGTTCGCCAGCAAAGTTCAATAAGCCCGCCCATTCGCTTGGACCCATCGTATTGCAAGCACGCTCGGCCCAAATGCATCGCAAATGACTCCCGCTCGCAAACGAGGGTACAATGACGCTCGTGTCACATCGCGGGGCCCCGGCCCCAACATATACAAAGGAGTCATACATGGGTTGCGAGCACGCACAAGCAGCCGGCGGACAATCAACGCCGTCGCAATTTGAAGAGAATACGCTGTCGGAGGTCAAGCGCGTTATCGCTGTGCTTTCCGGCAAGGGAGGCGTCGGCAAGTCGTTTGTGACGGGCGCCATCGCAACCGAGCTCGCCCGCCGTGGCAACAAGGTTGGCATTCTCGACGCCGACATCACCGGCCCCTCCATCCCCAAAATGTTCGGCATGAGCGGACGCCATGTCCATGCCCTCGGCAACCTCATGCTGCCCGAGATCTCCGAGCACGGCGTCAAGGTCATGAGCTCCAACCTGCTGCTTCAAAACGAGACCGATCCCGTCCTCTGGCGTGGTCCGGTCATCGCCGGCGCCATCAGGCAATTCTGGAGCGAAACCTCTTGGGGCCCCATCGACTATCTGCTGGTCGATATGCCTCCGGGAACGGGGGATGTCGCACTCACCGTCTTCCAGTCACTGCCCGTCGATGGCATCGTCATCGTCACGAGCCCGCAAGACTTAGTCTCGATGATTGTCGCCAAGGCGGTCAACATGGCCGAGAAGATGAACGTTCCGATTCTGGGCATTGTCGAGAACATGAGCTATATCGAATGCCCCGACTGCGGTAAGAAGATCGAGGTCTTCGGCAAGAGCAATCTTCCCGAGGTCGCCGAGACCTATCATCTCGACATCCTTGGTCAGCTGCCCATCGATCCCGCGCTCGCCGAAGCCTGCGACAAGGGAGAAGTCGAAACCGCGCTGCCCGCCGGCATGCTGCCCCAAGCCGTCTCCGCCGTTGAGGCCATCGCCCCGCACAAGACAGACGAGGCCTAAGTGAACGCAAGCGCCTTCTATGACGTCTTGGTGATCGGCGGCGGGGCCTCGGGCCTCGCCGCCGCCATTACGGCGGCGCGTGTCGACAAAAGCGTCTGCGTCGTCGAGCGCGACGTCGCCTGCGGTCTCAAGCTGCTTGCAACCGGAAACGGCCGCTGCAACCTCTCAAACGAATCCATCGACATTCGGCGATATAACCACCCCGCCTTTGTCGAATCCATCATGGGCCCCCAACCCGAGCAAGATCTCGAGAGTTTTTTCTCCTCGCTGGGCATCATGACGATCCGTGAGGAAGGCCGCCTATACCCGCGCTCCCTTCGCGCCGAGTCGGTTCGCGATGCACTCCTCAATGCATGCGAGCGTTTGGGCATCACCCTACGCTGCGGGACTAACGTCATTGCGGCTCATAAGGCTTCCGAAGGCTGGACGCTTCAGATCGACCGTCCCGCTCATGTACTCAAACCCAAAAAGCACGGCGACCGAAAGACGGAGCTCCGTTCGCTTCGAAAGGCGTTAGCCGATACTCCTCGCACGAGCGATGCCCTGCAGGCAAGGGCCGTGGTTATCGCTACGGGCGGCAACCCCACCGGCATCGCCGAGGTGTTTAGCCTTCCCTTGACGCCCCTGCGCCCCGTCCTGTGCCCCGTATCGGCATCAGTCGTCGGCGACCGGACGGCACTCGGAACTCTGGATGGTCTGCGCGTCCGAGCCCGCTTAACGCTCTCGCGCAGCCACGAAGAGCTCTGGCGAGAAGATGGCGAAGTGCTGTTCCGTGCCTTCGGCATCTCAGGCGTCGCCGCCTTCAATCTCTCTCGCCGTATCAACCAGGGCGACACTGTTCTGATCGACTTCTTTCCAGATTTCTCCAAAGATGAGCTGCTCGATACGCTCGAGCAACGTGTCAACGTGCTCGGCGATTTTTCGCCCCGAAACTCCCACTGGCTTGACGGCATGCTCGCCCCGCAGCTCTCACACGTCGTCTGTACGGCATTCGAGCGGTGCCATCCCGGCTCGCGCGATGTCATCCACCTGGTCTCAATCCTCAAGCACTTTAAACTGTCCGTCGAAGGGACGGCAGAGGAGCGCTCAGCACAGGTCACGCGTGGCGGCATATCTATCGAGTGCGTCTCGACACCCAATCTTTACGTGAACAGCACCACAGGCGCCCCGCTTTACGTCTGCGGAGAAGCGCTCGACATCGACGCCGATTGCGGAGGCTTTAACCTTGCGTGGGCCTGGCTCTCGGGCATTCGCGCTGCAAGCAGCCTGTAGCCGCGCAGTCTATAATCAAAAACGCATTCGGGCCGTCTGGGATACCGGACGGCCTCTTTCTTGCCTCTAAGGAGACCTCGATGATCGAAATCACCCAAGTCAACGCGTCGCTCGATGAAGCCGGCGATGAAAATGCCTGCCTCATTGTTGGCAAGCGAGTCGCCAAGCGCGTCCTACGTTGCAAGGACTCCGAGATCAAGTCCATCGAGCTCCACCGCAAGTCAATCGACGCCCGCAAAAAACGAGACGTCCATTTTATCCTAAGCTTTCGTGTTGAGCTGACTAGTCCCCACCTCGAGCGAGAAGCGGTCGACAGCGTTGCCGAGCGTGACCGCTCGCGCGTACGCGCGATAGAAGACGATGGGTCTTCATTCCCCACCCCCGTCTCCGACGCACCTCAAGAACGCCCTGTCGTTGTCGGCGCCGGATGCGCCGGCCTTTTCGCTGCGCTTACGCTCGCCGAAGCAGGTCTTAAGCCCTTGCTCATCGAGCGCGGCGACCCGGCATTTCGCCGCTCGCATGCGATCGACCTCTTTCTAAAGGAGCGCATCCTCGACCCCGAGAGTAATATCCAGTTTGGTCTGGGCGGCGCGGGGACCTTCTCGGACGGCAAGCTCAATACGGGAACAAAAAATCCCGCCCATCGCCTTATCCTCGAAACCTTCGTCGAGGCGGGTGCGCCCCGCGATATTCTGTGGGATGCCAAGCCGCACATTGGCTCCGACATCCTTCCCACAGTTGTCACCGCTATATCCCAGCGCATCGAGCAGCTCGGAGGTGTCGTCCGTTATCGAACGAAGCTCGTCGACATTCGCATCGACGCGTCTGGCACCATTGTCGGTATCGACATCCAGTCGTCCCACGACGCGACAAGCGAGTCAATCAACACAAAGCATCTCATCCTTGCTTGCGGTCATTCTGCCCGCGACGTATTCGAGGTTCTCAAAACCCATCATGTCGCCCTCGCTCAAAAGACGTTTGCCATGGGCGTTCGCATCGAACACCCGCAGCGTGATATCGATCGGGCGCAATATGGCCCCGCAGCGGGTCATCCCGCGCTCGGAGCAGCCCCCTATAAGCTCGTTGCCCATCTTCCCAACGGCCGCAGTGTGTTCTCATTCTGCATGTGTCCCGGCGGACAGGTTGTCGCCGCCTCTTCAGAGCCCGGCCATCTGTGCGTCAACGGCGCCAGTCTCAACGCCCGCGCCGGCCGCAACGCAAACGCCGCTCTCCTCGTTAACGTCACGCCCGATGATCTCCCCAGCGATGATCCTCTTGCAGGCGTAGAACTCCAGCGCATTTGCGAGCGGGCTGCCTATCGCCTTGGCGGCTCCAACTGGAACGCACCGGCACAGCTCGTCGGCGATTTCCTTGCAGAACGCGCCAGCACGACATGCGGCAAGGTAAAGCCCACCTATCCGCTCGGCGTGACTTGGACAGCAATCGATGAGTCATTGCCGCAACATATCATCGAGTCGCTTCGTCTGGGAATTCCCTTGCTCGGCAAAAAACTGCGTGGCTACGACCATCCCGATGCCGTCCTCACCGGTGTTGAAACACGCTCGAGCTCTCCGGTCACCGTTACTCGAGACCGGCAATGCCATGCCGTATCGACCCCGGGGCTCTACCCTTGCGGCGAGGGAGCCGGATATGCCGGAGGAATCATGAGCGCCGCTACCGATGGCATCCGTTGCGCCGAAGCCCTGATCGCAGACCTCTAGCGCACGAATTCCAGCACGCAAAAGACACAGGCCCCGAGCTCCACAGGGAACTCGGGGCCTGTTCGCTATTTCTTAAACCGTGCACCCTGGCGTTTTCTGCCCGATGCGAACGTGGAACCCTTGCGGGCCTGCGAACGTAAGCGCTCGATCGTCTCGTCCTCAGACGCACCCTCAAGCATCGCCCGAATCTGAACGACAGCATCGCGCAGGCGCGCCGCCTCCTCAAAGTCCATGGCGGCAGAAGCGTTGCGCATATCCTCTTCCATGGTTTCGACGATCCGCACAAGCTCGTCATGCGGCAGTTCTTCCAACTGCTCCGCAAGTGTCTGCTCGGGCGCCACCGTCTCCGGCGCGGCGCCCTCGCCGTTTTCGTCAGGCGTATAGAACGCACCGTGACCCAGCGAATCGCCTCTCGAGCGTCCCTTCGAGCCCACAGTCTTTTCGGCCTCGGCAATAAAGCTCGAAATGTCGTTAATGGCCTTGCGGACCGTCTTGGGAACAATGCCATGCTCTTCGTTATATGCCATCTGAATCTCGCGACGGCGCTGCGTCTCCTCGATGGCTTCTTTCATCGAATCGGTCACAACGTCTGCATACATGATGACCTCGCCGTCGGCATTACGGGCCGCACGGCCAATCGTCTGAATCAACGAACGGCGATTGCGCAAGAAGCCTTCCTTGTCAGCGTCGAGAATTGCCACCAGCGAGACCTCAGGAAGGTCTAGACCCTCGCGGAGCAGGTTGATGCCAACGAGAACATCGATCTTTCCCTCGCGCAGCGTTCGCAGGATCTCGACACGGTTCATCGTCGCCGTATCGGAGTGCATGTAATTGACCTTAATGCCGGCATCAAGCAGATGGTCGGTCAGGTCCTCGGCCATGCGCTTGGTGAGCGTGGTCACCAGCACGCGCTCCTTGCGCGCCACGCGCTCGCGAATCTCGTCCTCAAGATCGTCAATCTGCCCACGAACCGGACGAACGTCGATCTTGGGGTCGAGCAGACCGGTCGGACGAATAATCTGCTCAACGTCGTTCTGGCTAACCCGCAGCTCATAGTCGCCCGGCGTGGCCGAAACGTAGATGAACTGGGGAATCCTCGCCTCAAACTCATCAAATCGGAGCGGACGGTTATCGAGCGCCGAGGGCAGGCGAAAGCCGTGCTCCACCAAGGTCACCTTACGCGAACGATCGCCCTCATGCATACCGCGAATCTGCGGCACTGTCACATGGCTCTCGTCGATGATGCAGAGCATATCCTTGGGAAAGTAATCAATCAAAGTAAAGGGTGGCTCGCCCGGCTTGCGGCCATCCAGATGGCGCGAGTAGTTCTCGATGCCATTACAAAAACCCATTGTCTCGAGCATCTCAAGATCATAATCGGTGCGCTGCTGCAGACGCTGCGCCTCGAGCAACTTGTCGGTCGCTTTGAGCTCTGCCACACGCTTCTCGCACTCTTCGCTAATCGATTTAAGGGCTGCCTTGACCTTGGGTTTCTCGGTCACATAATGCGATGCCGGCCACACGGGAATAGCCTCGTATTCACGAAGCATCTCGCCGGTGACCTCATCGATTTCGGCGATAAGCTCGACCTCATCGCCAAAGAACTCAAACCGCAACGGGTGCTCGGCATAGGGCGGATACACGTCGACGACATCGCCACGCACGCGAAACGTACCGCGCGCCAGGTCATAATCATTGCGATCGTATTGAATATCGATGAGCGCATGGATAAAGTCATCACGCTCGAGCGGCACTTTCTTGTCGACATTCGGCGCCAGCCCCGCATAGTCCTCAGGAGAGCCAATACCATAGATACAGGAAACCGATGCAACGACGATCACATCGCGTCGAGAGAGCAACGAGGCGGTCGCCTGATGGCGCAGCATCTCGACTTCTTCGTTGATCGAAGAATCCTTCTCGATATATGTGTCGCTTTGCGGCACATACGCCTCGGGCTGATAGTAATCGTAATACGATACGAAATAGACTACGGAGTTATTGGGGAAAAACTCCTTGAGCTCGCTTGCAAGCTGAGCGGCAAGCGTTTTGTTGGGAGCCATGACCAGCGTCGGCTTACCGAGAGCTTCGATGGTCTTGGCCATGGTAAAGGTCTTGCCCGAACCGGTCACGCCAAGCAAAACCTGATAGCGATCTCCGTCCCTCACGCCCTGCACAAGCGACTCAATGGCCTTAGGCTGGGAACCAGCGGGCTCGTATGGAGACACGACCTTAAACGGCACCTCAGAGCCCTCAACGCCAAAACGTTTGAGCTCTCCTCCAACACGCTCAACTTCAAATTCCGCCATGGATACTCCTAACTCATATATCTGCAGTATACGCAGGCGGCAGGCATAGTCCTATACGAACCGATCGGGATAGAGGGTCTTGTAGCGAACCCAGGCATTATTGACGCGGATCAGATAAGCCTGCGTCTCGGGAAAGGTAATCGCGTTGTGAAGCGATGTGTCCTGCTGTGCCCAACCGTCCACATTACCCATGCCGGCGTTATATGCGGCAATAGCGCTGTCCGTCGACCCGTTAAAATACGTTAGAAGATACGAAAAATACGCACCTGTCTCTTATACACATCTGACGCTGCCGACGATAAGGC